>CAIMEB010000192.1 GCA_903839855.1 uncultured Methylococcaceae bacterium
AAACACTATGAGCTCTATTTCTACTTAAATGACTGGGATGATTTTTATGCATCTCTTCTAAGGTGAGAATTTCTTGCGAGGTGAGCTGTTTTATATAGAGCATTTATAATTTAAAAATGACTCTATCATACGCTAAACATCCCAGGCCTTAGTTAAATTAATTATTCATAAGTACTTACCAGTATTCGCGACGCCAACAAACTGAAGAGTTTCTTGACCTATAAACATCTACTGGAAATTCATCATGTACAAAAAGGCCAGCAGATTGATTTGTTTAATCTACTGGTCAATGGCGTACTAAAACACTTCAGATATACCTTAACCTATGGAAAAGAGCTGGGCGAACTTTGGCAAACAGTAGAGAATCAGATTGCCAAAACGACAGATAATAGCTACAACCTTACCCAGAAAAAGAAAGAGGTTAATGCCGCCCTCAAAACTTTTAATGAAGCCTTCAGCGAGTTATTCAAAACGGATAGCCCGGAATATATTCTTAAGCATGCCAACCCAATACTCGATCAATTCAATCATAAGCTTGTCATCAAACTGGCTTACCGGCAGGCAAAGCCCGATAGCGATTATCAAGCCATTGAAAATAACCATGTCCATATAGATCTAACCTACGCAGGTAAAAAAATCACTGAGCCACATTTATTTCTGAATGAAGCCCGATTATCTGCAATTGCTATTTCAATTTATTTGGGCATGATTAAACGCCACATCCAAGGCATCCCCTGCAAGATTCTATTTCTGGATGATATTTTTATCGGTTTGGATATTGCCAATCGCCTGCCATTATTAAACATTTTAAAGTCCGAGTTCCCGGACTATCAAATCTTCATTACCACCTACGACAAGCCCTGGTATGAATATGCCAAAAGTTATTTGGAAGGTGTAGAGAATTGGAAAACACTGGAGTTCTATGCACACGAAACCAAGGAAGGCTTCGAAACCCCTTTAATCAACGAAGGTGACTTTCTACAGAAAGCCACAGAACATTGTAAAAATTGTGATTATAAAGCCGCCGCTGTTTACACACGGTCAGCATTTGAGAAAATCCTAAGAAAATATTGTGAAGATAAGAAAAAGAAAATCACATTTAAATCTAAATTGAAGGATTACACTACTCAGGATTTTTGGAGCGCGGTTTCTGCGGATATTACACCTTTTACAAAGACAGAAATTGAGCAATATCGCGATTAAAGTTGGCTTTGACTTGGATATTCATGCCAAATTACAGATTTGACCCACTACTTGACCTTGATCGATGAACGACTGCTTACTGCATTCCAGCCGCCATTCGCTGAAATCGTTGAATATCTCTAAATGGCACAAACCGCTCGACCACTTATCAAAAGCTCTCCATCAGCCACAGCAAACTGCATAGAAAAGTCTGAACACGCCACACACACAAAAAGCCAGATGATTACTCATCTGGCTTTAATCCCCCGCTAAAATCTAGTCTTTCTTAAACAACCATCATATTCAGTGGGTCAGTCCACAGTCCAACCCCATTGATACCTATGCCTCTGATCCGTAGCCAATAAGATTGACCGGGTATTAAATCCGGCAGGTGAATGTGCGTGGCTGTTGTAGACCATAAAACATGTGTCCAATTTTCCTCGACCATAGGATCTAATTGCGTTATTTGCACTTCATAACTGGCGGCTCCTGTTAAGCGACTGATTTTAAGATCTATCGTGCCACTAAAAGCGCCTTGCATAATGCTAAAATCTAAAGGGGCGGGTAAGGTATCAAAGGTATTATTATGCGTGGTATCACGTCGTAAATCGTAACCGCTGGATGCTAGTTTAGAAACATCCCATTGAGACGCTAATTCACAATAAGAGGCCACGTTTTTTAATATTCCTGTTAACACAGTGCGACAATTATTACGATGGGAAACCTTAAACTTATCTTGTGATAAAGCGTCATGATAAGCGGTTTCATAATCAGCCTGGGCAGTGGTCAAGTCACTCAAAGTTATTGTTAGTGGTAACCAGGGTTCAGGATAATTAACGTTATTGGTTAATCCAGCCACGATAACGCCGGACTTTGTTAAGAACTCCGCGTTATTAAGACGTTCAAACGCGACAATCAGTTTGGGTTGCATCGATAATTCCTATCAGTTAAGCGTGATTTAAACGCACATAGCATTAAAAATCAGTCGATTTATAGAGCACTTATCGAGATCATCTTTATGTACGCATCTAAAAAGGTCGCGGCCTTAGCTTTACAGTCTAGTCCAGTTGACTGGAAATAACCAGATAAGTTATCAGTTTTTTCTAAAGCTGCGTATAGTTCACAGTAAAAAAGCGCATAGACAGGCGTAAAAAAGACTTATGACAACAACAAAAAAACGTTACAGAGTTGGGACTAATCCTATAGTAATAAAGCTGTAAACAATAAGCACTTTAAGACTCAACCTATAGTTTTTAGTTAGTCTGCGTTAAGCACGTTGTGAGTCAGCGATGAACAGCTTAAGGAGGTGAGCAGTCACCGTTGCCAGACTGTGAATAGACTTATTTCAAAAATGTGTATTCTCTTAGAAATAAACAGCTATAGATTTGTTTCAATAAGTGAATGGTCTTTTCGCGATAGGTGATGGAGCTGTTCAAACACGGTATATTCGCTTATCAACCGCCTACAAGGGGATTATTTGCTTAATTGTGCTCCTTTACAGGCATGAAGTATAGGTTTTGGGGAGATGTGATATAAACGCTTGGTAGATGCAATTATAACGTGTAGTAAATTACTTCTTCACAAATCAATACAAATCAATCCCCTGCATTCAAACCCCGCAAAAAAACCAAATTAAATATAACACCAAAATAATGAGTTAACGCCCTGTCAGGTAGGACGTTTGCATGTATTGCTGTGCTACTATAGAATTCTACTTTCAATTATTTTTAGTGGAGAGTTTGTTGAGTATTTTAACTATTCTCGAGTTTCCGGATGATCGACTGCGTAAGAAAGCCGCAGTGGTCAAGTCGGTCGATGATAAAATCAAAAAGTTAGCTGATGATATGCTGGATACGATGTATCACTCACAAGGGGTAGGTTTAGCTGCCACGCAGGTAGATGTACACCTAAGAGTAATTGTTATGGATGTCAGTGAAGAGAAGAATGAGCCGTTGTTTTTAATTAATCCTGAAATTATTGAGAAAGATGGCGTTAAAGAAGCTGAAGAAGGCTGTCTTTCTGTGCCCGGCTTTTTTGAAAAGGTAACCCGTGCAGAACATGTTAAGGTAAGAGCGCTTAATAAAGCGGGACAGTCTTTTGAGTTTGAGGCCAAGGATTTATTGGCAATTTGCGTGCAGCATGAAATGGATCATTTGGATGGCAAGCTGTTTGTTGATCACATTTCATCTCTAAAGAGGCAGCGCATCAAGAAGAAGTTAGAAAAAATTCATAAAATGGAAAAAAGTTGATCATGAAGATACTATTTGCCGGAACCCCGGAATTTTCAGTACCCAGTTTGCAAACCTTACTGGACTCTAATCATACTGTGTGTGCTGTGTATACGCAGCCTGATCGCCCAGCGGGTAGAGGACGACGCGAACAGATCAGCCCCGTTAAAGAACTTGCTCTGAAGCATGGGCTTCCGGTTATTCAGCCTCTGAGTTTAAAAAATGAGGAAGACTTGCAGGTCTTAAAGTCATTTAATGCCGACTTAATGGTGGTTGTGGCTTACGGTATGATTTTAACCGAAGCGGTTTTGGAATCGCCCAGACTCGGTTGTGTAAACGTACATGCCTCGTTATTACCCCGTTGGCGGGGAGCGGCACCTATTCAGCGTTCTTTAATGGCAGGCGATGAGGTGACAGGTGTAACGATTATGCGCATAGTGCGTAAACTGGATGCTGGCGATATGCTTCATAAGGAAGAGTATGTTATTCAGGCTCAGGATACAGCCAGTGACTTACACGATAGGCTGGCTGAATTGGGTGCGATTGGTTTGCTAAAAGTGCTTCCTGATCTGGAAAACGGAACAATTTTGGCAGAGCGCCAAGACGAAGGCCTGGTCACTTATGCTGAGAAGTTAACTAAAATCGAAGCCGTCATCGATTGGACTGAAGATGCAAAAACGTTGGCGCTTAAAGTAAGAGGCTTAAACGCTTGGCCAGTAGCCCAAACGGATTATCAAGGCAATGTGTTACGGATTTGGCAAGCTGAAGCAATTTTGACGGAAACAAGCTTAGAACCTGGAGTCGTTAGCCTTACCAACAAGAATATGGACGTCGCGACAGGAAACGGCTTTTTAAGACTGCATGAAGTGCAATTACCCGGCGGAAAACGGTTGTCTACTCAGGCATTTATTAATGCTCATGAGGTTAATGGGGTCAAATTAGGTTGAACAGTCAGTGAATACCAGGCAAGTCGCCGCACGGGTGTTAACACGTGTCTTGCAGGATGGGCAGTCTTTAACGGCGGCTTTAGATGCTGCTTTACCGTCAGTTGAACTGGATAAGGATAGAGCCTTTATTCAGGCTTTATGTTACGGTGTTTGTCGGTATTTTTATCGTCTGGATTTTATTTTAAGTGAGTTGTTAACGAAGCCTCTGAAGGACGTTGAAGTTAAATCATTGGCTTTAGTGGGTTTATATCAACTTAACTATATGCGGGTTAAGTCTTATGCGGCTGTTTCAGAGACGGTTTTGGCAACTCGAAAAAAGCCGTGGGCAAAGGCGCTTATCAATGCGTTGTTACGCAGTTATTTGCGGGATCAAGTCAGCCTGGAACAAAAAGCCGATGCCATGCAGTGGTCAGCCATCAGTCATCCTAAGTGGCTGGTCAAGCAGATTGAGTTAGATTGGTCAGATCAAGCAAAGAGTGTTTTTGTTGAGAACAATCAACAACCGCCTATGGCGTTACGGGTTAATCTGTCACAAATCAGTCAGGCCGATTATTTACAGCAGTTAACCGAGAAAAGCATAGAGGCAACTGCGGTTGATTTTTGTCCTTCTGCGATTGTTCTTAAACAATCTGTGAGTGTTGATTTATTACCGGGCTTTGCACAAGGACTGGTTTCGGTTCAGGATGTGGCGGCTCAATTGGCGGCTGGTTTATTAAACGTGCAAGCAGGGCAACGTGTTTTGGATGTGTGTGCCGCACCGGGTGGTAAAGCCGCGCATATCCTGGAGTCTCAACAACGGATCAAGCGTTTGGTGGCCGTGGATATTGATGAATCCAGAATGCGTCGCGTAAGCGAGAATATACTGCGCTTAAATTTTTCGGCTGATCTGGTGGTGGGTGATGCGGCAAATCCTGAAGCTTGGTGGGATGGTGAGGTTTTTGATCGCATCTTATTGGATGTGCCTTGTTCAGCGCTGGGGGTGATTCGTCGGCATCCCGATATTAAGTTGTTACGTAAGCCTGAAGATATTCAGGCGTTGCGTGATGTGCAGCAACGTATATTGAAAGCTGTTTGGCCCTTGTTGGCATCGGATGGGGTCATGCTTTATGCAACCTGTTCGATTCTTAAGCAGGAAAATGAACAGCAAATTGCAGTATTTTTAGATGAGCATCCAGATGCGGTTGAGGTACCTATTGCTGCTGATTGGGGTTTTGCTGTGAGTCATGGTCGGCAGATTCTACCAGGTGATTCCGCAATGGATGGTTTTTATTATGCGCTTATTAAAAAGCAATAAGCCATCTTATTGCTTGCTATTCGTTGCATTATTCCTATTGTGTTCATCATTGAATACAGGCTACGGGGCAGAATTTTCTGCTGAGGTTAGTCAGTTAGAAAGTGTTCATCAAGGGGATAGCTATGCGTTGTCTGCGGGTGTTATTTATCATCTGAGTGATAAGGCGAAGCGTGCTTTGCAAAATGGCGTCCCCTTGTTTTGGGATTTACACTTTAAAATTCAGCAGCATCGAGATTTGTTTTGGAATATTACCTTACTCGATGATGTAATACGTTATCGCATTCAGTATCATGCCTTATTGAATATGTATCGGGTTAGAAATGAGACCAATGGAGAGATCACTAGTTTTTCAACCTTGTCTGCAGCTTTAGAATCAATGTCTACGGTGACTTATTACCCAACGTTAAAGTCAGCTGATATTAATCCTCAAAATCACTATATTTGTTATGTTAAGGTAGATTTTGATCGTGATGTTTTGCCTTTGCCATTACGTCCAATTGCCTATGTTGATCCGCAATGGTATTTATCCAGTGACTGGACTTTATGGCCTCTGAAAAAATAACCCCCCCCGTTAATTTCTACGTTTTAATCCTGTTTGGCTTGATTCTGCTATCGTTGCAGTTGATGAGTTCGGCCATGCAGGAATCCTCGCAACTGAGCGCCATGTATTCGTGGCTGCTGCTATTTAATGCGCTGGGATCGGTTGTATTGCTGATATTGGTGGGAGCAAATATTGTTTCTTTGATTCAGCATACAAAAAGACGAGAGGCTGGGTCGCGGTTAACGACTCGAATGGTGTCGCTGTTCGTGGTTTTAGCGCTAGCGCCGGCAGTGATTGTATTTTATTTCTCGATGCAGTTTTTACATCAAGGGATTGATAGCTGGTTTAACGTAGAAATAGATCGCGCTTTGGAAGATGCCTTAGAGTTAAGTCAAGCGTCTTTAGATCAGCGCACGCGTTGGCATTTGAAGCAAACCCAGCAATTGACTGGAAAGCTGGAAGAGTCCTCTGATAGTATGGTGGCGGCAGACATTGAGAATTTACGTGAGCTTTCGGGGGCTTCTGAAATGACGCTCTTTTCTCATCAAGGGCGGATTATCGCCTCAAGTAGCATTAATCCGGGCGATATTCTTCCTAGTTTACCCGACGAGCATATTTGGTTACAACTGCGCCAGAATGGAGAATATGTTGCTTTAACGCCGATTCATGAAGAAGAGTTGATGGTTCGCGTTATCGTGACCGTTAAGACGACGGAGACAAAGTATTTGCAGGCGTTATATCCGGTGCCGGTCAGGATTGCGGATTTGGCTGATTCCGTTGAGTTTGCGTTTGTGCGATATCAGGAAATGAATTATTTGAGAAACTCTTTGAAATTAAGTTTCTCTTTGGCGCTATCGCTGGTTTTATTAATGAGTTTATTGGCGGCTATTTGGGTGGCCTTTATAAGTATCCGCAATATTACGGCACCGGTTAAAGAATTAGTTAAAGGGACGAAAGCCGTTGCCTTGGGGTATTATGATCAGGATTTGCCGGTTCTTGCTCAGGATGACCTGGGTTTTTTGGTGGAGTCTTTTAACGATATGATGCACCGGATTGCACGGGCGCGCGATGAAACCCGGCAAGCAGGTGTCGAGGTAGAAAATCAGCGGGCTTATCTGGAAACAATCCTGGCCAATTTAACGGCAGGTGTTATTAGTTTTGATGCAATCTATAAAATCCGTACGGCCAATCAAGCGGCTTATCGTATCTTTCATGTGCATGTGAACCAGTTTGTCGGACAAACGTTAATTGAGCTTGTACAAAGTTATGCTGAGCTAGCAGAGCCCCTTAAATCTATTCAGCGCCTTTTAGAGCAGGCTGATGATATTTGGCAACAGCGGATTGCATTTTTAGGCCCCAATGGTCGACAGGAATTGCTCTGTAGGGGAACCCCATTATTTTCTCAGGAGGGTCTGAGAGTCGGTGCGGTTGTCGTTTTCGATGATGTGACAGATTTGATACAGGCACAAAAAAATGCGGCTTGGGGTGAGGTCGCCAGACGGTTAGCGCATGAAATCAAAAATCCATTGACGCCAATTCAGCTATCCGCTGAAAGGCTGCAACATAAGCTGGCTGATAAGTTGGAGTTGGCTGATGCGGTTATGCTGCAAAAATCTACCCGAACGATTGTACAGCAGGTTGAGGCCATGAAAGAAATGGTTGACGACTTTTCTGAATATGCGAAGCCATCTAAGAAGCAGGCTGTGGTTATTGATTTAGACTTATTAATTCAGGAAGTGTTAGCGCTTTATGCGTTAAAATCTGGGGTTAGATTTATTGCTGATTATGGGATTGGTTCACAGTTAATTCATGGAGATCCTGTTAGCATTCGACAGGTGTTACATAATTTAATAAAAAATGCCTTAGAAGCAATAGGGAGTAATGGGTTGATTGATATCAGTTTGCATAGAGTGCAAAAGAATAATACTGATTTTATCGAAATAGGCCTTTATGATGATGGCCCTGGAATTAAAGAGGATCAGATTGAGAGAATTTTTGAACCTTATGTGACCACTAAAGTTAAGGGTACCGGCTTGGGATTGGCTATTGTGAAAAAAATAATTGAAGAACATGGTGGTGCAATTTGGATTGACACTGCTCGTAAGGTGGGTGCTGGGTTTATAATTCAGTTTCCTGCATGTAACGCTGAACAGTTGTAGAAATGGTATGAACGCAAATACACCTCGTATATTAGTTGTCGATGATGAGCCGGATATTCGCAGATTAGTCTGTGAAATTCTAGAAGATGAAGGTTATCAGGTGGCGATGGCAGAAAATGCCAGTACCGCTAGAGAATTAAAAAATTCCCAACAGCCTAATTTGATTCTGCTTGATATCTGGATGCCTGACATGGATGGTATTACTCTGTTGAAAGAGTGGGTGGCTGAAGATTTATTGCTTTGTCCGGTGGTGATGATGTCGGGGCATGGTTCGGTTGAGGCAGCTGTAGAGGCTACTCGATTAGGGGCCTACGATTTTCTTGAAAAGCCTTTGTCATTGGCAAAGTTGTTATTAATTGTAGAAAGGGCATTAGAAGCAGGTAGTCTCCAGGTTGAGAATGCAGGGCTTAGAAAGCAGTTGATTGTTGATATGGAGCCAGTAGGTAAGAGTGCTGCTGTCGCCAGGGTTAAAGATCAGTTAAAGAGATTGGGGCAACATGATACGCGGGTATTGTTTTACGGAGAGGCGGGGGTTGGTAAAGAGCTTTATGCCCGATATCTACATAATAATAGCGCTTATCGCAATGGCCCCTTTGTTGATGTGGCCGTTGGCAGTATATCGCCTGAAAATTCAGCCGTGGAGTTTTTTGGAAAAGAGACTCAAGGTAAGATTTATCCGGGCCTGTTAGAAAGGGCTAACAAAGGAACCCTGTTTTTAAGTGAAATAGGGGGGATGGATAGGGAGACACAGTTGAGACTGCTGAGCGCGTTAGAGTCCAGTTCTTTTTTACGTGTTGGCGGTAGTGAGGCTGTGCGTGTAGATGTTAGAGTCGTTGCTTCGACTAGGATTGCCATGGATGAAGAAATTAGGTCTGGACGTTTTAGACAGGATTTGTACTATTTGCTTAACGAAGTTGCACTTAATATTCCGCCACTGAGAGAGCATAGTGAGGATGTGCCGGGGCTGTTAGGATTTTATGTGGATTATTTTGTGAGTCAGGATAAGTTAGCCTTTCGGAAGTTTTCGATGGCAGCTCAAAATTTTTTACGTAATTACAGTTGGCGTGGCAATGTCAGGGAGTTAAAGAATTTGGTGCAACGCCTCATGATTTTAGGCGTTGGAGAAGAGATAGAGCTGGATGAGGTGAAATTGGCGCTGGGTTCAGTGGTCAGTGATGTGCTGGCGACTTCATCTGTGCCTGAGTTCTTTAATCTGCCGTTAAAAGACGCGAGGGATCATTTTGAAAAAGCCTATTTAGAGTATCATTTTGAGCGTACGGGGGGCAGTGTTGCAAAGCTGTCGGCAGCAGTGGGTATGGAGAGAACGCATCTTTATCGTAAGTTACATTCGTTGAATATCAAGTTGTAAATTTGAATAGTTAGTAATTTAGCTCTTGATTAAATACCCGACGTTACTGTAAAATTGTCGGTTTGGTGGGTATGCCCGTAAGTGAGTTTAAGATAATGTGATAATTTTATCTGGACGCGCTTTATACCTAAAATAAATAAACGTTGAAAATTATAGCAATGTTTAGTAAAATTCTCGCTCTTTTATTGAGCCTTTTAGAGAAAGACTAAGTAACGATGAAAACATTTAGTGCAAAAACAGCAGAAGTTAAGCGCGATTGGTATGTAGTTGATGCAGATGGGAAGACGCTGGGTCGCCTTGCTTCTGAGATTGCACGACGTCTTCGCGGAAAACATAAACCAGAATATACACCGCATGTTGATACCGGTGACTACATTATTGTTGTGAACGCAGAAAAAATCGGCGTCACCGGAAATAAAGAAAAAAATAAGTTATATCAACATCACACCGGTTATATTGGCAACTTGAAGACAGTTAGTTTGGGTAAATTGAGAAAAACCTTTCCTGACCGAATTCTTAATACAGCAGTTAAAGGTATGTTACCAAACAATCCATTAGGTCGCGCAATGTTCAAGAAATTGAAAGTTTATGCAGGATCTGAACACGATCATCAGGCTCAACAGCCAAAAGTTTTAGAATTATAAGCGAGTAGACTATGGCAGCAGCTCAGTATTACGGAACCGGTCGTCGTAAAAGTGCAATAGCACGTGTTTACGCAACCTCAGGTACTGGAAAGATTACGATTAATAAAAAAACTATTGAAGACTATTTTGGTCGTAAAACAGACCAGATGGTTTCTCGTCAACCACTAGAGTGTGTTGATCTGGTCACTAAGTTTGACATAAATGTTATTGTTAAAGGTGGCGGTCCATCAGGTCAGGCCGGTGCTATCCGTCATGGATTAACACGTGCATTGATGGCTTATGATGAAGAGTTACGTCCAGCATTGAGAAAAGCAGGTTTTGTCACCCGTGATTCGCGTATTGTTGAACGTAAAAAGATTGGCTTACATAAGGCTAGAAAACGTCCGCAATACTCAAAACGTTAAATGTTGCAATTTTTCATGGCAGGTATTTAATTTACCTATTATGATCTTAAAGGGTCTCATTCGAAAGAATGTGGCCCTTTTTTATTTAGTAGCATTTGGAAATGATTTTTTTTATGATCAATGCTAGAATTCAAACATTAACGATTAAATAGAACGATTAAATAGATTGATACTATGTTGATGGACGCTTCCAATATTCCCTTTGCTTTAGAATTTAAGAGTACTTCGTTTTCTGTACCCGTATTAGTGCTGACGACTGATGATCTGGACGTTATTGAGCAGAAGCTTCAAGAAAAAGTTAGGAAGGCGCCTGAATTTTTTAAGCATTCTCCTTTGATTTTAGATTTGCAGGAAGCAAATAATCAAGGCTGTTTAATTGATTTGATCGAGCTTGCTGGAATTATTCGTAAGGCAGGTCTTTTTCCTATCGGCATTCGAGGTGGAAATGCACAGCAGAATAAACAGGCATTGGAGCTGCAATTGCCTATTCACTCTATATCAAGTCGAGATGCAGCACTTTTAGATGAAAAAAAACAGGATACTGCAAGTCAAGAGCCAGAAGTTAATACGCATGCAAGTTCAAATATTGCGTTAGCAGCAACCACATTAATTACATACCCTATTCGCTCAGGCCAACGAATTTATGCTAAAGGTGATCTCGTTGTTTTAACTCAGGTTAGCGCGGGTGCAGAGATTATAGCTGAAGGAAATATTCATG
Organism: uncultured Methylococcaceae bacterium; assembly: GCA_903839855.1. Lineage (GTDB taxonomy): Bacteria > Pseudomonadota > Gammaproteobacteria > Methylococcales > Methylomonadaceae > Methylobacter_C. The sequence continues at coordinate 11,487 of CAIMEB010000192.1, forward strand.
TTTATAATAGTCTAAGAGGTCGAGCATTAGCAGGTGTTCAGGGGGATGTTGAAGCACGCATTTTTTGTTTTGATCTTCAGGCAGAACTGATTTCTATTGCAGGCAATTATAAAATTAGTGAAGACTTAGGAGACTCTGTTAAAGGTAAGGCTGTTCAAGTTTATTTGCAAGACCAAGCATTAATTATCAAAGATATAGAGTTACACCATTAACGTAGAGGAAAATTTTGTGGCAAGAATCATAGTCGTAACATCTGGTAAGGGCGGTGTTGGTAAAACAACCACTAGTGCTGCAATTGCCATGGGGCTTGCAAAAAGGGGTCATAAAACAGCGGTTATCGATTTTGATGTGGGTCTTCGTAATTTGGATTTAATTATGGGCTGTGAGCGTCGGGTCGTTTATGATTTTGTTAACGTGATTAATGAAGAAGCGACTCTCAATCAAGCATTAATTCGTGATAAAAACTGTAATTTACTTTATATTTTGCCGGCTTCGCAAACACGTGATAAAGACGCCCTAAGCCAAGAAGGGGTTGGTCGTGTGCTTGATGAGTTGAAAAAAGATTTTAAGTATATTGTTTGTGATTCTCCTGCTGGTATTGAAAAAGGAGCTCATTTAGCGATGTATTTTGCTGATGATGCTTTTGTTGTTACGAATCCGGAAGTCTCTTCTGTACGAGATTCAGATCGTATGTTAGGTCTCTTGGCAAGTAAATCGCGTAGGGCAGAGCAGAATGAAGAACCTATTAATGAGTTCTTGCTATTAACCCGCTATTCTCCAGATAGGGTTAAATTGGGGGAAATGCTGAGTGTTGATGATGTGCAGGATATTTTATCTTTGCATTTGTTGGGCGTTATTCCGGAGTCAAAGTCTGTATTAAATGCTTCAAATTCAGGTACGCCTGTTATTCTCGATGAGAAGAGTGATGCGGGTCAGGCTTATGCAGATATTGTTGCTCGTTATTTAGGTGAAGATAGGCCTCATCGATTTATTGAGGATAAAAAAGGGTTTTTTAGGAAGCTTTTCGGAGGTTAGTAATGAGTTTATTGGATTATTTTAGAATATCTAAAGTAGGCACGGCGTCCGTTGCAAAAGAAAGACTGCAAATATTGGTCGCTCATGAAAGATCCTCAAAGAATCAGCCATCTTATCTTCCGCAATTGCAAAAAGAATTGCTGGCTGTCATACAGAAATACGTGAGTGTCGATCAGGATGCTATTTCTGTTAGTTTTGAGCAGGATGATGATCAGGAGACGTTGGAGCTTAATATTGTGCTTCCTGATCACAAATAAAAAATACTTAATTTCATATCGATACTGACAGGTGGAACTGGTAAAGATTGACTTTTCATAATAGAATTTGAATTGTAATATTTATAAATCCCCCATCTTTAATTTGGGCGATATTTTTCAAATGATCTTTATACTGGTGACTTAAAATGCTTAACACAATCGGTGAAGCTGCTGGGAGCATCTGGCAATATCTGGATAAGAACGGTTCTGCCAGTGTGACTAAAATTACAAATGGAACTGGGCTTAATAAAAGTGATGTTCAGCGGGGAATTGGTTGGCTTCTTAAAGAAGATAAGCTTTTGATTGAAGTAGTTGGGCGTACAGAAACGATTTCTTTAAAATAGATGTGCAAGACGAAAGGAAGCCCCTTTCGTCTTTTTTAGGGTCGATCACATAGTAAATCATGTGAGTTTCTACATAAGAGCTGTGCAAATTGCATCAAATGGAGGAGTTATTGCCCTTATTTCAATAATGCTTTGGACTGTCCTGTCGTATAGTTGGCATAATTACACAGAACCAAATTTCCTCTTCCTGGAGGCAAGAGATCATATTATTCATACGCCTCCGTTTTTGATAACTGCCTCGCTTTAAGTGGGTAGACTGTTTAGTAAGCTCTTTTGTTTTTCAAAACTTTCCTGAGATTTGTGAGCATTTACAACTAATATCGCGATTAAACTCGCATTGAGCTTATTTTATGTTTTTCTTGTGTATTATCAGAAAGTGCCTTGCCTGCCCAACCATGAAGAGCATTATTTTCTTATTGGTCACTGTGCAGTTGATGCCTCAAATCGCTTACACTAATGACAAAATATTAGTCTCAGATCAATCGAAACCTGTCGTTGATCATCTGGATTCTATTGTTATCGATAAAGTATTGACTTTGTCAAAACTCATTGATTTGACAATGGAAAAATACCCGGATACGGTTTGGTTAAGTGCTTTAGAAGATGAAGCAAATGCTCTTGCAGCACGGGGTGAGAGTTGGACTGCCGGCGCGTCACAGGCTATCTTTGGTTATCAGTCCATATCTACTTCAAGGCTCAATTATGGAACAGCCAATATAGAGGTTCCTTTATGGAATTTTGGTCAGCGTGATGCCCAGCATGAACTCGCTAATCAGGCAGAGACCAGCGCTGAGTTACAAGCGGCTAATATTAAATTACGTGTTGCCGGTTTAGTGAGAGGTGCTTTATGGGGTATGGCGCTGGCAAAAATTCGCTATGAGCAAACCCAAATAGAATTGGATGTGTATGAGAAACTGTTGGCGAACATTAAGCTTCGTGTCGAGTCAGGTGATTTACCAAGATCTGATGAATTATTAGCGCACACTGAACTTTTGCAAAAACGTTCAGCCTTTACTCTTGCGGAAGCGGAATTGATGCATGCTCGAAAACGTTATAGTTCAATCACTCAAACGACAAAAGTACCTAGTAGCTTTGAAGAAAAGTTGGCTGGGTCTAGAGAGGTTGGACAAAACCACCCAACGTTGATTGCCATTAATAGTCAGATTGATCGTAAACATGCAGAGATCAAGGCTGTTCAAGCGATTGGTTCAGGTCAAACCAATATTATTGCCGGCATATTGAGTGATGAGGGTACCGACTATCGCAGTAATAAAGCCGAGTTTTTTAATGTTGGAGTGAGTATTCCCTTTGGCGGGAGTGCGCATACGCAACCCCATATTGCAGCGATTAATGTTGAGTTAAACAAATTAATTGCCGAACGGGAACAACTCTACCGTGATCTAGAGCAAGCCCATCACGAGGCAGAGCATAACTTGGAAGTCAATAGAGTTGAGCTGGATAATGCGAATGAACAGAAAAAGGTTTCTGAAGAGTTGCTAAAAATGACTCAGTTAGCTTTTTCGGTGGGTGACATTGGTTTGATGGATTTGTTAAGAATTCAATCCAGAACACAACAAGCCATTCTCAATGCAAAAGAACGTGCAGTGATGCTACAAAGAGATGAAGCTCTTTATAATCAAGTGGTAGGTGTTATTCCATGAAATATCATAAATATGTACTATTGTTAATACTTATCGGACTTCCATTTTTCTTTGGTTCCAGTCGTGCTAATACTGAAAATACTATTCAGCTAACAGAAGAACATTTAAATAGCTTGGGGATAATACTGGGTAAGTTTGAAGTGGCTAAACAGTTGCCGGTGTTAAATGCACCCGCCAAGGTTGTGATTCCTGCGGCTTATGAATATCTTGTTAGTGCCTCTCAAGCTGGTTTAATTACTAAGCTTAATGCAGCGGTGGGTGATCATGTCAAAAAAGGGCAAGTCTTAGCACAGATGAATAGCCCCAGTTTACTATCCATGCAACGCCTTTATCTTAAGGCATTAACTGATCTGCAATTACATTCGTTTGCTTATCAGCGGGATAAAAAACTATGGGATGAAGGGGTGATTGCTGAGCGGCGCTGGCAAGAAACGAGTAGCCAATATAATGCCTTAGTTTATGAAACGAATGAATTAAAACAACTGCTTGAAATTTCTGGGATGACCGCCAGTGAAATTGAGCATTTAACTAAAATCCGTCAATTAAGCAGTCAATTAAGTTTGCATGCACCGATCTCGGGCGTTGTTATAGAGCGCTTAGGTGTCGTGGGTTCGCGTGTTGATATCTTAGCCTCACTCTACAGAGTGGCTAATCTGGATGAACTTTGGTTAGAGATTGATGTGCCTCATGAACGCTTAGGTAGAATTACCGTGGGTGACCAAGTGTTGATTGATAATACCCCTATTAGTGCAGAAATAAAGCTAGTAGGACAAAGTGTTAATCCAGAGAATCAAACTATACAGGTTCGAGCAAAGATAATCGGTAAGCAATCGACCGTTAGAACCGGTCAAACCATTAATACACAAATTATTGAGCGCATTGAAACTCAGGCTTTTAAAGTGCCTAATACAGCCATTGCCCAACATGAAGGCAACGCCTTTATTTTTGTACGTAATCAGAGTGGCTTTACAGTAAGCCCTATAAAAGTAATAGGTCAACAAACGAATGAGTCTATTATTAAGGGTGAATTTGTTGGTAATGAGGCTATTGCTATTAAAGGTGCGGTGGCATTAAAAGCCCAGTGGTTAGGTTTAGGGAGTCCTGAATAATGGGTGGCTTAATTCGCTTCGCCTTAAGTCAACGATTACTGATGATGATAGTCGTACTGCTCTTATCAGGAGGCGGCTATTTAGCCTTTAAAAATATTCCTATTGATGCTTTTCCTGAAGTGTCGCCCACACAGGTAAAAATTATTGTTAAAGCTCCGGGCATGACACCTGAAGAAGTAGAAGCCAGGATTACTGCGCGTATTGAGGTCGAATTATTAGGTATTCCCCATCAAACTATGTTACGTTCGATTGCCAAATATGCACTTACTGATATTACCGTTGATTTTACTGAAGGCACGGATATCTATTGGGCAAGACAACAAGTGGCTGAACGCTTAAATGCGATGTGGGGTAATTTACCGAAGGGTGTTGAGGGTGGTATAGCCCCGATGACAACTCCTTTAGGTGAAATGTTTATGTTCACTGTAGAAGGTGGAGACTTAAACTTAATGGAACGGCGGGATTTACTGGATTGGGTAATTCGCCCCGCAATTCGAACGGTGCCAGGCGTTGCTGATGTCAACTCTTTGGGCGGCCTAGTGAGGAGTTTTGAAGTCGTGCCTGATAATACAAGATTATCGGCGCGAGGTATCAGTATTGAAAAATTGATGATCACGCTCGAAAGAAACAATAATAATGATGGCGCAGGTCGAATGAAAGACGGTGAAGAAGCATTGATTGTTAGGGCAGAAGGCCGAATTAAAACATTAGAGGATGTCAGTACTCTAGTCGTCGATTATAAAAATGGAATTCCCGTTACTGTCGGTGATGTTTCAACGGTAAAAATCGGTGCGTTAACTCGTTATGGTGCGGTTAGTAAAAATGGTGAGGGTGAAGCTGTTACTGGCTTGGTACTCAGTTTAAGAGGGGCTAATGCCAGACAAACCATTATGGGCATTGAGAAGAAATTAGCTCAAATTAGTGTAGGCTTTCCGCCTGGTGTTGAAGCTAAAGTTTTTTATAATCGAGGCGATCTAGTTGATAAGGCGGTTAGTACGGTTCTAGATGCCTTACTGGAAGCTATTGTCTTAGTGGTTGTGTTACTGCTTTTATTTTTAGGTAATTTACGAGCCGCTTTAGTGGTTGCGTTGGTGTTACCTTTAGCGGCGTTATTTACTTTTATATTGATGCATGCTATAGGTATGTCGGCCAATCTGATGAGTTTAGGGGGCTTAGCCATTGCTATTGGTATGCTGGTTGATGCGGCTGTAGTGGTGGTTGAAAATTTGATTACGCATTTAGCTCATGTCGAGAAAGCTAAACGCCTACCTCGTTTGCATCTGATTTATCGTGCAACCCGTGAAGTCGCTGCCCCAGTAGCTTCAGGTATTATAATCATTATTATTGTCTTTTTACCCTTACTGACCTTACAGGGGTTAGAAGGTAAGTTATTTACGCCAGTTGCGCTGACCATCGTTTTTGCACTCAGTGGGTCATTAATATTGTCATTGACTGTTATTCCGGTTATTGCCTCTTATTTGTTAAAGCAGGTGTCTCATGAAGAACCCTGGTTACCCCGGCAATTACAAAAAGTCTATCAACCAGCTTTGTTATGGTGTTTAGGGAATTATAAAAAAGTCTTTATGGGTGCAGGTATTTTACTGGTCATTACCATCATGGTCTTTACTCGGATTGGTAGCACCTTTATGCCTACGATGGATGAAGGCGATATTATTGTGCAGTTAGAAAAACTACCCTCTATCACTTTGGAACAATCGGTGGCATTGGATGGTCAAGTGCAAAAAAATCTGCTCAAACATATTCCTGAAATAAAAACAGTGGTTTCTCGTGTGGGTGCTGATGAGTTGGGTCTCGACCCCATGGGGTTAAACGAAACCGATACTTTTTTAGCGCTTAAGCCTAAAGAAGAATGGCGTATGCACAGCAAGGAAGCGCTGATTGAAGACATTCGTAAAGTGATGTCCGAAACACCGGGTATTGCTTTTGGCTTTACTCAGCCTATTGAGATGCGAGTTTCAGAAATGTTAACGGGAACACGAGGGGACGTAGCGGTTAAGTTATTTGGTACTGATTTAGTGGTGTTAAATGAAAAGGCGAAGGAAATTACTGAGGTTTTAAAGCATATCAATGGATCAGCTGATGTATTTTCCAAGCAGAATAACGGTATGCAGTTTTTACAACTGACCATTGATAAGTTAGCGGCAGGACGTTTGGGACTGGATAGTGACAGTATTGAAACTTTGTTACGCGCACAGATTGAAGGTTTAAATTTAGGCATTGTTCAGGAAGGGATCAAGCGTACGCCTCTTATTTTACGTGGCAATAGTAATACAGCCAATTTTGAAAATTTACAGATAACGTTGCCCAATGGCAGGCATGTACCTATCACAGAAATTGCTGAGATAAAAAAAGTTGAGGGTGTTGTTTCAGTCGGTAGAGAACGTGGTCAGCGCTTTGTAGTGATTCGTAGTAATGTACAGGATCGTGATTTAGTGGGTTTTGTCGATGAAGCACGTCAGGCGGTAGCAGACAAAGTTAAATTACCGATTGGTTATATGGTTGAGTTTGGGGGGCAGTTTGAAAACCAGCAACGGGCTGCAGCAACGCTATCATTAGTGGTACCTGTTTCCTTAGGCTTGATATTCCTGTTATTATTTTCAACGTTTGGATCAGTACGGCAGGCAGTGTTAGTGTTGTCTAATATTCCCCTAGCTATGGTCGGAGGTGTCTTTGCTTTATGGTTGTCTGGAGAATATTTATCAGTACCCGCTTCCGTAGGTTTTATTGCTCTACTCGGTATAGCTGTCCTAAATGGTGTGGTGATGGTTAGTTATTTTAATCAGCTTAAAGCGACGGGTATGCTTCTGGAAAAAGTGGTTACACTGGGATCGTCCCGACGCTTAAGGCCCGTTTTGATGACTGCCAGTATTGCCGCTTTCGGTTTAATTCCGTTGTTATTTGCAACGGGGCCAGGTTCTGAAATTCAACGTCCTTTAGCGATCGTGGTGATTGGTGGCTTAGTATCATCTACTTTTTTAACACTATTTTTATTGCCCATTTTGTTTAAGTTGTTTGGTATAGCCAAGGAGATTGAGTCATGAATTGTACCGAGTATTTGGTGACACTCAATATTCCTCCCAGTCTTGAGGAAATGATCGTCGATAGCTTATTGTTATTAGAAACCGAACATGGTTTTAGTAGCTCTAATGTCAATTCGCATCATCATGCCAATAAAGATCTGTCATTGGCAGAACAAGTGACTGGGCGGCAAAAGCGTATTCGCTTTCAGTTGTACGTATCCATAGAGGCCTTGCCGATGTTGTTGGCGCAGTTGCGTGAAGAGTTTTCGGGTGCAGGTATCCAATATTGGGTTTTACCTGTGATTGAACATGGTGTTATTTGATGGTACCTAGGATTTTAAAAAGTAACATGTCGTTTGGTTTAGAATTTGTCAATGACCAACATAAGTGTTTTAGGGGTGGCAACCAATTTCTGGTAATTTAAGGGGAATATGTCAAGCTCTATGCCAGTCAATTCAGTCATGGTACTTGTTTGGATTGTAATCATTAAAATCAATATCTGGAAAAATATTGTCCATTATCTCTAGTGCCGTTAAATAACGCTCATTGATTCGGTTTTTACGGATACTATCATGTAAATAATTAAAACGGGCGAGGTGGTCAGTAATGCGTTTATTAGCGTACTCGGTCGTCGTGCCTGATTTCATAATAAATGGCCAGTCGGAAGCCTGAGCTAATAAGAGTGATCTTGCTGCTTGATTTAAAGCACGAACTTGTAAGGGCGTTAATGTTAAGCGATGCAGATCCTTTGCCAGTTTTTCCATATCTGTTTCAGCCTGATGTAAAAAAGGGTAGATCCAGTCGTTAGTTTCATTAATCCAGTAGCTGAAATAACCTTGATCTCCCCACGTTGATGCAGAGGGTGTAGCAACCTGATGAGTTGTTTGCTGTAATAAATAATCACTGCAACTGAGAGTTTGTACCGCGTTATCGGGTTTACTTGCCAGTCTTAAAACCTGTTCTAGCCAATGGGGACCTTCGAACCACCAATGTCCGAATAGTTCAGCATCATAAGGTGCAATAATAAAAGGTGGTCTATCCATCGACTGAGTGAGAGACTCAATTTGTGCTTGCCGTTTAGAAATAAAGTCCTGTGCGTGTTGCTGAGCTTTTGCTAAGGCATTTACAGGGCTATAGAGTTCTTTGGGTAAATCTTTTCCGGTAACACGATAATATTTAATGCCCGTATTGATACGAATCTCACCGTCGAGAATATAAGGAGCAATATAATTAAAATCCAGATCAAAGCCGATATCCTTATAATATTCGCGATAATCATAGTCTCCCGGATAGCCTTCGTGAGAACTCCAGACTTGTCGCGATGATTCAGGGTCGCGCCCAAAAGCCATAACCCCATTTCCACAATCTAACGGTGCATAAACACCATTACGAGGTGTTCGAGTGGCGTCCATGATACCGTGACTATCGACAAAAAAGTATTCAAGATCAGCTTCAGCTAGAAAACGTTCTACCCCTGGGTAATAAGCACATTCAGGTAGCCAAATACCCTTTGGAGCATAGCCTAAATAACTTTTAAAGGTGTTTACACCGACATTAACCTGATTACGGATCGCTGTTTCGCTAACGCTAAGTAACGGTAAAAAACCATGCGTGGCAGCGCAGGTTATCAGCTCGAGCGCTCCTTGCTCAGAGTGCTTTTTGAAGGCACCAACTATATCGCTGTCATACTTATTTTGATAGATATCCAAAGTATTTTGAAAGAATGCCAGGTAAAACTGCGCTAGCTTTTGAAGCTCAATTTCATGTTGGGTACGTAGAATTTCTTTCGTAGCCAGCTCTATTAATTTATGCAGGTATTTTAGGTAGCGGGCATTTAACAACTCATCCCTAAGCATAGTTATCAAGGGGGGCGATAGTGACAAGGTAAGGCGATAGGTCACGTTGTCTTTTTGCAAACGATCCAGAGTACCAATTAAAGGAATATAGCATTCCGTGATTGCTTCAAATAACCAGTTCTCCTCAAAAAAGCTTTCATGCTCTGGATGCCGGACATACGGCAAGTGAGCATGGAGAATCAGACCAAGAAATCCTGTTTTCATAGTTGATTAATGATACGTTGCCCAGAGTTGCTTTTATTCATAATAGGGATGCTGTCTTGAAAATCATTAGTGGCGCAATTATGGGGAAGCAAAAGTGCTGAATCTTCCAGGTTATAAAAAGATGTAGTTTTTCCAAAATGAAATACAGTTGTGCTGGAGTTAGCAAGGGGTGTGAAGTTATTATCCTCTTCAAATTTGCCTAACGCTGCGTAATAATATTTCTTCTGGACGCTAAGAGGTAACGTGATATTTTGTCGATGTTTTGTATCGTCAATAATAAAATCTGACCAAGAGGGTATATTATATCTATCAGGGTTTGATGCAGTGGCGGGGATGGAATAAATCCTTAATGTATGTTCTTGAAGGACGGGATCATTTTTTTCGATATGATGTGCATCACGCTCGTCCAGATTCCAGTAGGCATAAATATTATTAGGATCAACGGGTAACAGCATTAATTGTGGCGAATTATGGATAACTTTAGGGGCGAAGTCTAGACTAATATGTTCGCTAATATCAAGTAGTTGTTGGCTTGAGAGAGCTCCAGGGTTAGCAGTATTGTCTATTTGTGCGGATAAAACTGGCGCAAAGTCACGATTAATTTTTTGGCTGATCTCAAGCATTTCTGCGGTAGAAATTGTTATTTGAGGATCAAAGTTTGAAAGAGAAAAATTCATTACCTACCTTATTAAGCCTTTGTTCAACTATTTTAGGATTGATCCGGTCGCCCTATCAACAAATATTGTGTTTGTCCTTTAAGTACCTATGTAAAATTAATTTAACTTAACTTTTAAGAAAAGTCTACGGTGAAAGATAGTCCAATATTAGCAAGCACATCAAATAATTCTCTTTTGAGATCAGCAAAAGACTTATAAGCGTCAAAAGGCAACCAG
>CAIMEB010000193.1 GCA_903839855.1 uncultured Methylococcaceae bacterium
GCACCACGTTTTAAATGTGGTATTGATTCTGAAACTACACTAGTCAATGTTTTAGTACTCGCTAGTCAAGTACTCACAACAACCACGATATGAGTAACCTCATAACTACGGTACAACGTCTCAGTGACCAAGACCCTGCTCCTAAGGACCTATCCTATCCAGTTGAAGCCTCGCGGATTTCAGCCAATTCATACATCTACTGTAGGCAATTTTCCTGACTTGGCACAACCTAGGCTTATAGGCCTTCGCATGTGTGATAAAATGCAGTGCATAGCAAAATACTTCAAATCTTATGGAATTAGGAGCGCTTTATATAATACGTCCAGTGACACCAATACTTAACCACTTTAATGTTTGTAACAAATTAGAAAGTATTTTAACGGTTATCATGTGCTGAGTTAAGCAGTTGAATAATTTCACTGGCAGTTATTTCTGCCATTGTTTCCCGATAAGGTGTTTGAGAAATGGCTTCAGGCGAGTCCCACGTCCAACAAGTTAAAGAGGAAGCCGCTTGCCCCTTAATTACCCAAACATCATCTCTACCTTTTGCTTTAACATCAACAAACGGTAACGGATTCAGTTCATCTGCTTTCTTGAATAAAAATGCGCCCTTGGCTTGTTTTGCATCCGCCGACAAAAACAACTGGTTCACGGCTTTAACCAAGTCCTGAGTCGAACGAAAGTTGGTATCTAAGGTGTAGTGTTTTCCTAAGGTCGCTTGATGGGCTTTTAGATAAGTAAAGATATCCGCACCTCTAAAAGAATAGATGGCCTGCTTAGGGTCGCCAATCATAAAACAGCCTAAGCTATTATCCCCTTGAGCCGCATACAATCTTTCAAAGATACGATACTGGACAGGGTCGGTATCCTGAAACTCATCAATCAGCGCAATCGGAAATTGTGTTCGGATCACTTGCGCAAAGCTATCGCCGTTTTCGCCTTGTAACGCAGCATCCAGACGGGTCAACATATCGTTGAAGGACATTTGTGCCAAACGATTCTTTTCAGAGGCGCAGCGTTGACGCATCCAATGTACAGCATGTTCAATTAATGCTGTTTTTAAGGTAGGCAACGCAGCCAGTTGTTCAGGTAATTTCCCAATAGCATCGAAGCCGGGATGAGTGGGTGGTGTTCCTGACTTGACTAAGGATGCCATACCGGCAGTTGATAAATTGATAAAACCCGTGCCTAATTTAAGTTCGACTTGATTAGAGTCAACGACCCATTCTTCAATTTTTCTAAACCATTCGGCACGATGATTCGATTTATAGTTTGCTCCTGGAAGCACTTTACCCGTCACCGCCTGGTCAATTAAATCCCTGATTTCACCCGCCCAAACCGTCCAGGGACGCTTTAGTTCGGCTAAGGTTGCCTTGTGCTGTTGATAATACGCATCACATAATTCAGTGATCGAAAGCGATTTAAGCGCTTCACCCTTAAGCGGTTCGTCTTTGCTTAACAGGTCTTTTAAGGCCTTTTGTAAGGCATCGGGATGTTGAAACTCCGCAAAGATCGCTCCAAGATACTGACTATTATCGGCTAAGGCATAGTAATAGGTTCGCCAGTAATCACGAACCACCCGATTTAATAACTCAGTATCGTCTGTGTTAACTTCTTGACGAAACAAACTGCCACTATCAAACGCATGTTGTTGCAACATTCGATTGCACCAGCCATGAATGGTATAAACAGCCGCCTCATCCATCCAGTTAGCGGCCAATTCAAGACGTTGAGCGCACCCCAGCCATTGGTCTTTGTCAAAATCATGTCTAATGCCTTGTAGAAAAGGATCAGCGACTTCTGTATTCTGACGAAAATAACGAGCGGCTGAACTCAAGCGCTCCCGGATTCTATCGCGTAATTCTTTGGTAGAGGCTTCAGTAAAGGTGACCACCAAGATATCAGGTGGCAACAAGGGTTGGCTTTGCAAGGCATCATTTAAACGGTGACCCACTATCAAGCGCACATACAAAGCCGCAATCGTATAGGTCTTACCGGTGCCCGCACTGGCTTCAATTAAGCGGGTGCCGTGTAATGGAAAATCCAGTGTATTTAAGGGTTCGCTTGCACTCATGACTGTACTCTTTGGGCTAATTTAATCTGTGCAAATGTTATAACAATAACCCAATTGGACATAAAGCCTGTTCGATTGATTAATTGTGCTCATCTTACCAGGGTTTCGTAACTACAATACCCAAAAACTCCCACTCACTGTCATTACGGTGACTCTCGACAGTTACACCACCATGACTGTATCGGGTAAAGGTCAATTTAACTCGCTCAATGGTTGTCCCACGTTCTGTTATCACAGTAAAATCAGGCTCATCAGAGTCAGCCGCGCTTTGAGTCCCTATAATACCTAATTCTTTACCTACTATCAGCTTATAAGCCCCGGTCATTTTAATGCGTTGGATTAGATTAAATAAGTGCGTCAAAGCACCGGGTAACACCGGCACCGGCTCTGAACCAAATACCAGATGGACAGATAATGCAACCCGCTCACTACCTAAGCCCGTGCCAATCATGGCTTTGAAAGCAGAAGCTTCCATTGCATTTTTCTGAACGGTGGGGTTCCAACTTTGTACCAGCCAGATATAAAAGTCAATATCCGCTAAGGTACTGGCAATGTCATCGAGGGAAAAGCCAAGCTCCACGCAATGCGCTGATAACTTGGCACGGAAATGCGCCCACTAAACTGAGCATTCGGCCTCACTCGAAAGGAAATAGCCTTGATGAGACATAATTTTTCAATGCTTTATTAAGAAAACAACATATCGGTTATTCTCAATGTCTGTAGAGTGACCCCCTGAGCTTACACGCGCTTATAAAAAATCAATCCTGAACTGTCCAGAGTGCTTTGTAGCAAGACTTTAGGTGATTTCCGGAAATTAATTTACCCATTAGATGGGTCGAATCAAGATGTCCCATTTGGGTAGGATTGGGTTACGTTCCAGTCTGGCTTCAATCGTCCGCATCGCTACTTTGGACAGTGAAATCCCTTTCTGGTAAAC
>CAIMEB010000194.1 GCA_903839855.1 uncultured Methylococcaceae bacterium
CAGCCACCAGTGTCTTTGCGATGGTACAAACCTTATCGCAAGCCAATACCTTGGATCAGTATAAAGACGATGCCTTTGACTATCTGGTGATTGATGAATTTCATCATGCCGAAGCCGACTCTTATCAACGGCTATTAAATAAGTTTAAACCCCAGTTCTTACTCGGCCTGACTGCCACACCCGAACGCATGGATGGCCGCGATGTATTAAAACTCTGTGATTATAATGTCGCTTTTGAAACCCGTTTGTTTGATGCCATAAACAATCACTGGTTAGTGCCGTTTCAATACTTTGCCATTCATGATCCCAGTGACTATCAAGCCCTACGCTGGACACAACGCGGCTATATCGACGAAGAACTGGATCAAGTTTTAATCAACGACACCCGAGCCGCACTGATCTTTAATAACTTAATCAAATTCTTACCCGCCACCGGCAAGATTAAAGCCCTCGCCTTTTGCTCAACACAACAACATGCGGAGTACATGAGCGCACAATTTAATCAATTGGGTGCCAGTCGCGGCATTCAATCGGTTTGCTTACTGGGCAAAGACAGCATAGCCCGTCGAGAAGCCGCTATCAAACACTTACAAGATGAAAACCATCCCTTACAAATCATCTGCTCCGTTGACATCTTTGGCGAAGGCATTGATATCCCCGCCGTCTCCCATGTATTATTTTTAAGACCCACTCAATCTTTTACGGTATTTTTACAACAACTGGGACGTGGCTTAAGACAACTGCCCGACAAAGACTATCTGGTTGCTTTAGACTTTGTTGGCAACTTTAAACACGCTTACGTCACCCGCTTAGCCATTAACGGCTACACCAGTGTCGAAGATTTTAAACAACACACCCGCCAACAAACCCAAGCCAAACAACTGCCCAGCGCCTGTTATGTCAACGCGGATACAGAGGTACAACGGATCTGGGATGCAGAAATAAAACGCATCTTAACCCCCGCCAGCAAAATAGACGTCTTAACCGCGCTCTATCAAGAATTACGCAACAACCTGGACCGTTCACCCCAATTAATGGATTTCTTTGTAAACCCAACCAGTCCCGATCCCAGTGTCTTTATAAAAGAGAAAAAATTGGGTGGCAACTAGTTACGCGTCAAAGCCTATATGAACGACTTAAGCGCTTATGAAACGAGTTTACTGGATAGCCCCGCTGAAGCCTTATTACAACATATTGAAAAAGAACTCAGCCCCACCAAATCCTACAAGATGGTGGTGTTAAAAACTTTACTCACGCTTAAGGGCACCACATGGAACGTAACCGATATTGCACCCCCTTTTTTAAACTATTACCTCACCCATCCAGACCACCTTGCCGATTGGGATGAACTGGCTAAGACTGTAGAACCCGAGCAATTTCCCTTGAGTAAAGTGGTAGCGCATTTGATAAAAATGCCTTTGGATAAATTGGCCAATACTGGTGGGGAGTTTTTTCAATTGGATAAAGCGTTGAAGCAGTTTGGTGTTCAAGAGACTTACCAAGCGCTTTGGGAGGATGCTGAATTTAAGGCACTGTTAGCAGATCGGATTGATTTTGCTTTGGCGAGATATTTTTATCGTAGGGATAAAGGCGCTTAGTTGGTGGATAGAATGTAAGGCTTTGCGGTAGAAGTCGCTTATGTGAGCAAACCTGAGACTGGCTATACAGCTAAGATGAGAGAAGTTATTAAAGAAGATCCAGAAGCTAATGAATGGACTTATGAATTTGATAAAAAAGGCTATAGCGGCACGATGGATTTAGATATTCAGGAGGGGAACAAGTTTATTGCTTGGACGGCTATTGAGTATAAAGATATTTCTAGATTTCCTGCCAGGATTAAAGCAGCGGCTAGTGCTTTGTATAGTGAGGGGTTAAGAGGTAGATTTCGGGTGGTGGCTGAGGGAATGAAGGTTGTTGTGAGTAGAGCCAATATACCTGACTTCATCACATAACTATGGGGCGGCTATGTTTTTATGCTCCTCTATATGTGCAATTAACTACAGAGTATTTTTGTTGAATACAATAAAAAATAGAAAAAATTTATCATCTTTTTTACCTTGTTTTTCAATTAATTAGAGAGCGATAAAAATCATAGAAATTAGATAAAAAATTATGCGTAATTCAAAAATCATAACCATTTGATTATTAATGGCTAAACAAATCATAAATTGTTTTAAAAATTCATCCAAACATCTATAATAGAAAACGTTTTTTAATTTATCCGAGTAATGAAATGCAAAATACAAATCAAACCTTACAAGAAAACAACATCAACCCAAGTATACCAGTTGATTTATTTATGAGTGATGTTATCAGTCCTACTCTCGCAAGACTAATCGAAGAAGTCAAAAATGACAGTCAATCACTTCATGTTTATGACAGGGCGCATAATCGCCATAATCGTTAAGTAATTGAGCCAGAATGGTTGAAATTGATACGATCTTATTGAAAGTTGCAAGTCAGTGTAACATTAACTGTAGCTACTGTTATGTTTATAATATGGGGGATGATAGCTGGGCAGATATGCCTAATTTCATTTCACAAGATACAATTAAGTCAGTATCAAAAGAACTTAAAGAACTTTGCATTAACCAACAACGTTCATTTGCAATAGTCCTACATGGCGGTGAACCCCTTTTACTGGGAGCGCGTAGATTAGAAGCGCTATTGCACTCCCTTAGATCAGCAATACCAGAACACTACTGCATAAGTATCCAAACTAACGGAATGCTTATTTCGGATAAAATCCTTGAGCTTTGTTCAAAATATAAAACTTCAATATCAATTAGCCTTGATGGCCCAGAGACCATTCATAATGCAAATCGAGTAGGACATCATGGAGAGAACACTTTTCATCGCGTAAAAGCCGGGATAGAAAAACTTAAATCTCACCCAGATTCTGAGTTTTTGTTTGCTGGATTATTAGCTGTTATTAATCCACATTCAAATCCACATGATATCTATAATTTCTTTAAATCAGTTGGCACATCAAGTGTGGATTTTTTGTACAGAGATGGTAATCATGACAAGCTTCCTTTTGGAAAAACTTCGTTTAATAGTACCGAATACGGTAAATGGCTTGTGTCACTATTAGAAATTTATCTTGCTGATCAGACACCCATTAAAATAAGGATACTTGACGATATTATTCGACTAGCCCTTGGTGGAATAGGAATTAAAGAGGGGGTTGGCATTACTGATTTCGGCATTGCAGTAATTGATACTGATGGTACAGTGACAAAAAATGATACCTTAAAAAGCTCGCATAAAGGAGCAGACCGCTTTGTAGAAAAATGGAACATCAACATTCATCGATTGATTGATATATTTTCTTCAAACGAATTTGCTAACGCTCATGAGTTACAACGTCCGACTTCATCGATTTGTCAAACCTGTTCCGAACTGCAAATATGTGGGGGTGGAATGCCTTTACATAGGTGGAAAACTGGAACTAATTATGCAAATCCTTCTATTTATTGCAACGACCAATTACATATAATTAATAAAGTAAAAACAATACTTTTCGGTCTTGAAAAATGTGCATAGCCGACAAGCAACTTCTCAATATGGAAAATACAAAAGTATTTACATTACCGTTCCCTTACTTCGTTAGCCCTCAAGCTCTTTCATCATCATTTAGTAACGAATTGCTAACATGGCTTGAAAATGATGCACCTTGGAAACTTGTTGAAACTGACTTTTATGAACAATACGAATTTAGTTTCTTTGATATTCAATTACCTTCCGAAATTTCATTTTTAACGTCTCCAGAGTATCTTTCACTAGTTAAGAGTCGGGTTGAAAGCTTATTTTCAGTTAAACTTAAAACACGCATTGATTTTACTGCTCATAAATTAATCTCTGGTCAGCGTATCCGTATTCATAATGACTACATTCCTAACTGTGAAACCCATCGTTTATTGATTCAATTAAATAGGGGGTGGGATGATGAAAATGGTGGAATGTTAATGTTTTTTAATAGCAAAAACCCCAGCGATATACATAAAATATTTCGTCCAACCCATAACAGTTCAGTTGGTTTTTCTATTTCCCCTGATTCTCATCATGCAGTTTCAACAATACATAAAGGTGAGCGTTTCACAATGATCTATTCTTTCTATCAAGCAGTAGATGAGTAATATTCAGAATTTAATACTTTCTACCATTGAAAGTCCTACTTCTTCTGTATGGTTTCCAACACTAACTCAGCAGTTAGTAACAGATGGCTGGGAATCTATTTTTCAAAAATATGGTATTCAGGAAGGTAATTATTCGACTGAAGCCATGTTACATGGTCGTATAAGTAATTTAATAACAGCTACTGAATGTTTGAGTCCTACTAGTCAGAATATTAATAAACCATTACGTTCAATTAATATTTACCCGGTGCCCGAAGAAATAGTAGAGATGTATTCCTATTCTGGCTCAAAACCTTATTCGATTGAAATACTTAAAGATTCGACCGTTTTACAATGTTTACAGGAATCTTTAAATATTCTAGCCACAATCCCAACTGTTTATGAGACAATTTCCAATCTTGTCAATAGCTTACATATTATTCAACCAGAAGATGATGATTTCGATATTAGTTATAGTCTTCCGAATATACCGTTTTCCATATTTGTTTCTGTTCCAAGTAAGCGTGTAAAAAATGACGCATTACGCGTTGCAGAAGCCATTTTACATGAGGCGATGCACTTGCAGTTAACATGGATTGAACAGTTTGTTCCGATGATTATTGAAACAGATGAAAGCTACTTTTCACCTTGGAAAAATGAACCGAGACATCCAAGAGGGGTGTTACATGCAATCTATGTATTTTGTGTCATTAAACAGTTTTTTGAACTGCTTATAAAACAAAACATTTCAACATCATCCATTCAATTTTTGAATGAACGATGTGATGTAATTTCAAATCAATTAGCAGAAATTAATGATTTTAAGAATTGTCAGCATCTTACAGAAAGTGGAAGAATTTTAACAAATAGATTGTTTAATTATTAAGCGATAATTTATTTATAGCTTTTTTAATTCTTCTATCGCTTTTTTTGCAGCTTTGCTAACCAATATAGATTCATCATTTGTCAGATTTTCTAATGCTGTAATTGCATTTTTAGACCCAATTTTTTCTATAGCAATGGCTGCATTTTTCCGAGTTTCTGGTTCTTGATCTTCCAACAGTTTTATTACATCATTTTCTGCATTTGCTGCTTTTTTGCCATACCATGATAGTGCAACTGCTATAGCACTTCTTACTTTTGATGCTGTAATATCCGATGCGAATTCTTTGTTATCAAGATCAGTGTTCAAAATTAACAATAATTTGTTAATAATAGATTCTAACGCTGTATCTTTTATTTTATCTTTTCCAATTTCACCAAGCTCACCAAGTGTGCCGATAATAAAAAGTATATAGGTATCATTTAATTTATTTAGCGTTTTATTATCTAGCAATTCAAAAAGATATTCCAAAACTTCATCATTGCATCTTAACTTCCCCAATCCACCTAGCAATATAGAACCCAAGGCTTTATCTTCTGTCTTTTTCAGAGTATCAACAAAAGCATTTGCTATTTTATTTGATTTTTCTACTCTATTTGATTGTAGTAACTCTGCGGTACTATCTTTAGTTTCATTATTTGATTTGATTTCAAATAATGGCAGTAACTCTGCGGCAGTATATTTAGGTTCTTTATCATTACTATTTAAATTTATAAGTAATTCATCCACGACATTATTTTCAGCGACTTCATCTTTATCAATTTCATTAATTATCAGTTTGAGATATTTAATTTTATTTTCAAGCTCAGATATTTCACCTGTTGTTCTTTCTTCTGACTCTAGTTTGGCTAAATCTAAGTCGATTTTAATCAAAGCAGTATTTTTAACTTCTTTGTCAATCTCACACCGAAAATCTTTAAGTTTCTTATTTAGTTCTTTTTCGATTTCCTGCAATTCATTCAGTGCTATTTTGGTTCGCTCTATTTCAGTATTGGCATTAGTCGTTGCTTCAATTGTTTTGTTTGTTGCTACCACTATGTCTGTTTTTTTATCTACCAAACCTGATACGGCACTATCGATTAATCTATTTGAACGAGCCATCTCTTCTTTGACTAATTCCTTTACAGACTTCTCAATTGCATTTTCAATCGAATCCCATATTAATTTTAATACCGCAATAATTAGAACAAGTCCAAATAGTGCAATAATCAAACCTTGCCTCTTGCACCAACTTATAAAATCTTCTTGTGCATCATTTGATAGCTTTAACGCGAGCATTTTATGCTCTTCATCTGAAATTACGGAATTTCCAGGTTGAGTATCAGAGGATATTTTTATTGCAATATCATCGATGTGAATATTATTAGAGTTTGTTTTACGCGCTGGAGCAGTAGATTTACTCTGCGCTGTTGCTGTGACATTTTGTGTATTGGCAATCCCTATTGTCCCATAAAATATCAGCCCCAACAATGAAGAGAAAATAAACAGTATTTTTGGGCGATAGTTCATATATATATTAGTTGATTAGTGTCTTAAATTAACGAATTAACGGGGATCAGAGTTAGTTATTTACAAAATAAATCGTGTTTAATACTTCATTTGAACATAGGTTGACACATTCTAACCTATCAGTCCCTAGAAAATTCTTATTTTTCTAAGCATAACTTGCAACGAATACTACCCCCCCTAATACTCTCTTTGACCAACAAACTTTCTTGCCTCCCATAGTGCAATAACCACATCCATCTGACTATTATGTGATTTATCAACACCACCCATAACACGCTTCCATAATGCCAATGGGTCATTTGACCACGATTCATTTTCCCTCAATATCGCCAACGCATCTTTAGCATATCTCTTATTATCAATTGACTTGGTATATTTCCCCGGTTTAACACCAGCAATCTCACCAAGCTCAGCTAATCCTAAAAAAGCAGATTTGGGACAACCTTTATGTTCACTTGTCGGACTATGTGCAAATATTTTCGCCGCTGATACTTGCCATGCAGTTAATGGATCAACACCATGACTTGCAGCACTAGCCGCTTCAACAGCAATGATTCCGTACTTTGATTTTTTCATAAGACAATCTCGTATAATCCAAATCCATAAGACCCATTAATCGGCAAAGTATTAAACCAACATTGAGCAAGTAATTTAATCGCATTAACCCTATTCTTACCCACACCCAGCTCTATCGTGGCTTCATCAGATGAGAAGATGGTTTTCTTTTTCATCAAGGCTTGAAAACCCTTCGTTAACCAAGCGTAGCGTAGCGAAAAAGTCTCATGACGGCCAAATGAGGCGCGTCTATCGTTATAAGGTTTGATCAGACTATCCATGTATTTAGCATTAGTAAGGTGTTTCGGTGAGGGAGTTTAAAGGTTTCTAACTACATTTATTGGATTCTAACATTATTATCTAAGCCACTAAGCATTATTTGTCTGGGCAATAGAGCGACTTTAACCACTTCTTTATAAGGTCGGGTTAATTATTCTAAGAGCCTTAAAGCTTTCTTTTAAAGTGTGTGGCATTAACCCGCTGAATACATTTAAAATTCATTCATTTACTTATCAATTGACTCAGGTGACAAGATAACAAACGTATACGGGGTTTACCGTATTTAATTAAAACTATAGTCCACGTTAAAATAAAATGCTAAACTTAGTTTAACTTAGTTTAAGAGGTGGTTATGTATCA
This sequence comes from uncultured Methylococcaceae bacterium, assembly GCA_903839855.1. Lineage (GTDB taxonomy): Bacteria > Pseudomonadota > Gammaproteobacteria > Methylococcales > Methylomonadaceae > Methylobacter_C. Next base: position 7,705 of record CAIMEB010000194.1, read on the forward strand.
AATCAATATTCATCATGCTAAAACGCATTTATCAAAACTGGTTGAAGAAGTGGCTCTCGGTGAAGAG
>CAIMEB010000195.1 GCA_903839855.1 uncultured Methylococcaceae bacterium
AAGATCAGTGACAAACGTTTTGATAAAGATAGCGGGTTCGTACATCAACATTGTGCTGAAATACGTGGAAGTTTACACGAATTATCTTACAAGGTTTAGTGCTATTTTCCAATTCTTAAAAACTTGAACATCGAGTATTAATACAAACCAAGTTGCACTTGTGCAACTTCTGACATCATTTCTCTTGCCCAAGGCGGATCAAGAACAACTTCCACATTAACGCGCACAACACCCGGCAATGCCCGGATAGATTTTTCTACATCCCCCTGAATAACGGGTCCCATGCCACAACCAGGTGCCGTCAAAGTCATCTTAATCTGGACTTCGTTTTCACCTTGACCCACGGGTAAAACTTCACACTCATAAACTAGGCCAAGATCAACAATATTAACCGGGATTTCTGGATCATAAACCGTTTTCATCACTTCCCAGCAATTGTTCTTAACAGCTTCAGGACTGGTCTCTGAAACCAGGGTATGTAATTGATGAATTTCTTTACCCAACGCATCCGCATCCACACCAGCTATACGAACCATATACCCCCTTTCTGTCACAACTGTGTAATTACTACCCAAGGATTGATGTATAGTGACTTCTTCACCTTTGGTTAAAACACTGGGCGTGCCATCAGGAATGGTGACAACATTAACATCTCTGGTTAAAACAAAGCTTTCTCGTTCTGCCATAAAATTATGTTATAAATGAAAAGTAGGTGCATTAATAATGTGCCCTGTAACGCCAATACTTCTAGCATCAAAGAGATATTGGTAAACAGGTTCTAAGGAATCCATCGCTGGCAATTTAGTTTTATCCTCTGCTGGATAAGCACGTTTTCTTAAAGGAGAATCAACCGGTCCTGGGACTAAAGTATTCACCCGTATTTTATGACCAGATTCTAATTCTTCGGCTAATACCTTTGCCAAACCTTCCAGCGCTATTTTTGAGACGCCATAAGCACCCGAATAAGCATGAGCTAATCTTGCAGAAGAATCTGATGTAAAAACAATTGAGGCGTGTTCACTCTTGTCTAATACGGGTAATAACACCCGTGTTAATAAAAAAGGTGCATTTAAGTTTACATTTAATGAATGCCCCCAATCTTTGATATTAACCTGACCAATCGGGGTAAAAGAGCTAAATTCTACTGCTGAATGTAATAGGCCTTGTAATGAACCATATTCTTCAGCCACTTTATTAGCCAGCTCTTGATAGTCGTTTTCATTGGCACCCGCTAGATCAAAGGGATAAATAATGGGCTTTTGTGCATTAGCTGCCAAAATCGCATCATAGGTTATTTCTAATTTAGGGATATTATTATCTAGCAAAATGATATGGGCACCCGCTTTAGCCAATGCTAAAGCCGCCGTGCTTCCAAGACCGCCGCCCGCACCAGTGATTAAAATTACAGCGTGTTTCAATGTCATAATAATGAGTTTATCAAAGCCGTTAATTCTAGTGGAGATGCTATCAAAGCATCTGCACCCCATGTTTCTGGACGATCATCATCCTTAATATACCCATAAAGAGCCACCAGTGTTTTCATTTGAGCATTCTTACCCGCTTCAATATCATGACTCGCATCACCGATGTAAAAACATTCTTCAGGATTTACATGGGCTATTTTGCAAGCCGCTAACATAGGTTCTACATGAGGCTTTGGATTACCGGTTGTATCGCCACTGATAATGCAGGCCGCACGCTCGGTCAAATTTAACGCTGACATTAAAGGGTTAGTATATCGCTCCCTTTTATTGGTCACGACTCCCCATTTAAGTCCTTGAGCTTCTATTACTTCCAGAGTCTCAGCCATACCCTCAAAAAAAACACTGTGTTCAGCAATATTATTGAGGTAAATATCCATCATAGTTTCAACTATCAACGCTTTAGTTTCAGTATTAGCGGACTGTTGTAACAGTTTATCGACCAATACCACTGCACCATGAGAAATGGAGGGCTTTATTTCATCAATAGTTGCAGGATCATAACCATGTTGAACCAACGATTTATTAAGGCATGCAAATAAATCGGGTGCGGTATCGATTAATGTTCCATCGAGATCAAACAAAACACAGGATAACTTAAAGTCAGCAAACATCAATGGCTACACAGTGCGTTTAAAGGCCGCAATATAGTTAACATCAATATCATTGCCCAATCTAAACTGTTTATTAAACGGGTTGTATTCAATACCCACTATACCCTGAAGCTCAAGCCCCGCCTTTCTGGCTGATTGGCAAAGCTCAGAAGGCTTTATAAAAGTTTTATAGTCATGCGTGCCTTTAGGCAACATTCGCAACACATGCTCTGCCGCTACAATTGCCAGCAAATAGGCTTTGGGTTGACGATTCAAGGTAGAAAAGAACACCATACCCCCCGGTTTTACCAACTGCGCACAAGCAGAAATAATAGAACCCGCATCAGGTACATGTTCTAGCATTTCCATACAAGTGACATGATCAAAACTGTCTGGCTGTTGCTCTGCCAAGGTTTCAACACTGATTTTTTGATAATGAGCATTAACACCCGATTCCAATCCATGTAAATCAGCCACATCTATCAGTTCTTCACTTAAATCAATACCTAAGGCATCAGCACCCGCCTTAGCTAAGCCTTCAGTAAGAATACCACCACCGCAACCCACATCAACCATGCGTTTTCCAGAAATTTCCACAAAACTCTGAATAAATTGCAGCCGTAACGGATTAACATCATGTAGTGTTTTAAATTCTCCCTGAAGATCCCACCAGCGCTCTGCCATCGAACCAAACTTATTAATTTCGTGCAGGTGTACGTTTTCTTTCACTGTCATCTTGATTAACCGTTTATATTTTATATAGTCTACTATAATAGTAGGTTATTCGTCATCTGTTGTTATAACGAATTCTTTGTTAGTTAACGGAATGGTGATTATCCCGTTAAGCTTGACTTAATTCTTCTCTTCCAGTGCCTGAATCTTTTCTTCCAGCATTTTTACCTTTTTTAATAGTTCAGGTAGTTTACTAAGCGCAATCTGTTCTCTATAGGCAGTCTTCTTGTCTTTAGCTGGACTGCCAAAAACCTGAGCTCCTGCTTTGACATTACCAGCCACACCCGAACGCGCCATGACCACAGCGCCCTGACCAATAGTAACGTGATCTGCAACACCCGAATTTCCAGCGAGAATAGCATAGTCCTCAATAGTGCAAGAACCCGACACACCGGTTAAACCGCACATGATCACATTTTTACCGACTTTATTGTTGTGACCAATTTGCACCAGATTATCTATTTTAGAACCTGCGCCTATTACTGTGCTGCCTAAAGCACCTCTATCGACACAGGTATTGGCACCAATCTCAACATTATCATTAATAACCACATTGCCGACTTGTGGCACTTTAACATGCACATAATTTCTAAACTTATAGCCAAATCCATCTGCCCCGATAATAGCCCCTGAATGAATAATGACATTATCTCCGAGAACCACATCATCATAAATAACCGCATAAGGATATATCTTGCAGTCTTTTCCAATTTTGACCTGTTTACCAATATAAGCCCCAGCCAATATAACTGTACCGTCTCCAATATTAGAGTTTTCACCAATGACTGCATAAGGCCCGATATAAACTTGATCACCTAAAATCACATTGCTCTCAAGTACGGCCTGTGGCGCAATTTGAGGCGTATAAACTTTCTCAGGATGAAGCAGATCCAAGGCTTTAATAAAGCTCATTTCTGGATCGGCACAGACTAATAGAGCCATTGATTCAGGAACATTTTCAACCTTAAAGTCTTCAGCAATAAAACAGGCTGAGGCTGGTGAGTTATTGATATATTGCGCATAACGACTGTTCGTTAACTGGGTAACTTGCCCAGTTTGCGCTGATTTAATATCGGCTGCAGAAGTAATAGTAGCTGAAGTATCCCCACCTACAACCTGGGCATTACAAAATTCGGCAAGCTCTTTCAAAGTAATCGGCATAAGTATCTCTGGTATTATCTTAATTTATGTGTGTAGTGTAACAAATACAGGTAGTTAATGACTGACTAAAATGTATTTAAGCCGTTAGGATTAGGCATTCTTTCTTTCCCAAAGACCTGATTTACCCCCCTCCTTTTTAAGCAACTGCACAGACTGTATAATCATTCCTCTATCAACACCTTTACACATATCGTATATAGTGAGCAAAGCAATTTGAGTCGCGCAGAGCGCTTCAATTTCCACACCCGTTTGTCCGGTTGTTTTTACCGTCGTTTGACAACAGACCCGGCTGTTTTCAACGTCAGCGTTCAATTTTATCTCAACGTGAGTAATGGGTAGTGGATGGCAAAGCGGAATTAGGTCTGCAGTTTTTTTACTCGCCATAATGCCTGCGATTCTGGCAATGGCAAGTACATCGCCTTTTTTGTGTTCACCAGCAATAATTGACTGAAGAGTTTCAGCGCTCATTTCAATAAAGCCTTCAGTCACGGCAGTGCGTTGAGTGATCGCTTTTTCGCCAACATCGACCATGTGGGCCTCGCCTGCTTGATTAAAATGCGGTGTATAAGTCATATCTATAGGATAATTAGTCAAAGAGTGCATAGAATAATATTTTATTATCCATCGTTTTATTATCTCAGTGAAACATTATGTCAATTAAAGTGCGTTATTTTGCTAGCTTAAAAGAAAACATCGGACGCTCGGAGGATGAGCTAATCTTGACCGGACCGTTAACTGTTTATGGTGTTTGGCACCAGGCAAATCCAGATAAAGACAAACCCAATCAAGTATTAGCAGCGGTTAATATGGACTATGTTGATTGGAATAGCCCTGTTTCAGACGGGGATGAAGTGGCTTTCTTTCCACCGGTAACTGGAGGTTAATAATGTCTGTCACTATTTGTACGGATCCCTTTAATCCCTACGAGGTACTTCAAGCTTATGAAGCGAGCCATTTACGCGGATTGGGGACTATTGGGGCGACCAGTCTCTTTATTGGCACGATGCGTGATTTTAATGAGGGAGACATCGTTAAAGGCATGACGCTGGAATACTACCCAGGGATGACTGAAAAACAACTCGATAAAATCCTTATCGAAGCACAAAATCAATGGGCAGTGATTGATAGTCTGGTAGTCCATCGGGTTGGTGATATTTTCCCTAAAGAACCGATTGTACTGGTCGCCGTCTGGACATATCATCGTGGCGATGCCTTTGATGCCAGTCGATTTATTATGGAAGCCTTAAAGTCAAAAGCTCCTTTTTGGAAAAAAGAGCGGTTACTTAATGAACAAGAACGTTGGGTAGCAAAAAACAGTAACGGCTATCAGTCTTCTTAAGCCCTGTAAAAAACTATTTTTGAGAAAAACCACTATGCAATCCTTTTCAAATATTCGCGCACTCATTATCGATATGGATGGAGTTTTATGGCATGGTACCCAAGCCATTCCGGGGATGAAAGACTTCTTCCAAACACTTCATGAATTACAAATTCGCTTTATTTTAGCCACTAATAACGCCAGTTTAACGCCCGAGCAATATGTAACAAAACTGGATAAAATGGGCATAACTATCTCAGAAGATCAAATTCTGACCTCTGGAACCGCTACCGCACTTTACCTCAGTGAACTTGTTACGCCTTCTGAAACTAATGTTTTTGTCATTGGTGTAGATGGAGCAACCCAACCGCTGATTGAAAAAGGTTTTACTTTAACAGGTCTCTATGAAGTAAAAAATAGTCCTGATAAAAGCACTCAGGGTGCTGATATTGTGGTCTGTGGAAAGGATGAAACGTTAACATGGCATAAACTGGCAACGGCGACCCTCAACATTCGGGAAGGCGCTAAATTCATCGGCACGAATGCAGATACCACACTCCCAACTGAACATGGCGTAACTCATGGTAATGGCGCTATCTTGGCTGCTTTAACTGCAGCAACAGGAGTTATACCCACTATCATTGGTAAACCCGAGCCCATCATGTATCAGCAAGCGCTTAACTTGTTAGGGGTTAATCCTGATGAAACCGTTGCTATTGGTGATCGTCTTGAAACCGATATTTTGGGCGCTGTACGGACTGGTATTCGTAGTATTATGGTCTTGACAGGGATATCAACAGAGGATGATTTAAAGAATTCCGATTATCAACCGACTTGGGTGTTACCTGATATTAAAGCCGTAACCGAAGTATTAAGAAACCAGGTGTCGTCGTAATAGTGTAGTCACTTCATCGTCCTAATTGATCATTTTACAAGTATAAGAATAACGCATAGAAAGGCAGCCATGAAAAAATTTATCAACTCAACTGGATCTCTCCTCGATGAAAGCCTGTTAGGCTTTGCTAAGGCACACGCCGATATTATTAAGCTGAATACGACTCCCCGCTTTATTGAACGTAAAAATCCGACGCCATCAAATAAAGTCGCCTTAATATCCGGTGGAGGATCTGGTCATGAACCACTGCACATCGGTTTTGTTGGCACTGGTTTATTAGATGCCGCCTGCCCTGGCCAAGTTTTTACCTCGCCAACGCCTGACCAAATGTTAGCAGCGGCTCAAAGTGTCGAAAATGGTGGAGGCATCTTATTTATCGTTAAAAATTATGCCGGTGATGTCATGAATTTTGAAATGGCTGCTGAAATGCTTGATTGCCCGAATGCAACGGTATTGGTCAGTGATGATATTTCTTTACCAAAGTCACACAGTATAGGACGACGAGGTGTTGCTGGTACTCTAATCGTAGAAAAAATTGTCGGTGCGGCAGCAGAACAAGGCGCTGATTTAGCCACCTGCAAAATATTGGGTGATAAGATCAATAGGTTAACAGCATCTATTGGAGTTGCACTTTCTAGTTGCACGGTTCCCGCTTTGGGAAAACCTACCTTTGATTTAAATGATGACGAAATGGAAATGGGTGTTGGAATTCATGGTGAGCGAGGTCATGAAACACTTAAATTAGCGAGTGCTTCAGAGATAGTTGAGCTTTTAGCAGATAAAATAAATGAGGAGCTGAAGCCCCAGGAAGGTCAATCCGCACTATTGCATGTTAATGGCTTTGGAGCAACGCCACTCATGGAACTGTATCTAATTTATGACCTTGCTGCCCAATTCTGGGAAAAAAGAGGCATCACCATTGCGCGTTCATTAGTGGGCAATTACACAACCTCACTGGATATGGCCGGTTGCTCAATTACGTTGACCCTATTAGATCAGGAGCTAACGAACCTTTGGGATGCCCCTGTTCATAGTGCTAATTTACGTTGGGGATGTTAAGTGACTGGATAATACGTCAATAATTGCACAAATCATTAACTGTGCGGTCTTTGCACCGGCATCGATGTGACCCAGGGATCGCTCTTCGAGAAAAGAAGCTCGCCCCTTGGTTGCAAGCATATCACGAGTCGATTCCATTCCTTTAACCGCTACTTCAGATAGCTGATGTAAAACATTGGGTAACGGAGTCTCTGCAACTGTAGCGCTATGTAAGTAACGAACGACAGGGATAAAAACATCCAATAACGTTTTTTCACCTACATCCGAACGCCCCCGTTTTTTAACGGCTTCTACACCTTGAGTGAGAACATTGGAGAAACCTTGAAGCGTTAATTCTTTGTCCTGCCCTGCCTTACTTAAAGCTATAAATAATGTGCCGTAAAGCGATCCTGATGCACCACCCACCGACGCCATCAGTGTCATACCAATCTTCTGCCAGGCATCAGCCCAACCCAATTGACTTAACTCAGCACGTTCAGCCATTAAGGCATCAATGCCACGTTGCAAGTTAATAACGTGATCACCATCACCTAATGTTTGATCCAGGTCAGTTACTTCAACTGCATTTTCTTCAATAACATCAGCAATAGCTTCAATAATAATCGGTAACAATACAGGTGTAAATTTCATAACATTCCTCAATCAATCAATCAATCAGTATTTTTAAACATAAAATAAGTTGCAATAATGAACGTAAACTCACTTATTGAGTCTGTTCAATGATTTCCACAGTATTACCATCATAATCACGACAAAACATGGCTCTACGCCCCGAAAAACTCATCGTGTAGATTATTCCTGCTTTATCCAAAGCGGCTTGAATAGGTGCTAACGCTAAGGCGTTTAAAGCAATATGGCGGTCACGTCCACCATGATGAGGTCTACCATCAATCGGATCTGGATTCTCCAATTCCAATAAATGTATTTGCTGAGAACCTAATTGCAACCAAGCTCCAGGAAAACCCAAATCGGGCCTATCGACTTGTTTCAGACCCAGAATATCTATATAAAAAGGCAATGCCTTATTAATGTCTGCAACTATAAAGCTGGCATGATTGAGTGATAAAATATTCGTTGTCGTTGACATGGATAAAAATGAGCCCTCTATTTAATATAAAGCAATGCGCTAATCGAGTAATGGTTGTATTGTACCAGCTAAAAGAGTTTGTTAATTTAATCGCTTAGTATAGAATTAGCAAATTTTTGATAATGATACGCTATGCAGATTAATGCAATTTATCCGGGCACCTTCGACCCAATTACTAATGGACACCTGGACATCATAGCCAGAGCATCAAAACTATACAGTAAAGTTATTGTGGCTGTAGCTGTCAATCGGGGTAAAACACCTTTATTTACACTAGAAGAACGGGTTCAAATGGTAGAATCCGTCACCACTGAATTCTCTAACATACAAGTGATCGGTTTTGATAACTTACTGGTCGATTGCGCTAAACAACAAAACGTGACCGTTATCTTAAGAGGCCTACGAGCGGTCACTGATTTTGAATATGAGTTCCAACTGGCGGGAATGAATAGAAAGCTGGCACCCCAACTAGAAACTATGTTTTTGACACCAGCTGAACAATATGAGTTTATTTCTTCGACCATGATTAGAGAAATTGCTCAACTAAAAGGGGATGTATCCTGTTTTGTACCGACCGTCGTTCATCAACAATTAATAAAAAAATTTAATTAGGAGTTTAAATGGCACTGATCATTAACGATGAATGCATCAACTGTGATGTCTGTGAACCGGAATGCCCCAACGCCGCTATTTCACAAGGCGAAGACATTTATATTATTGATCCCACCTTATGTACCGAATGCGTTGGACACCATGGCACGCCTCAATGTATGGAAGTATGTCCAGTCGATTGCATAGATAAAGACCCCAAGTATATTGAAGCCCCTGATTCTTTATATCAAAAGTATTTAAAGCTGACACAAGGATAATTGTCCATCAAGACGCAACATCAGGCAGGCTTTAAATAGTATTGTTAGTTCAACACAAACCGCTTGGTGACCTAACCTGAAATATTAAGAACAAAAGCTTTCGATTTTCTCAGCAATTCCTTTCGCATCCAGCCCGCAAATAGCCAGCAATTCCTCACGGGTACCCTGCTCTACAAAGCGGTCAGGTAAGCCGATGTTTAAGACGGGCATGAGGATGCGCTGAGCTTGCAG
>CAIMEB010000196.1 GCA_903839855.1 uncultured Methylococcaceae bacterium
AAAAATTATAGATAAATATGGATCGACAGAAACATCGGTTCATGCGTAACGAATAGGGGACAGCGCCATTCAGCTGGAAGATAAACAGAACTCTATCTTAAACTAAGGCATTATTTGTCTGGACAATGGGGTCCACTTTAAATCTCCAGACACTTAACGGCACTCTCAAGAAGCAATCTCTCTGCACCGATGCAATGTCTGGCTCGACATGGCTATTTAGATGGCAGTTTAAGTGTGTTTGATTATGGCTGTGGCAAAGGCGATGACATCAGAAACTTAAGCGCTAATGACATCACCGTATCCGGTTGGGACCCACACTACGCGCCCGATCAACCGAAACAAGCAGCCGATATTGTCAACATCGGCTTTGTGATTAATGTCATCGAAAATTATCAAGAACGACTTGAAGCCCTGTTAGGTGCTTACGCCTTAACCCGTCAAGTCTTAGTCGCCTCTGCGATGTTAATGAATCAAAATGCCTTTAAAGGCCAGTCCTATCAAGACGGGATTATCACTCAACGCAATACTTTTCAAAAATATTTTACCCAAACCGAACTCAAAGACTTTTTAAGTGACACCCTCGACACCGAGGCCATTCCGGTGGCTCCCGGTATCTTTTATATCTTTAAAGATACCGACGCCGAACAACGCTTTTTATTAAAAAGACAACGTAGCCAACGCAATGTTTTACGCTTAACGTATCGCTCCGCTAACCCCAAACAACCCAAACTATCACGTAACGAAAAGAAATACCTTGCCTATCAACACTTAATTGATCCGCTCTGGCAACACAGCTTAGAACTCGGGCGCTTGCCAGAAAAGTCCGAACTAGAAAATCTGATAGAGATCACACAAAGCTTTGGCACCGTCAATAAAGCCTTGCAGTTTATGTTGAGCCAGTTTGATGAGACTTTATTAGAACAAGCCCGACAAAATCATCTGGATGATTTACAGATCTACTTTGCACTACAAACTTTTTCTAAACGCAAACCTTACAAACAACTCGAAGCCAGCCTGCAAAAAGATATCAAAGCCTTCTTTGGCGACTATAAAAACGCCCTTGTCTCTGCCACCACGCTTTTATACCAAATCAGTCATACCGAATTAATTAGCGCCGCCTGTTTAAAAGCTACAGAAAACGGCTTAGGTTATTTAGATGCAGAAGGTGCTTTAATACTACACAGTTCTTTAGTAGAACAACTGCCAGCCCTATTGCGTATTTATATCGGCTGCTCTACGGTCTTATACGGTGATATTGAACAAACTGACTTAATCAAAATACACAGTCAATCCGGCAAACTGAGCTTGATGCGCTATGATGATTTTGATAACACTCCCTTACCCCGCTTAATAGAACGGGTCAAAATTAACCTGCGTGAACAATTATTCGACCTGTATCAATACGGTGATGAGTATGAGCCCACTTATCTATACTTAAAATCACACTATATTAATGAAGACCATCCGAACTATGCCGAACAATTAAACTTTGATGAACAACTGAGTGCTCTTAATTTATTCGACTTTAACAATCATGGCCCCAAACCCCAAGCCTTTAGAGACACACTCAACAATGCCCGTTGGGAAATAAACGGTTTTAACTTAAGCCGAAGCCAAACGATTCCTGATCTTGATAGTCCTTGTGGACAGCATCTAAGCTACAGACAGATCATTGAATGTGGTGAAACTCAAGCTAAAACCGGTTTATCAAACTGCCCCAAACAACCGGATAGCTATACCGCCTTATATGACTTAGCCACCCATGTTTTAGATCCAGTGATTGATTACTTTGGCATGATTAAACTGACCTATGGCTTTTGTTCTCATGACTTAGGTAAACATATAAAAGGTCGCGTCGCGCCCAAACTAGATCAACATGCCGCCCACGAAACGAATAGTAAAAAGGCCTTTATCTGTCCCCGCTTAGGTGCCGCCATTGACTTTATTGTTGAAGATGAAAACATGCGAGAAGTTGCAGATTGGGTCGCAGAAAACACCCCCTTTGATCGGCTGTATTTTTATGGAGAAGATAGGCCCATTCATGTGAGTTATGGGCCTGAGCAAAAAGGGGAATATATTGATTTAGTGATGACGGAAAGTGGAAGGCAAGTGCCTAAAATAAAAAAAATATTTTAAATCGGAGTAAACGCGAATGGATGAGAAGGAATTAATTAACTTTGATGAATATTTGATATTATGTTAGGCATTTTCAAAATCCTGCATGATATCTTCAGCAGGATAATTTAAAACTGATACTTGATAACGCCCCAACAGTTCCATAAAAGTTCTTTGGCATAATTTTGTTATTACACCTTAAGCATCCTCATCAATTGACCAATTCAAAGCTTTTAAAACCATATCCAGATGCTATTCGATAAGTTAAAAAATCATTACGGTCAATAGTAAAAATGCGCTGAACATCTAACATTTGTGCCACCGCTACTAAAGATGCATCGGCTAAATCCATAGGATTATCTGCATATTTTTCCATCAATAACAATGCTATTTTTAAGCTTTCGTCATCAAGTGAATAGATAGTTATGCCTTTTTTTTGAACAAAAGCACCTAATGCCAACGCTGCTTTACTACCTGGCGTTAATAAATGAAATGCTTCTGTTAAAACGCATACAGTGCTTAATAAAGGCTCACGTATTGTTTTTAAAACGCTTAAGCAACGTGTGTGATAATTATCTTTAGGGTTAAATAGAGCAACTAATGGCCCTGTATCCACCAAAATCATAACTAAGTCTTGTTTTGTAAAATAGCTTTAATGCCCTGCTTCGCATTAGCAGAAGAAACTAAATTTTCGTCACCTTCGCCTAAGTCTAACTGCGAAAAAATCGCATAAGCGCTATTTTCTTGGGAAATAGGCTCGGAAGTTTCAAGCAATATCAATTTAGCGTGCTTCCCAAACCAGTTTTTGTAAATCGCAGGCAAACATATTTTCCCATCTTTTTCAATAATTGCCTCTAACTCAATGGCCTGCATAAGCACTACACCTCATGATAAATTAAGAATTAAAATAAATAACCGAAAACTTTGCCACTATTCATAACCCATGCCCAGTTCTTGAGCTTGGGCCGCTAAGTCATCAAGGGCCTTGAATCGGGCCTCATCAATTCGTTGCTTATAGTCAAATACATCATTTGCCAAAATACGTCGGTGTGTACCCACTTTTCTAAACGGAATTTTACCCTGCTCCAATAAATCAACTAAATGTGGCCGACTAACATTTAACAACTCTGCCGTTTCCTGTGTAGACAATTCTGCATGAATCGGCATCACTGTTATTGCATTGCCTTTAGACATTTCCGTTAACATAGCGAGTAATAAATTTATAGCGTAGCCCGGTAAAATTAAATCTTCCGACTCGTTATTACTGGCTATCTTTAAATGTAGCCTTTCGTTATGGGCATATTTTGATAAAGCTCGACTGGTTATTTTAGCTTCTTCTGCTTCTTGCGCTGTAGGCAAATGAACCACATTAGATAAAGTCACACTACATACTCCAAATTATTACTAATTGCCTAACATAAGATAAACGAAATAAACGAAAATAACAACGCAGATTTTCCAGCACCCAATTAAGCTATCATAAAAACAACTATTATCAAGACCGCACTGACTTATCACCTTCACTTGAATTTATTCGCTTGATTGTCAGTGATAAAGAACAGACAATAAGTCGAGCCAAAGATTTAGCAGAGCGACTTGATAAAGTAGATGTAGAAGGTTTGGATCTTATTGAAACTATTTTGGTT
>CAIMEB010000197.1 GCA_903839855.1 uncultured Methylococcaceae bacterium
AAACCCTTAATCGCCGTTAATGCAATCTTGGCTTTTTGTGCCCCAGTAAATACCTTACGTTTGCTTTCACTCATTTTCTGACCTTTTTTCACGACAGGGTATATCTTAATCTATTGTCCTGATTTTGGGGTCCACTATAATTTGACTGATGTTGGAATTGGGTTCGGCTTGTTCATTGTTAGCGTCATCATTGCCAAGCGGAACAAATTGATGATCATTCAGTTGAAAGCCTTTGTCGGCGATTAGCTTTTCCCACGCTTGTTTAAAGCCGATATGAATGGGGTTTTCAAATAAACCCAGTTCTTCAGCGATTTGGGTGAGGGCTTTAAAGGGGCCACTACGGGGATCATCGGCGCGGATAAAGAGTTCTTTGCGGTGCAGAATAGGCGGGTTAATAGAGGTTTGATAACTGCGTTTTTCAACACGTTCTGCTGCTATGTCTATTCGATAACTGGTTTCTAAGGCAGGGAATGGGTCGGTAAAAAAGTCGGGATACCAGAGTAATGAAAGCAGGGGACTGTTAAGGTCATATTTTACGATGTTGTAATCCACATCGGCTGTTAATTGACTTAATGCTTCTGCTTGGGCAAGGCGGCGTTGTAGCTCTACTGGTTGCAAAGTAGTAAGGTCGATATGCCAGTAGAGGTTATTGAGGACTTTTTTACCGAGCATGGTTTACAGTTCCAAGGCGAGTTGTCGTAAGCGTAGCACTTCATTATAGAGGTGTTGTCCTGCGTACAGTATATCTTGTGCAGTGGTGTAGCGGCCAAAGCTGATACGAACCGCGCCATACAGTCGGTCACCTTCTATACCCATGGCTCTAAGAACATGAGAAGCTTCAATCGTGCCGGTATTGCAAGCGGAGCCGTTGGCGATAGCGAGTTGATCTTTTAGATGAATCATCAGTGAATCTGAGCCCACATCATCAAAGCTAATATTGATAATAGAGGCTAATTTTTGCTGTTGATCGCCGTTAAAATGCAGGCCTTTAAGTGTTTTGAGTTGGTCGGTTAATAACTGGGCGAGGTGTTCTGCGTGTTGCTGATCTTTTTCTAAACAGTGGGCAGCTAATTTAAAAGCGGTGGCCATACCGACGATTTGATGGGTGGGTAAAGTGCCGGGCCGTAGTCCGAATTCTTGTCCACCGCCTTGCATTAAGGGCATTAAATGTTGTCGCTTTCTATTACGAATATAAAGACAGCCAATGCCTTTGGGCCCATAACATTTGTGTGCTGAAACAGAGAGTAAATCAATCGGGGTTTGGCTGAGGTCTATCGCAAGTTTTCCAACACTTTGGGCAGCATCGACATGAAAGTAGAGCTTGTGGTTGGGGAAGGCCTGTTGTTTTTCTTGTAGGGCTTGGGCAATGGCTTCGATGTTTTGAATAACGCCGGTTTCATTGTTGACGTGCATTAAGGACACTAAAAAGGTGTCTGGCGTGATGGCGTTTAAGAGTGTTTCAAGGTTAAGGAGGCCGTTTTGATCAGGTTTTAAGTAGGTGACGGTAAAGCCTTGGGTTTCTAAATAGTGGCAAGTGTCTAAGATGGCTTTGTGTTCTGTGGCCGAGGTAACAATATGTTTACGGGTGTTTTGTGGACTAAAGGCCAGTCCTTTTAAGGCGAGGTTGTTGGCTTCTGTCGCGCCTGAAGTAAAGACAAGATCATTGGCTTTGCAGTTTAACAGCTCTGCGATGTCAGAACGGGCGGTTTCGACTAGGTGATAAGCGCGTTCGCCAAGGCTATGTTGTAAAGAAGCCGGGTTTGCAAAGTCACCTTCTAAGGTTAAACATTGAGCCATTGCTAAAGCGACTTCTGGCGCCATCGGTGTTGTGGCGGCGTAATCAAGATAAAGCGGGTGAGTCATAAAGCGTTAATAGCAATGGCGTGCTGTTTTACCATTTCTTTTACAAACTTCCAGCGACTGTGTGTATATATTGTCATAAGTAAACGCCGAGATTTGTGAAGTAAGATTATATTTTAGCACTTAAGGGCAAAGATTTGATTTTATGTCTGTGTTACGACAAGGTGTGGCGTGTTTAAAGATATAATTGGTTTAAAAGTCGACTGACCATGTAACAAGATTTATTTGACGATTACATTTTTAGTAAGGCTTGAGTATGGGTGTACTATATAGTGGACCCCAAAATCAGGACAATAGATTAAGATATACCCTGTCGTGAAAAAAGGTCAGAAAATGAGTGAAAGCAAACGTAAGGTATTTACTGGGGCACAAAAAGCCAAGATTGCATTAACGGCGATTAAGGGTTTG
>CAIMEB010000198.1 GCA_903839855.1 uncultured Methylococcaceae bacterium
AAACCCTTAATCGCCGTTAATGCAATCTTGGCTTTTTGTGCCCCAGTAAATACCTTACGTTTGCTTTCACTCATTTTCTGACCTTTTTTCACGACAGGGTATATCTTAATCTATTGTCCTGATTTTGGGGTCCACTATAATCGGTGGGATTTCACAAGCTTTTCGTATCTGGCAATATGTTAAAGGCGGAATACCCGAAAACGAAGCTGATTGGCTAGTCGCCGGTTACAGTACCAGTGCCCATTTTGATATGACTGGACTAGACGATTTTACTAAATATTATTTTCGTTATGCCGCCATTACAACTCAAGGTACGACAGATTTTTGTGAACCTGTAGCTAAAGTGATCGGTTAAGAATAAAAAGTTATGGGTCAGAGTAAACTTACATTTAGGTTTACTCTAGCCTACTGACTCTAAAATAAAATTAGAGAAATGATTTCATGCTTGCCAATGAATCCGAACCGGGTACAAGTGTGCCGCCCTGTTCCATCTGATAAACAACATCGACCAAGCCTAAACCGGCTTCACGATGCGTTACCATAATGACGGTTTTATTATTTGCAAAAACACTTAAAGCGTTAAAAACATCACGTTCGGTATCACTGTCTAAGCCTTCAGTCGGCTCATCCAAAATTAAAATAGGTGCATTTTTAAGATATAACCGCGCCAAGGCAATGCGTCTTGCTTCGCCACCCGATACTTTTACGCCACTTTCTCCAACCCAGGTTTCTAAACCTTCAGGTAAGTAACTCAAAAACTTTTCCAGTCCTGCCGCTTTAATGGCAGTCGTTAATTCTTTATCTGAGGCTTCCGGTTTGGCAATTAACAGGTTTTCTCTAATACTGGCAGCAAATAATTGGCTGCGTTGAGAGAGTACTCCAAAGCAGGTCATCAGTTGATCAGTGTGCCAGTGTTTTAGAGACTGTCCATTTAATAATACCTGCCCTATTTCGGGATCATAATAACGCATTAACAAATGCAGTAATGTTGTTTTTCCCGAACCGCTTATTCCTATGATCGCTATTTTACTGCCTTGAGGAATACTTAAATTAATATTCTTTAAAACCCAATCGTGTTGTTCCGAATAACGAAAGCTAACATTATCTAACCCTATATCATACTGCTTTGGTAATGCAGCCGACTCAAGAGGGTTAAGCGTTGTCGGTGGCATATCAGCGACTTGTCGTATCCGTTGAGCCGCTTTTTGAGTCTTACCTAACATTTGCATAGCCAGCGGTAACGGAGTGACTAACTCAAACGCAGCCATGACACAAAAAATTACCAGCGCCACTTCTGCCCCTGATAACATTTGCTCTGCATATAAAAGTGTCGAAAGGATTAAGGTGATTAATACACTCACCTGAGATAGTAAGAAAGTAATGATTGAAGAGATGGCTGATAAACGGTTATTCAGACGCTGGGTGTTAATCATCAAATCTGAAAATTGACTTAGAGTGTTACTAAAGCGGCCATAAGCCTGATTAGTAATTAACTCTGAAAGTCCTTGCAACATATCAATGTTACGAATTCTAAAGTTGGCTGCCAAAACGATTATTTGCTCTGCGCCCTCTTGTCCTAAACGATTAAAAAGCCAAGGTACCCAAATCGAGGCAACTATTAAAATCAGTCCTGTCGTTAAACTAATGATCGGGGTATAGCAGGCTAAAAAGACAGTGACGCCTATGATACCTAATAGCGCGACAGTCATCGGTGCAAGCAAGCGTAAATACAGGGCATCTAACGCATCAATATCGGCGGTCATCCGCGACAGTAAATCACCACTGCGCATCAATGATAAGCGACCCGGTACTAAAGGAATCAGTTGTTGAAAAAACCAGCCACGAATACTTGCCAGTACCCGGAAAGTGGCTTCATGAGTGACTACGCGCTCTCCATAACGCCCCAAGGTGCGTGTAATAGCCAAGGCGCGTATTTGTGCCGCAGGCAGCATAAAATTAAATGTTAAGGCATTGCCATCGATCACCAGTAATCCGGCAATGGCCGACGCACTGATAAACCAGCCGGACAAAGTTAATAAAGTAATAGAAGCTAAGGTAGTTAACAAGGACAGTAGTGTGCCACTGACCAACCAAACGCTGTGGGGTTTAAATAGCTTTAAAAAGAACCAGCAATCTTTCATGATAGTAACCGACCTTGCTGCAAGACGATGTGCCGCGTCATTCTATTAATCACTAGCGGATCATGCGTAGCAATAATCAAGGTCTTGTCGCGGAACAAATCATCAATAACCTCTAATAAAAGTACTTTATTCGTGCTATCGAGATTAGCGGTAGGTTCGTCCAGAACAATAATATCGGCCTGTTTTAAAAAAGCTCTCGCTAATGCGATTCGCTGTACTTGTCCGCCGGATAAGCCATAACCTCGCTCTCCAACCTGGGTTAGTAATCCCTCAGGTAAAGCCTGACTAAACTCAGTAATACCTGCTGCGTTTGCTGCTTCGATAACTCGTTGTTCAGCTGCCTCTGGATTAGCCAGAGTGATGTTGTCTTTTATAGTACCGTGAAAAATGTAAGCATTCTGTCCGACCCAAGCGATCAGCTTTGCTGCATTTTCTTGAGTGACTTCAACGCCATTGAGTAAAACCAGTCCCTCTGAAGGACTTTCAAAGCCTAACAATAAATTAAGTAATGTGGTTTTTCCAGCACCGGATTCACCTATTAAAGCGATTTTCTCGCCTTGAGTAATCGCTAAATTGATAGACGTTAACACCGTTCTTTGTTCATAACTTTTAGTGACATTTTTAAATGCAATGCATTGCTTATTAACAAGGTGTAAAGTTACTTTTTTCTTAACTGCTAAACTCGGCTTCTGTTCAAGAAGGGCGAGAATGGCATCCGTTGCACCTAAAGCAGCCGCACGATCATGATAGTTAATGGCTAATTGTTTAAGTGGCATAAAAAATTCAGGTGCCAGTAACAACACGAACAAAGCATTTCTTAGAGTGATATGTTCTGCTGGACCAAAGTGTATTTCACCTAATAAACCCAAGCCAACATACAAAGCAACCAGAGCAACAGCAATTGCACTAAAGAATTCCAGAACTGCAGAGGATAGAAAAGCAATTCTCAACACCGCCATGGTCTTTTCCCGAAAGTGTTCGGCCATACGGTTAATGTTATTTAATTCTGCTGTAGCTTGACCGAATAATTTAAGTGTCGCTAAACCTTGCAGTCGATCCAGGAAGTAACCACTCATTCGTTTCATGGCTAAAAACTGGTTACGGCTTGCAGAGGCAGCGCCCATCCCCACTAAAGCCATAAAAAGAGGGACTAAAGGGCCGGTTATTAAAAAAATTAATCCGACTACCCAATTAACAGGCATAACAACCATTATCATGATGAGGGGCAGTATGCCGACAATCATTTGCTGGGGTAAATAACGCGAGAAATAATTTTCCAGAGCGTCTACCTGTTCCAAGGTAACAGAGGCCAGCTCACCACTTTGATGCTGTTTTATTTCGGATGGGCCCAGGATTAAAAACGTATCCAGTAATTGTTGCCTGACAGATGATTTGACTTGGGCGCCTGCCTCAAATCCAAAAACCTGATACGCATAAAGACAGGCTCCACGAAGAAGGAAGACACCAATTAAAGCAGCAAGCCAAGACATGATAGAAGCCAAAGTCACTTTATCAATAATGACAGCGTGTAATATAAACGCCAATAAAGCCGCTTGTGCAATAACCAATAAGCCGTTAAAAATACCGGCGCCAGCCGTTAATAATAACGATTTTCGAACCGTTTTACTTTGCTGTTTCAACCACGCGGCACATTTTTTTTCCCTGATTTTGTTCTTATCAAAATAGACTTGATTTTCAGAATTAGTAGACTGCACTCAATTTGCCACTAGATTAAAGGGAAAAAGTAAAAAACATATCATAATCAATTAACAATTGAATTTAGTAATGGTTTGATAAAGCAATCTAGCATGTATACTAAATTTTATCGATCATATTCATCAAAATAAACAATGAAGTTGAAAGTGAAAAGATCCTAACTAAAGAAAAAGCTCTGCTGTTTGTTTCAGAAAATCACATTGAAACAGATAAATGTTTCAATGAAACTAATTATGAAACAATACACTAGCGACAGGCATCTATTTAAAACAAAGGACAATCTATAACCTATGGATTTATCTTTTTTTATTTTATTTGGCATGACCATTGCTTTACATATAAACAAACAACCTCACACAACACCTGGAGAGACAACATGATATTCAAACAATTATTCGATACAGAGACTTGGACTTACACTTATTTAATTGCTGATCCAGTTAGTAAAGAAGCGTTATTTATTGACCCCGTCAACACCCATATTGATCACTATATTGCTTTACTGGAAGCACAGGGCTTGCAACTTAAATATTCACTTGAAACCCATGTTCATGCCGACCACATAACTGCAAGCGGGCTGTTACGCCAACGCGTGGGTGCGCAAACAGCGGTTAGCGAACTATGCGGTGCGGAGACTGCGGATGTACAAATCCAGGACGGGGATATTTTTAAGTTAGGGACTAGTGAAGAAATTAAAGTAATTGCGACCCCGGGTCATACACGAGGCAGTATTTCTTTTTTATGGCGTGACCGTGTGTTCACGGGTGATTCTTTATTGATCGGCGGTTGTGGACGCACTGATTTTCAGGGCGGTGACCCCGGTGCACTTTATGACTGCATTACCCAGCGTTTATTTACCTTGAAGGATGAAACACTGGTCTATCCAGGACATGATTATCAGGAACGCTGGGTCAGCAGTATCGCGCAAGAACGCACGACCAATCCTCGATTAGCAGGAAAAACTCGTGAGCAGTTTATAGAAATCATGAATAATTTGAATCTCCCTAAACCGCGCTTGATTGATGAAGCCGTACCTGCCAATCGTTATTGTGGTTTGGATGAAAATGAACGTCAGGATGCGGTTACTTTAAGAGAAGCTACGCGTCCGGTTCGCTATGAAATTACGCCTCAGGATATGGTGGCCGAAGCCAAACAACACATTACCGAAGTTAATATAGCGACTGCAAAACAACTGTTGGCAGAGGGCAATATCGTGCTGGTTGATACCCGTGAAGAGAGTGAATATGCAGCCGGCCATATTGATAATGCCCTGCTCCTGCCTCGTGGTATTCTGGAATTTAAGATCGGTAATAGTCCAGAACTAGCAGATAAATCCAAAGCTGTGTTAATTTATTGCCGCACCGGCGGTCGTTCTGCAATGGTGGCACAAACCATGCAACAGTTAGGCTATAAAAATGTTTTGTCCCTGGAGGGTGGTTTTGAAGCCTGGCAAAAAGCATAAATTTTAGAACAATAATTATAAAAAAAGAGGAATAACATGTCATTACACCCTACTATTTTAATAGTCGGCGGCGGCGCAGCAGGCGTTGCAGTTGCCAATACTTATCGACGTCAAGACAAAGAAATTGATATTGCTATTATCGAGCCAGCAGAGAAGCATTATTACCAACCAGGCTTTACAGTCATCGGTGGTGGTGCTTACACGATGAAAGAAACTACTAAAAATGAAGCCGATTTAATCCACCCCTCGGTTACCTGGATTAAAGAGTATGCTGAGAGTTTTCAACCAGAAGCCAATACAGTGACGTTGCGTTCGGGTGAAGTGGTCAGTTATGACTATAAATGGGGTCATATTGGCAGAATTTGCTTACGGTGGAAAAATCACCCCGTCTTTTCCTTTTGTAGATCCTAGAAAAAGTCGCTGGATTTGGTGGTTAGGCAAAACCTCAATCTTTCCCTGGATGTACTGGCATTTAATGCTGAAAGGTTTTCGTTTTGATATTCCACACCTATCCAAATACGCAGAAAAGTTTGTTAACGAAGACTGATATTGTGTCCGCTTGAATAGCGATCTACTAGATTCTTAAACAGAGGAAAAACCTAATGCTTTGCGATCTTATCGCTTTTACTATCAGTTGTCTATTGATGCTGGTTTATTATATCTATTTAAGCAGACGAACTCGTCGAACCCCCGATTCGAGCGTACAGGCAGTCAATGCGATGATTAGAGAGCGCTGGGTTCTAATGATAATGAGTAATAGCAAGATGGATGTTCTTGCTATTCAAACGTTGCGGAACTCTGTTATGGCAGCCAGTTTTATGGCCACAACTGCCATGTTATTGGTAATCGGCGTCTTAAATCTGGGAGAAAAGATTGGGGAATGGTCTAACAATGTGTCTCCTTTGATTTTTATTTGTAAAACATCAAATGAGTTATGGCAAATTAAACTAGGGATATTACTATTGAGTTTTGCCATTGCCTTTTTCCATTTTGCTATGGCAATACGTTTTTTTAATCATGTCGGTTACATGATTAATTTACCCTGTGAAACTTCGATAGAAAAAAGTCTATATAAACAAACTTGTATCTATTTAAATAAGGCTGGTAGATATTATTCAATGGGTACACGCACCTTCTTTTTTGGTTTACCGATCATATTATGGTTTTTTGGTCCGTGCTATTTAATCCTGGGGACACTCGTTTTGATTATGGGTCTTACCCTCATTGATAAAGCGCCTAAAAAACCAGTGGGCTAGCTGGTAATGTTTGCAAGTACCCTTTGACACGTCAGATAAAAACGCGGCGATCCTTCGAAAGCCGCGTTTAACTTGTCAGAAATTTGACACTTATTCTACTGAAAACTCTCTCATCATACCCATATCCTCATGCTCAAGGTTATGACAGTGATACATGAACAGACCTTTGAAGTCTTGGAATGGCTTAATGATTTTAACTCGCTCACCGGGCATAACGAGAACCGTATCTTTAAAGCCCCCCTCTATAAAACCATCTTTTACAGTCGCATAATCTTCACTTTCGGCTGCACCAATAGATCGACTCAGAATCTGGAATGACTGACCATGCAGATGAATCGGATGCGCCATTGACATCATAGTGCCCATCCCCGCCATTCCTTCACCGCCCATCATGCCCATGCCGCCCATTTTATGGCCCTCTGCTTGCGGCTTTTCATTTCCATGTTGCATGCCCTGCCCTTGTTCTTTCGATTTATCATCTCCATGACCGCCACTGCCGCCATGTGCATGGAAAATTTCCATCAGTTGTATGGTATTAACAGGAATACGTTCGCTGGGTAAAGCATCGTTATAGGCATAAGGCCGACCATTTAATAACATGGACATCGGTCCTTCAGAAATGGCAATAGGAACAGGTTTATTAGGGTTGGCAGTATCGCTGATTTGATAATGATGATAACTGGACAAGGAATTAGGTAATGCTGGACTATCAC
>CAIMEB010000199.1 GCA_903839855.1 uncultured Methylococcaceae bacterium
CGGTAACGGTAACCCTGTAAGTGCCGCCAAACATCACTTTTTCGTAAAATGACAATGGAGAATAAAAAAACTTCGCGCTCAATAAATAGCTGAATCCCATGCCTGTCGTGGCTTGTAGCTTTTCCGTTCAGATACTAAGTATGCTGATTTACAACATCAAGCACGAATTGCGACATTAAAGGGGGCATTGGCAGCAGTCAATGCGGCGATAGTAATAACTTATTCTCAAGCAATGACAAATAAGGTGACCGGTAGTTCGGGGAGCGTTACTGTAGAAGGCCAACCAGTAACCGTAACCTATGGCTATCCAACAGCAGATGTGGCTGGTATAGCTAAAGCTGTTACCCTGAGTGATGATTTTGATACTACTAGTACAACTAGTCCATATTATATAACTCTTAATGGAGCAACAACCGTCGGAATAACTTGTGCTATTAAGTACACAGCTGCTAGTTATACAGCTGGTACTACTGGCACTACTCCTACTGCTGCTATTACTCTTCCCGCAAAGGCTGAAGCTGTAATAGACGGCTGTTAATCCCATCACCACCCCATTAAGCTATCGCCAATCACTTAATGGCTTACCCGATCACTCAAAAAGGCTTTACCTTAGTTGAGTTGGTCACTACTATGCTGTTGCTGGGGATACTCTCAGCAACGGCATTGCCAAAGTTTTTTTCTGTCTCCGGTTATCAGCAACAGGTTTTTTTTGATGACACCCTAGCCGCAGTGCGCTTTGCACAAAAGCTAGCTGTCGCAACTGGTTGCAACGTGCAAGTGTCGATTGCGGCAGATACTTATACCCTAACGCGCCCCACTGATCGAACGGTTTGCACCAGTCTATCCTCCACTGATTTTAATCAAGCCGTTAACAATCCCGGCACAGGCACCCCACCTTATAGCAACAACCCATCCGGTATCTCCTTAACCGCAAGCACCTCCCCTTTTTATTTTACAGCCCTAGGCACCGCCTCTGCAGATGTGACCTTAACCATTGCAGGCAGTCAAACATTTTATGTCGTCGCTGCCACCGGCTTCGTGTATGAACAAGAATGAATAATGCCATAAAACACCCACAAGCCGGTGTGACTCTGGTTGAACTCATCCTGTCCATCGTGGTGATCAGTATTGCGCTGGTCGGCATTTTTAAAGTGATTAACTTAACGTCTTCCACAAGTGCTAATCCCATGATTCAGTATCAGGCCATTGCCATTGCAGAGTCTTATATGGAAGAAATTTCCCTACAAGCGTATTGTGACCCCATTCTGATTACAAGCTGTACCTTTGGCAATGGCGTTGGCCCTGATGCAGGTGAAGTCCGAGCCATCTATAATGATGTCGATGATTATAACGGCTTAACCGATATCGGTGCCATGGATAGGCAAGGCCATCCGATAGCCGCCTTATCCTCTTACACGATCTCGGTAACGGTTATTGAAGACTACGGTACGACGGGGTTACAAGAAAAAATAATCACTGTTAACGTAACAGGGCCTGCTACCCCTAACCTTGCCTTAACAGCTTATGCTTTTTTTAATTAAACCATCATGAGAATCTATCAATCCCAAGGCTTTACCCTCATTGAATTGATTACGGTGATCGTTATCATCAGTATTTTAGTCGCCATGAGTACCCAACTGATCACCCTGCCGGTCAATAGCTATCTGAATATAAAACGGCGCACCACCTTAGTGGATACCGCTGATATGAGCTTACGTCGTATGCAACGGGATATTCGCCGGGCATTGCCCAATTCTATCCGTATCACTACTGTATCCAACGGCGTTTTACTTGAGTTATTACACACCCTTGATGGTGGGCGTTATCGGGCTGATGCGGATATGAGTATCACGGTGCCTACCCAAACAACCTGTACTAAAAATTCATTTGCGCCTAATTTAATAGATGATACTCTAGACTTTGGTTCCCCGCCCGATCTGTGCTTTGAGATAATGGGTAATTTAACCTCGTTTGACCCTACTGCCCCCCACAATGAGTTTTTGTATATTTATAATGCTTCCACCGATCCTCAAAGTGCTTATGTGCCAATAAGCGATCCAAAAAGTAATAGAAGACAGGTAATAAAAGCGCCTGACCCCAATCATATCCTCTTTTCTCCGCTTACGTCTTTACTGCCCTTTCCTTATGAATCCCCTCAGCAGTTGTTTACCATTGTCGATACCCCCGTCACCTATCATTGTGATCTGGCTCATCAACAGTTATTACGCTATGACCATTACGACATCCTATTAAACCCCGCTATTCCAAATGTTACCGGCCAATTACAAGCCAATAAGTTAAAGGATTGCCAGTTTAACTATAACGGCACCACTGGCTTAGTATCTCTCGCCATAACTCTACAAGATACCGCTGGCGATACCGTCACTTTAATGCATCAGGTGCATGTGGATAACGGTTTATGAGAGACGGATTAATCAATAAACAACGCGGCTTTACGCTGGTGATGGCTATTTTTATGGTCGTGGTGTTAAGCTTATTAGGCAGTTATATGGTGCGCTTTAATAAAGTACAGTTGGCAACGGAAGTGTATGCCTTGCAAAATGCGAGAGCTTATCAGGCTGCCAAAGCGGGCTTGGGTTGGGCGAGCGCGACGCTCATGGTTCAAACAAGCAATGATCAAGGCTGTAACAACATTAACATGACCAGTACCAACCCGTTAATTCTTCCGGCTATGGCAGGGTTTACCATGACCTTAACCTGTACCCAATTTCCTAATAAACTGTATCAAGAAAATCAAGGCGCTTACTACATTTACCTGATCCAGTCACGCAGTGAATGGGGCGCCTACAATAGTGAGGATTATGTTTCCAGACAACTTGAGAAAACCGTTATTACTTATGCCCTGCTGCCTTAATAAAACCCGCTTAATTCAAACAGGACTTTTAGTGTATGACACTGGCTAAATTCCACATAGGTAAAAAGATGCCCAGCGCCAACACTAACACCATCATTCCAATGATAACAATTAAAATCGGTTCAATCACCGAGGAAATATTTTTTAAGTCGGCATCGACTTCTATTTCATAAAAGTCTGCGACTTCTAACAGCATATCGCCAATATTACCGACTTCTTCACCCACAATAATCATTTGTATCACCAGCGGGGGAAATAGCTGAGTGCTGGCGGCCATGCGACTCACGGAGTCACCTTTTTCAATACCGAGACGCATTTTCTGCAATTTGGAGGCAATATAGCTATTACCAATCACTCCCGAAACAATAGTAATGCCTTGCAGTAAAGGAACACCGGCTATCAAGGTCATGGCAAATGATCTTGAGAAACGCTCCATGGTGGCGCGTTGCACAATACTACCGATCACCGGAATATGCAGCATTAACCAATCCCACTGTAAACGCCCCTTGTAGGTGTTGATATATTTGCCCGCCATGACTGAAACAAAAATCAGCACGCCCAGCATATAAGACCAATAGCTGACCATAAAATGGGACATCGACAGCAGCCATTGAGTTTGCCAGGGCAACTCGGTGTGCATGTTGTCATAGACATTTTTAAAGGCTGGAATCACATAAACATTAATAATAATCATGGCCACGCTGATAGCCATCAACACCATCATGGGGTAACGAAAGGCCGTTTTAATACGTCCCTTGGTTTCTTTTTCACGTTCCAGATAGTCGGCTATTTGTAAAAACGACCGATCCAGGTCACCGCTCATTTCACCGACACTAATGATATTAATAAATAAGGCATTAAAGACTTTAGGGTGGTTATTCATGGCTTGACTTAAGGAGGAACCGGTTTCAATACGGCTGGCCACATCACCTAATGCCTCAGATAAAGCCTTATTGCGCGTTGATTCGGTTAGGCAGCTTAAGGCTTTGTGTAGAGGTACGCCGGCTTTGGACAAGCTGTACATTTGTTGGCTAAACAACATCAGGTCGTTAATATTAAGACTGTGTAAGGCATGCCAGTCGGTGAATTGCGCCATAAGATCATGACTAACCACTATGGGGGTAATCACAATCGGGGTCATTTTCTGACGTATGATGATCTCTGCCGCTTGTCTGATCGTTTCAGCTTCGAGGGTGTTATTGATCTTTAATCCGCTAGCATTACGGGCACTGTATTTAAAAAGTGTCACCTTATTCCCCTGTACTGGTGATGCGTAAGACTTCATTAACAGTGGTAATGCCTTGTTCAGCATAATCCGCTGCGCAGGTTGAAAAGCGAACAAAACCCGGCGTTCGCAAAGCGGCCTCGTTAAAAGCCACGGTATCATTACAGCGCAAGGCATTCAGCGTTTCGGCATGAAGATCAAGCAATTCATAAACCCCAATACGGCCTTTGTAACCGGTATGATTACATTCATTACAGCCGCGTCCGTGCTTAAATTGGCTTTGGCTATAGTCTTTGTTTTGAGACTTTTCCAGCCAGATTAACTGACCCGGTTCAATTTGGATTGGCTCAATGCAATAGCGGCAAATTCGTCGCACTAAGCGTTGGGCGATAATCACTTGCAGCGCACCCGCTAAAATATAACCTTCAACCCCCATGTCTAACAAACGGGTGGCGCTTTCAATAGCTCCCTTAGTATGCAGAGTGGACAACACTAAATGGCCGGTTATTGAGGCTCTAATGGCAATGTGTGCGGTTTCAGTATCACGTATTTCGCCGATCAGGATAATGTCAGGATCTTGACGTAAAGCCGAGCGCAGGACAGTCGCAAAGCTGAGACCTATTTTTTCATTAACCTGTACCTGATTAATTCTAGGTAAACTGTACTCTACCGGATCTTCAGCGGTAATAATTTTGTTTTCGGGTTTGTTAATTTCCGATAAAGCTGCATATAAGGTAGTCGTTTTACCACTCCCCGTAGGTCCTGTGACCAGAATTAAACCATCAGGGTTATTAATGTAGTGTCTAAAACTCGCCAGAATATTCGGTGGGATACCTAATTGCTCAAGATCAAGCAAACCTTGCGAGTTATCCAACAACCGCATCACGACTGACTCACCGTGTTGTATCGGCAAGGTAGAAATTCTCACCTCTAACACCCGATCTTTTACCCGAATAGCAAAGCGACCATCCTGAGGCATCCGTTTCTCGGAAATATTCAGATCAGCGATGAGTTTTAAACGAATAACCAGAGAAGGCGCGATATTCACTTCAGCGAGTATTTGCTCAATTAACACCCCATCCACTCTAAAGCGAATCCGCAATACGCTTTCATCGGGTTCAATATGAATATCAGAAGCCATGGTATGCACAGCATCTTCAAATAATGATTGTAATAATTTAACGACAGGCGCATCCGCGACTTCGTCAGAGACTAATAGTGCATCAAGATCCACATAGTTTTTTGATAGCTCTGCATCCAACTTTCCCGCTAACATACCAATTTCAGAGGCACGCCGATAAGCTTGCTCAATAACCACCAAGAGGTCGAGTTTTATAACGATAGCCACTCGAATCGTTTTCTTAAGCACTCGCGAGACTTCATCCTGTGCCATTAAGTCATCAGGATCAGCCATGGCCAGCAGTATATAATCAGCATTGTTTTCTAACAGCAGTACTTTAAAACGTCGCGCCAAGCTTTCGGGCAACAGTTTGACCACTTCAATGTTAATGGGATAACGCTTAATCTCAATAAACGGGATATTTAATTTCCAGGCATGGAAATCAATAAAGTTCCTTTCTTTGATAAAGTTAAGCTCAACTAAAATACGACCTAAATCTTTACCGGTTTTTTTTTGTTCGCTCAACGCCAACAAATGTTGTTCATTGCTTATAATCCCGTCATTAACCATCCAGGTGCCGATATTGACGTTATTATTGTCGTTACGCATGGCTGGATCACTGATGGCCATTTACAGTCTAGGCCTTCTATCCAGCGCTTCAATCTGTTGTTGACTGGACTCTATTTCATGTTGCCAGTCGTTCTCATCCTTGATTAAGGTGGCTTTTAACAAAATAATCAGCTCTGTTTTTTCTCTGTCCCCTTTATCCACTCTAAACAGACTGCCTAAATAAGGAATCCTGGATAGACCGAACACACCGGTTCTGTTTTCATTAATAATATCTTGCATTAACCCGCCTAAGATAATGATTTGGCCATTTTTGGCCCTGACAATGCTGTCTGATTCCCGAATGATGTTCAGCGCGGTAGGAACCACCGAAGTCGAGCCTATCCCATCAATCTGATATTCTGTATTAAGGCTTTCAACCTTAGTAATCGACGGATGAATATGCAGGGTAATGTCGTCGGCATCGTTTATTTGTGGGGTCACATCCAAGGCAATGCCGGAAAAATAGGCGGATAAAATAGGCACGGGTTGAGTCGTGCCGCCGTTAATACCCCCTGAAACGCCAGGAGAAATACCAGTCACAAAGGTTTGATCTTGACCCACCTTAATGATGGCTTGCTGATTATTTAAAGTCGAAATGCGCGGACTAGACAACACGTTGGCTTTACCCTGAGACTCCAACAGCGTAACCACAGCAGTAAAATCACCGGCCACAAAACTACCTGCATTTGAAACCAGTGCATAAGCTCCACCCGTTAACGCGGTAGGTGCTACTGAGAGCCCTTGCCTGATAATGCTTTTCCATTCCACCCCATTTTGATGACTGCTATTCAGCACTACTTCCAGTATTTTAGTTTCTAATATAACCTGGCGACTGATCTGGTTTTGAGTTGTCGCTAAAAAGCTTTCAATTTCATGTAACTGTATCGGTTTTGCCCGAGCGATAATAACACCCGCCTGCCGATTAATAACGACAGTGGCCTCTTTATCAGCCGCTATGAGCGTTGTTAATGCGGTTTCAAGATCTTGCCAAAAGTCCGCTTTAGTGGTGGTGGTCACTGTACTGCCTGAGGTTCGGGAGGACATTGCATTCATCTGATTACTGCCACCCTGCTGTTGATTGCTAGTCGACTGCTGATAGCCATTTTGACCGTAATTTTGTTGACCAGTCGTTCCTGAATTGGTGGTCTGCCCCGATGAGACGTAAGTGATCGATTTACCCTCACGTAATAAATCCAGACGATCAATTTTAAAGGTTTTTGTTTGCAATGTGGCCGGATAAACAATATAACCCAGTTCCGTTTTCTTATAATCATACCCGTACACTTTTTGTACGGCCTCCAATACCAGCGGCACGTTAACGTTCTTTAACTCTAAAGAAATTCGGCATCCTTCATAGCAGCCTAAAAGTAGTTGACACTTTTGATGTCAATAAAAAATTAACAACAAGCTACCGTAGCCATTAAAAAACGGCCAGTGACTTTAAAGATAAACGGCTTAGCTGTTTCTTAAATTTAAGAA
>CAIMEB010000200.1 GCA_903839855.1 uncultured Methylococcaceae bacterium
AAACCCTTAATCGCCGTTAATGCAATCTTGGCTTTTTGTGCCCCAGTAAATACCTTACGTTTGCTTTCACTCATTTTCTGACCTTTTTTCACGACAGGGTATATCTTAATCTATTGTCCTGATTTTGGGGTCCACTATAATATTCTGTTGAGACAATAATCTTTGCACTTTACAAAAGGCAAGCAAATGAAAGCAATTCGACTGATTTATCAAGATGCACCCAGTGTTATTCATATTAATATTCCTGAAGAATTTCAGAATCACCCTGTGGAAGTGATCATCATAGCTTTAGATGAATCAGTTAATACAGAAATTAAAGAAACCGATGCCAACGGTTGGCCGATTGGTTTTTTTGAAAAGACCGCTGGTGCATGGGCAGGCGAACCGTTGGAGCGTGAGTCACAAGTAGACTATGAAATAAACACAACCCATGATGGAAATCACAAATGACTGAATCGCTAGTAATCATCTTAGGCATTACTGGGTTAATCCTATTCGGATTACTCATTGTCACTATCCTGATTTTAATCCGGGTCAATACCTTACTCAAGGCCAATTTAGACACAAGTACAGAAGAGCTAATCCGCTTACATCACCAGCATGAGAATAGTCTAAAACAAGGCTTTTCCGACGTCCGTAAAGAACTCAGAGAAGTCAGTTTTGATAACAGAAAAGAAATGCAGGACGCTTTTAAAAGTTTTCAGGATACCGTGTTAAATCGTATCAGTGAGAACAACAGTGCCCAAGCTAGACAACTAAACGGCTTTGAAGAAACCATTAAGACTGATGCTAAATCAAATCGCCAAGAACTGGCGGAGGGCTTAAAGTCCTTTGAAGCCCGATTCTCAAGCAACATCATTGATATCAGAGACACGATAGAAAAACAACTCAAAGCCATTCGAGAAGACAATACTCAGCAATTATCCGAGATGCGAAAAACCGTGGATGAAAAGTTGCAAAGCACCTTAGAAAAGCGTTTGGGTGAATCCTTTAAACAAGTCAGTGATCGCTTAGAGCAAGTGCATAAAGGACTGGGAGAGATGCAAACCTTAGCCATAGGCGTGGGGGATTTAAAGAAAGTATTATCAAACGTTAAAACACGCGGCATTCTGGGAGAATACCAATTAGGCAATATACTGGAGCAAATCTTAACCCCTGATCAATATGCGACCAATGTCGCCACCAAACAAGGCAGTCAGGCGAATGTTGAATTTGCCGTTAAACTGCCGGGCAAAGGAGACGAGAAAACTGTCTGGTTGCCAATGGATTCAAAGTTCCCCTTAGAAAGCTATCAAGTGTTATTGCAAGCTTATGAAGAAGGAGATGCCGCTAAAATTGACCAAGCACAGAACACGCTATTAAAAGTGGTTGAGAGTTTTGCAAAAGACATCAGTACCAAATACATTGATCCACCCCATACCACTGACTTTGCGATTATGTTCTTACCGATTGAAAGCTTGTTTGCTGAAGTGTTAAGGCATCCGCACATGTTTGAACTGCTGCAACGTAAATACCGTATTACTATCACCGGGCCAACGACTTTATCAGCGTTGCTTAATAGTTTACACATGGGCTTTAGAACCCTGGCGGTTCAAAAGCGTAGCAGTGAAGTCTGGAAAGTATTAGCAGAAGTTAAGACAGAATTTGCCACGTATGCTGAGCAATTAGCCTTGGTACATAAACAGCTCACCACGGCTTCAGGTTCGTTAGAAAAGTTAAAGGACACCCGCACTAGAGCGATGACAAAAAAACTACAGGATGTCTCCACATTAGAGTTGATTGAAGAACAAGAGCCCGTTTTGTTATTGGAAATTTAATGACCACTATTCTTATGTGCACCGTTGGCGGTAGCCATCAACCGATTGTCACGGCTATTAATGAACAACAGCCTGATCATGTTATTTTTATTTGTACAGGACAAGACCCCGCAACCGGACGTCAGGGTTCCAGTAGTCAAATCACCGGGACAGGGAACTGTCTTAAAGCGCAGCCGAATGATGAGGCACCGAGTTTACCCAATATTCCAGCTCAAGCTAATTTGAGTGAGGCACAATTTACCTTAATTACCACCTTGTCAGATAATCTGGATCAAATTTATCTGGATTGCAGCCAGGCGATTGATAACGCTTTAATACAGTTTCCTAAGGCGAAAATTATTGCTGACTATACCGGAGGCACTAAATCTATGAGTGCGGGTTTAGTGATGGCCGTGATGGAATATCAGGCTATCGCATTGCAATTAATCACCGGTAGTCGCAGTGATTTAATCAAGGTGAATGATGGTTCTCAATATGCGGCGGTTGCCAATAGTGAACGGATTCGGTTTGAACGCCTTATTGCTCCTTACCGACAAGCCTGGACACGTTATGCTTACAGTGAAGCAGAAGCAGGCTTAAAGAAAGTGGTTGCACCCAGTCATACAGAACTCAGGGGGCACTACAGTAAGTTTCGAGACTTAAGCCTTGCCTTCGCCGAATGGGATAACTTTAATCATCACACCGCCTTAACCTTGCTGCAACGGTATGCGCCCAGTCTACCGGATGACATAAAAGCCTATTTATCGATCGCTTTACGTCTTAATGACCAGAATAATGACAAACGTGAAGCCGCACAACTATTAGATTTATACCGTAATGCCCAGCGCCGTGCTGCACAGGGTCGTTATGATGATGCGATTTCCAGAGTCTATCGTTTGATTGAATGGACTGCACAATGGATCTTAAAAACCCAATGTCATATTTATACAGCAGATGTTAAAGAAACCGACATCCCCGAAGGCTTAACCTTAACCAAACATCATGAGAGCGGTCATTATCAAGCGGGCTTATTTGCGGCATGGCAGTTAGTGCGACATAACACAAAAGGCGCGGCAGCCCACTTTATAGAAGCTCAAGAGAATAACTTACGCAACCATATTAAAGTACGTAACTTATCCATTCTGGCACATGGCTTTGAGCCGGTTAAAGCCAGTGATTGGCAACCGATTCAAAACTGGTTAGAAGAACAGTTTGTGCCTATGTTATTGGCAGAAACAGCCAGCGTGCGGATTAAAGAACTACCCAAACAATTACCTGCGGCTTATACGCTGTAACATCATGACCATTAAAACACACTTGATTCTGGTGTCTGCTCAAGCGGTGCCTAATATTACTCCCGTATTGGATGAGCGCTTTAAACCCCGTGAGGTGGTGTTATTAGTCAGTCCAGATATGACGTTACGTGCTGAATGGTTAGAACAAATCTATCATAAGCGAGGCGTTAAAAGTCGGCGTTGGTTGATTGATGATGCCTATGATATTGAGCATATTCGCTATAGGGTATTAGAATTATTAAACGAGTATGAAGATGGTAGCTTGGCCTTAAATGCGACCGGTGGCACCAAGCCGATGAGTATCGCGGCTTATGAGGAGTTTCGAGATCCACCGCGCCCCATCTTTTATGTGCATCCTGAAGAAGATCGGGTTATCTGGTTATATCCATCAAAGCAGGCAGGACACGATTTAGCGGATCGGATTAAGTTGCCGGAGTTTTTACAGGCGTATGGGGCAACCATGACAGCTCAAGGGGATACCTTGGGTGTGCCTGCTGCTTATAGAGACCTCACAGACGAAATCATTACTCGTATTGCTTATTACTCAAAAGCCCTGGGTAGTCTTAATTATTTAGCACAACAAGCCACGGGATCGTTAAGTGTCGAACTGAATGCCCAACAAGCTAAAGATAATTTCCTAGCGGATCTTATTGCTTTGTTCTCTGATAACAAGCTATTAAGATTAGAAAAGAACCGGTTGATCTTTGCAACGGAACAAGATCGGTTCTATGTGAATGGCGGTTGGTTAGAGCAGCATGTCTATGGACAGTGCCTTAATATAAAAAAGCAAACGGGTATTCAGGATATTGGGCGCAGTGTGCAGGTAGATCGTCAGCATCAAGGTAAGCCCGTCAGGAATGAACTGGATATTACTTTTTTAAAAGATAACCGGCTGTATATCATCGAATGTAAGACCAAACGCTTCAGTGCTAAAGATCAGGGCGCTGGAGCTGATACTTTATATAAGCTGGATACTCTAAAGGATCTTCTGGGTGGCCTGCAAGCAAAGTCCATGTTGATTAGTTTTACTCAGCCTAATGTTTATGATGTGCAACGGGCAGGTGATTTAAAGATTGCACTCTGCTGCCATAAAGAGTTACCCTATTTAACCGATAAACTACTGGCTTGGATCAAATGAAAATAGATAACTATTATTATTGCGAAAATCCTGGCAAGTACCCTTATAACCTACTGAAACTAAAAGGAGATAAATGTTAAGCACATTGAACAAACGCCCTGATTAAGAAGGGATTAAGACCTGCCTGTCTTTAAGCAAGTAATAAGTCCTCAAGAATATGATTAGATGGATAATAGAGACACTACTTAAACAATAAGATATTTAAAGAAAGACTTTATTTATATTCAAAAAAGTTCTATTGAATTTGCCACAAAGACAGGGATGGAACAAGGCAAATGGCAGGAAAAGCTTAAAATAATCGAAACTGCCAATCGTATAGGCTATAATGCTCAATGAGCCAAGACCACGATAGCAGTTATAAGTTTTTGTTTGCCAATCCGGAATTTGTCCGAGACCTCGTTATGGGCTTTATTCCAGATGACTGGTTACAGTCATTAGATTATTCAACGTAGAAAAAATCCCCAGTAGCTATGTCAGCGAAGACTTTAAGCAACGCGAAGATGATGTAGTGTGGCGGGTAAAG
>CAIMEB010000201.1 GCA_903839855.1 uncultured Methylococcaceae bacterium
GGTAACGGTAACCCTGTAAGTGCCGCCAAACATCACTTTTTCGTAAAATGACAATGGAGAATAAAAAAACTTCGCGCTCAATAAATAGCTGAATCCCATGCCTGTCGTGGCTTGTAGCTTTTCCGTTCAGATACTAAATAGCATCAATTAGGCGGTTGTTGTTTAAATTTAAGCTGAGTTTAACGTGTTGAGGCATCGCTCGATAAAGATTTAACTAAACTATTGGTGTTTGATAACAGACCATAAACTTAAATCAGGTTACAATAATCCCATTTTTTGAATTGAGGCTGTCCCTTTGGCTAAAAAAATTATTCGTATTGCAACCCGTCAGAGTCCTTTAGCATTATGGCAAGCGGAACATGTTGCAGCGTTATTGGTTCAGGCGTTTCCAGACGTCACCACAGAGTTGGTTAAAATGGTGACGCGGGGAGATAAAATTCTCGATGCGCCTTTAGCTAAGGTGGGCGGTAAGGGCTTGTTTGTTAAAGAATTAGAGCAGGGGATGCTGGAAGGTGTAGCTGATATTGCGGTGCATTCCATGAAAGATGTACCAATAGAGTTTCCTGAGGGTTTACACTTAGCCGCTATTTTAAAGCGTGAAGATCCAACGGATGCTTTTGTCTCGAATCAATATGCGAGTTTGATTGAGTTACCACCTAATGCAAGAATTGGTACGTCCAGTTTGCGTAGAGAATGTCAGCTTAAAGAGCGATTGCCTAAGGCAGAAGTCATTCCCTTACGAGGTAATGTGAATACTCGCTTAGCGAAATTAAATGCAGGTGACTATGATGCGATTATTTTGGCGTCTGCGGGTTTAAAAAGACTGGGCATGGCTGAGCGTATTACTGAGTCATTGGCTACAGAGATTAGTTTGCCGGCAGTGGGTCAAGGTGCGATAGGCATTGAGTGCCGTGTGGATGATGATGAAATCAATCAAATGTTAGCAACTTTGCATGACACACAGACAGGTTTGTGTGTTGCTGCCGAACGGGCGATGAATACCCGTTTGAATGGAGGCTGCCAAGTGCCTATTGCGGGTTTTGCTCAGGTTCAGGGTGAGAAAATATTTATGCGTGGCTTGGTGGGTAATCCCGATGGCTCTGTGCTTTATCGAGCTGAACGTACGGGTGAAGTAGCGCAGTCAGAGGTACTGGGACGAATAATTGCTGAAGACTTATTGGCTCAAGGTGCAGATAAGATTTTACACGCTTTGCTGGCTTAAGTAGTGATGCTAAAGGGGGCGCAGGTATTAGTCACTCGACCGGTTCACCAAGCAGAGAACTTGAGTTCTTTGATTGCAGAGCAGGGTGGGATAGCCATCAGATTTCCTACGCTGGCGATTGTCGCGTTGGATGATTGCAGTGAAATACAAAAAACGTTGGCTCGATTAGCCAATTATCAATGGCTTGTTTTTATTAGTGCGAATGCAGTTACTATGCACGGTAACCATTCAGATAGTGATAAAATAAAAAGATTTAAATCAGTACGTATTGCGGCTATTGGAAATGCAACAGCAAAAGCCTTGGTTAATGCGGGTTGGTCGGTTGATTTAGTCGCTGATAGTGGTTTTAACAGTGAAGCCTTGTTGGTGATGCCGGAATGGCAGCAGATAACGGGGCAGCGTTTTTTGATCATTCGTGGTCAAGGTGGCCGTGAAAAACTGGCAACGGTATTACAAAGTAGAGGGGCAACGGTGGATTATCTGGATGTCTATAAACGTATAATGCCAGAGAGTGACTGTTCTCAGGTTAACGCGTTGCTTGAGCAAGATAAGCTGGATGTTATCACGATAACGAGTGGTGAAGCGTTACAGAATTTATTAGTAATGTTAGAAAAGTGCTTTCATGAGCGGTTATTTGATATTCCGCTAGTGGTTGTTAGCAATAGAATCAGGCAAATTGCTACCGAGATAGGATTTAAAAGAATCGCAGTGACTCATAGTCCTTCAGATAGTGCAATTCTTGAGACAGTAATAATGTGTGTAACAGGGGGAATAGCGTGACCGAATTGAGTGAACAACAAGAACAAGAACAAAGTGAGACGAGGCAGGCGCGTCGGTCGCGAAGTGGCTTTTGGTTTGGTATTATTATCTTGGTTATTATCATAGGACTGGCCGGTGCCGGTTTTTATTTGTTTACGCAATTGCGTGATAAGCAAGAAGATCTGGGTGGGGAAGTTAAAGGACAGATGTCTAAGCAACTTTCTGATTATCAGGCACAGCTAGTCGCTATTCAATCACAGTTAGCGAGCATTGAAGCCAATGTGGAGGGAAAAGATACGCACTTCACAAAAACACTGGCTGATTTTTCTCAGTTGCATAATGAAAAGCTGGAGAGTACCCGTAAAGAGTTGAGCGAGTCCATTGTGGGTGTGCAACGCCAATTAGGTAAAACCCGAGGCGATTGGTTAATTGCGGATGCTGAATATTTATTGAGCATTGCCAATGAGCGTTTATATTTGATCGGTGATGTTAATACCACCCGTGAAGCTTTAGAGGCCGCTGATCAGCGCTTAAGAGAGAGTGGTGATACCAGTATCTATAAAGTTCGTGAGGCCATTGCACGTGAGCTTTTAGATATTAAAAGTGTCGTAGTACCTGATGTCGTGGGGCTTTATGCCTCTATCCAGACGTTACAAGATCGTGTTGAACCATTGGTGTTGTTATTGCCTTATACCGGTAAAGCCCTGTCTTCTCCGACTTTAACTGAAGACAAACAATCAGTTGCTCAGTCTGAAGAGCAAGGCGTTCTTGATTCAGCGATAACGCATCTTAAGGGCGTAGTCACTATTAGACATACCGAGCACGAAGTTGAAGAAATACTGACGCCAGAAGAAGCCCAATTTATTCATGAGCAGTTAAGAGTTAAGCTGGAAATGGTAAAAATCGCTTTGGTTCAGCATAATGAGTCCTTGTTTAAGTCGGGTCTTACCGATGCTAAAAGCTGGA
The DNA here is from genome assembly GCA_903839855.1 of uncultured Methylococcaceae bacterium. Taxonomy (GTDB): domain Bacteria; phylum Pseudomonadota; class Gammaproteobacteria; order Methylococcales; family Methylomonadaceae; genus Methylobacter_C. The sequence continues at coordinate 2,948 of CAIMEB010000201.1, forward strand.
CAGAGAAGCATTTTGCGAACAATGCCGAGGTCAGTCACTTTATTGCCGAGTTAGATCAGTTGAGTACGATTAAAATTCGGAGTCAGTTCCCGGATATTAGTGCTTCGTTAAAAATGCTGAGGGATATTACTAAACTGAGAGTAGAGACGGATAAAGCAATGCCCGAGCCTACGTCTATAAAACCAGAGGAAATCTTGGTACCAGTTGAAAAAATGGGTTCGACTGCGCCTAAAGAAGCTTTGCCGATGACAGTGCCGGCAGTAGAAAACCCGGCTCAGTCATCACCAGCGGTTGTGGTGCATGTGCCGGTTGAAAAACCAGTCGTCTTGGAGCCTCCTATTGAGAAGCCAGCTATAGAACAGGCGCCTATTGAAAAACCAGTTGCTGTACAAGTACCTGTTGAAACATCAACAGTTGTACAGCCGCCTGTCGAAAAGCCAGCAGTACGTATACCCCCTAAAAAACCAACGGTACGTGTACCCGTTAAAAAACCTGCTATTGTAGATGTACCTGTTGAAAAACCAGCCGTCGTACCAGCACCTAATGAAGAGCCAGCCGCTGTACCCGCTGCGAAATGAGAATGACTAGATGAAAAAATTATTTTATTTTCTCGGGCCTCTTTTGGTAACGATCGTAGTGGCGTTTCTTGTTTATAGTTCACTGCAACAGTTTGATAATCCAGGCTATGCTTTGATAGGTATTGGTCATTGGTCTTTAGAAACCTCGCTGGTTGTTTTAGCTGTGGGTCAGGTTGTCGCTTTTTATGTGTTTTATATCTTCTTTAGATTATTAGGCTATTTAATAAGGCTACCCAAACAACTTAAAAATCGCGGAAGAAACATTAAGTTTAATCGTTCCCAAGAAGCCTTGATTGCAGGATTGGTCGATTCCGCCGAGGGGAATTGGGAAAGAGCTGAAAATACCTTAATAAAGCATGTTTCTCATAGTGGGGCGCCGTTAATTCATTATTTAACGGCTGCGAGAGCCGCACAGTCGCGTGGAGCCTTCGATAAAAGGGATGAATATTTAAGAAAAGCGTCGGATCATTCGCCTGACTCGAGTGTTTTAATCGGGCTTACCCAGGCTGAATTGAGTTTGTCTGGTCATCAGTTTGAGCAGGCTCTGGAAACATTGACCAAACTGCATTCAATTGAGCCAACTCATGCGACGGTATTAAAGCTGTTGCACCAAACATATCAACATCTCGGTGATTGGCAGGGTTTGAGAACATTGCTGCCTTCGTTGTATACCCATAAAATTTTAATGGAAGCAGAGGTAAAATCCCTTGAGATTGAAGCCATTAGTCAGCTATTAAGGCAGTCGGTAGAGAAGGGTGTACTGGAAGAAATTCAATCGTTATGGTTGGAGATTCCTGAATATATCAAGGCAAAAGCAGGTGTTGCTGTTATTTATTTCGCTGCAATGATTAATGCGGGATTGGGTGCTTTAGTTGAAGAGGATTTGGCGAATACGATATCAACAGCATGGGATGAAACGCTTGTTGTTTTGTATGGTAGTATTCAATCGAATAACGTAGTTAATCAGTTTGAAGTCGCTGAAAAATGGGCTTATTTTCATCCTGAAAATGCGGTTTTATTGGCGTTGCTAGGGAAGTTGGCTATTCAAGTGGGCGATACCTTTAAGGCTGAAAGTTATCTGGCTAAAAGTATTGCGGCTGAGCCAACGGTTCACGCTTATCAATTATTAGGCGATTTGTTGTTTGCCCAAGATGATAAAGATAACGCCATTACCTGTTATAAAAAAGGCGTGGAGTTGGCATCTAATGCAGTTATTAATCAAATTACAGCTTAAGCTAAGACAAAAACTAACACGTTTATAGAAATTGCTAAACGCATTGCCCATACGCTAAGTGCGTAGAAATTGATACACCCTTGACTTAGAGATTAACTTACGACTGACGAGTACTTTATTGACAAGCGGATAATCAACTGTTATTTTGCAGCATTGGCACTCTTATAGGATGAGTGCTAATTTAGGCTTAAAGTAACGTAAGAGGTGTTTGTGAGTGTTAATACGCGAGATTTAAATGATCGATCATTGCAATTATTAAAAACACTGATCGAACGCTATATCAGTGAAGGTCAACCCGTCGGCTCTCGAATTCTTTCCAAAGACTCAGAGCTTAAATTAAGTCCTGCGACTATTCGCAATGTTATGGCTGACCTTGAAGACTTAGGTTTAATCCATTCACCCCATACGTCAGCCGGACGCATCCCAACAGTAAGTGGTTATCGCTTGTTTGTTGATAGCTTACTAACGGTTAAACCTTTGGATACTACAGAAATTAACCGACTTTATCAGGGCTTAACAGAAACTGAAGACACGCATCACATCATTGGTGTCGCCTCTAGATTAATGGCTGATCTAACCCGAATGGCCGGCGTGGTAACACTACCCAAAAGAGAGTTAGTGAGTTTGCGACATATTGAGTTTTTGCCGTTATCTCATAATAGAGTCTTAGTGATTTTTGTCACCAATGAGCAAGAAGTCCATAACAAGGTCATTCTCACAGATAAAGTATTTAGTGCCAATGAATTACAACAAGCGGCCAACTATCTCAATTCTGTTTATTGCGGTCAAAGCTTAATAGCAGTTCGAACGGCCATCTTAAAAGAGTTACACGATGACCAGGAACGCACCAATCAGGCGATGTTAGATGCTATCAAAATGGCTCAATTAACGTTTGATACCAATGAAAAAACCGATGACTTCGTGTTAACCGGTGAAACTAATCTAATGGGTTTTTCAGAACTGGCTGATAGAAATCATTTAAAGAGTCTGTTTGAAGCTTTTAGCCAAAAGCAGGATGTGATTCATCTATTAGATCAATCAATGAAGGCTGAAGGCGTACAAATTTTTATTGGTCAGGAATCCGGCTACCAGGCTTTTGACCAATGTAGCTTGGTCACCTCGTCCTATTCTGTTAATGATGAAATCGTGGGTGTCTTAGGTGTCATAGGCCCTACCCGCATGGCTTATGAAAAAATTATCCCTTATGTTGATGTCACAGCAAAATTATTGGGCGCAGCCTTGAATCCAAAAACATCGACCCCATGATAGGTACAACATTTATTTGTGCCCTTGGGCACGTGCCTACCCTTCTACTTAAGGAACCGTAAAATTATGAGTATTGATCAGGAAAAACCTGACGAAGCAATTTCTGCTGAAACAGAAATTGGTTCGGAGATTGTTAACGAAGAACAGCCACATACTGAAGTCGCTGAGCATGAATATACCATCGAAGAGCTAAAAAAAGAATTAGAAGAAGCCAAACTAAAGAACCATGAAACCTGGGATAAAGCCGTTCGTATCCAGGCAGAAATGGAAAATCTAAAAAGAAGAACCCAAAAAGATCTGGAAGATGCGCATAAATTTACCTTAACCAATTTCGGCAAGGCCTTATTACCAGTATTTGATAGTGTCGTACTGGGCTTACAAGCAGCCACCGGAGACAGTGAAGAGGTCAAGAAATTCCGTGAAGGCAGTGAACTCACCATCAAACAGTTTGAAGCCCTTTTTGAAAAATTTAACATCTTGGCGATTGATCCCATTGGACAGCCCTTTAGCGCTGAATTCCATCAAGCCGTGTTAGTACAAGCGGCTGAAGATGCGGAACCTAATACCGTCATTAATGTATTCCAAAAAGGATATACGCTTAATGGGCGTTTACTCCGACCCGCCATGGTTGTCGTAGCAAAAGCGCCAGAAAAAACCTCAGAAGATAATAATCAGGCTTGAATACCCTGAAACAGCCCCTATATCGGAAACAACTTTTACATCTTTTCATACAAATTCAGTCTGGAGCATTCAATGGCTAAAATAATTGGCATAGATTTAGGAACCACCAACTCATGTGTGGCGGTATTAGAAAACGGCGTTGCAAAAGTAATCGAAAACAGTGAAGGTGCGCGTACCACGCCTTCTATTATTGCTTTTAGTAATGATGATGAAGTATTAGTCGGACAATCTGCAAAACGCCAAGCGGTAACAAATCCAAAAAATACCTTATTTGCAATTAAACGTTTAATCGGTCGTCGTTTTAAAGATGACGCCGTACAAAAAGATATTAAGATGGTGCCTTACAACATCGTTGAAGCTGAAAACGGTGATGCTTGGGTCGAAGTCCATGGTAAAAAAATGGCCTCACCTGAAATTTCAGCGCGTATCTTAATGAAGTTGAAAAAAGATGCTGAAGCCTATTTAGGTGAAACCGTCACTGAAGCCGTTATTACGGTTCCTGCTTATTTTAATGATTCACAACGTCAAGCGACTAAAGACGCGGGGCGTATTGCCGGCTTAGAAGTTAGACGTATCATTAACGAGCCTACAGCTTCTGCATTGGCTTTTGGTATGGATAAACCTAAAGGCGATACTAAAATTGCTGTTTATGACTTAGGTGGTGGTACTTTTGATATTTCTATTATTGAAATTGCTGAGATTGATGGCGAGCATCAATTTGAAGTATTATCCACTAACGGCGATACCTTCTTGGGCGGTGAAGATTTCGACTCAAGAATTATTGAATTCCTCGCAGCTGAATTTAAAAAAGACAGTGGTGTAGACGTACACAATGATCCATTAGCATTACAACGTTTAAAAGAAGCCGCAGAAAAAGCAAAAATTGAATTATCTTCAAGCCAACAAACCGATGTTAACTTACCTTACATCACGGCGGATGCTTCAGGTCCTAAACATTTAAATGTTAAATTAACCCGTGCAAAATTAGAATCTTTAGTGGAAGAGTTAATTAACCGCACTAAAGGCCCTTGTGAAATGGCGCTTAAAGATGCGGGCGTTAAAGCCTCTGAAATTAACGACGTTATTTTGGTCGGCGGTCAAACCCGTATGCCAAAAGTCCAAGAGATGGTAAAAAGCATCTTTGGTCAAGAACCCCGTAAAGACGTTAACCCTGATGAAGCGGTTGCTTTGGGTGCGGCGATTCAAGCAGGCGTATTGGCCGGTGACGTTAAAGATGTCTTATTGTTAGACGTTATTCCCTTGTCTCTAGGTATCGAAACAATGGGCGGTATTTTGACCAAGTTAATTGAGAAAAACACCACCATCCCAACCAATGCCTCACAAGTATTCTCAACGGCTGATGATAATCAAACGGCAGTAACGATTCATGTGTTACAAGGTGAGCGTGAGAAAGCGGCGGCTAATAAATCATTAGGTCGTTTTGACTTAGCCGACATTCCACCGGCTTCTCGCGGTGTGCCACAAATTGAAGTATCTTTCGATATTGATGCGAACGGTATTTTAAACGTATCAGCAAAAGACAAAGCAACCGGTAAAAAACAATCGATTGTGATTAAAGCCTCTAGTGGTTTATCAGATGAAGAAGTTGATCGTATGATTAAAGATGCTGAAGCACATGCAGACGAAGATCGTAAATTAACTGAATTAGTTCATGCGCGTAACCATGCGGATGGCATGATTCACGCGACTGAAAAATCACTGAAAGAATTTGCTGATCAAGTCAGTGCTGAAGAAAAAGCCAGTATTGAAAGTGGCATAGAAGCTTTGAAAGAAGTTATTAAAGGTGATGACAAAGAAGCGATTGAAGCCAAAACCAATGCGTTAACTGAATTAGCCGGTAAATTAGCTGAACGTGCTTATGCTCAAAAAGCGGGTGCAGAAGGTGGTGAAGCTCATCACGCTGAACACGCCTCTTCAGCACATGCCGCAGACGACGCAGTGGATGCTGAATTTGAAGAAGTTAAGGGCGATAAATAGAAAGTTGTTGACTAAAGCAAGTATCAATATAGAGTAGGATTGTTTGTTAAATCATACCGAACATCCTGATTAAGTTTTTAATAGAAACAGCCAATGACTGGTTTTAATATTGAAGGCGATTTAAACAAGGAATAAAGTTTGTAACTCCTTTCCTATCTTGATGACTAATAGATGAGAGTTGAGTTATGCTAGCGTGTAACTCAACTTTTTTATTTATGCTAGGGGCATGTTATGAATATTCAAACCCTCTACGAACAAGACTTTTATTCATGGATACAACATCATGTTGCCTTACTAAAAAACTCACGATTCAACGAAATTGATACGGCTAATCTTATAGAAGAACTGGAAGGCATGGCAAAAAAAGATGAGCGCGAATTAATTAGCCGCCTTATTATTTTGATAGCACATTTGTTAAAATGGCAATATGCGTAATATGAACACACATTTACTCCGCGCCCTCCTTGTGCGCGGCTACTTACAACCCTCGCAGCAATGCTTAATCTCCTGAACAACCCCAGGAGCGGATTAAACCATGGCAACAAAAGAAGATTTTTACAAACTGCTCAACGTTGATAAAAATGCCAGCGATGCTGAGATTAAGAAAAGTTATCGTAGCTTAGCGATGAAATTTCATCCTGACAGAAACGCTGACAATCCAGAAGCTGCAGAAGTCAAGTTTAAACAAATTAAAGAGGCTTACGAAGTTTTATCAGACCCCAAAAAACGTTCTGCTTATGACCAATTCGGTCATGCTGGCGTTGACCCGTCAATGGGAGGGCGTCCAGGTGGTTTTGGAGGGGCAGAAGGCTTTAGTGACGTATTCGGTGATGTTTTTGGTGACATTTTTGGTGGTGGTAGACAACGTAGCGCATCGCAACGTGGTTCTGATCTACGTTATAACCTTGATCTAACTTTAGAGGAAGCGGTCGCGGGTACAGAAACCAAAATTCGTATTCCTGTTCTAGTCAGTTGTGGAGAATGTAACGGTTCTGGCGCTAAAAAAGGCTCAAATCCTGTTATCTGTACTACTTGCCATGGTCATGGTCAGGTGCGGATGCAGCAAGGTTTCTTTTCTGTACAGCAAACTTGCCCTACCTGTCGAGGTACTGGCAAACAAATCAAAGACCCCTGTGGCGTATGTCATGGTGATGGTCGTGTTCAAGAGACAAAAACGTTATCCGCTAAAATACCGGCGGGAGTCGATACCGGTGATCGAATTCGTTTAAGTGGCGAAGGAGAGGCTGGAGAGCGTGGCGCGCCATCGGGTGATCTTTACATTGAAGTACGTGTTAAAGAGCATCCTATTTTTACACGTGATGGGGCTAACTTATATTGCGAAGTCCCCATTAGCTTTGCGACCGCCTGCCTGGGTGATGCGATCCAGGTTCCCACCTTAGACGGCGAAGTAAAACTAACTATTCCAGCAGAAACGCAAACCGGAAAATCATTCAGATTACGTGGCAAAGGTGTTAAACAGGTTCGCGGTGGTCCTGTAGGTGATTTACTCTGTAAAGTGAAAATTGAAACGCCAGTACAACTGACAAAAGAACAAAAAGCGCTGATTGAAAAACTGAATGAATCCTTATCCAGTGGTGGTAAACAACACAACCCTCAAGAGCATACCTGGATTGATGGCGTAAAGAGCTTTTTTGATAAACTAACAGGCTAAGACATGATACGTATTGCTGTTGTCGGAGCCTCTGGTCGCATGGGTTTATGCTTGATCAAAGCGGCTCAACTGGGAAATGAAACCTCATTAACTGCTGCGGTATCTCGTCCAGGAAGTCGTGCTGTAAACAAAGATGCGGGAGAATTAGCAGGCATTGGGACACTAGGCGTCAAAGTAGTTGATGACTTAAACACGGTGCTTGATAAATTTGATGTCTTGATTGACTTTACCCGCCCCGAAACCTCCATGGATATCATTGAAATCTGTAGACGAGCCGGGAAACAATTAGTCATTGGTACAACGGGTTACAGTGACGTGCAAAAAGTAGCCATTGCCAAAGCGGCTGAAGATGTTGCGATAGTACTTGCTCCAAATATGAGTGTAGGTGTCAATCTGGCGCTTAAATTACTTGAAATAACTACAAAAGTCATGGGTGATTATACTGACATTGAGGTTATTGAAGCACACCATCGGCACAAGGTTGACGCACCTTCGGGTACAGCTTTACGCATGGGTGAAGTCATTGCTAATACCTTAGGTCGTAATCTGAAAGATTGTGCTATCTATGGACGAGAAGGTAATACGGGAGAACGAGACCGAAAAACCATTGGTTTTTCAACCATTCGCGCCGGCGATATTGTTGGAGATCATACCGTATTATTTGCCGATGAAGGTGAACGGGTAGAAATTACCCATAAAGCCACTAGCCGTATGACTTTCGCCAATGGCGCTATCAGAGCAGCAATCTGGTTAGAAGATAAATCTAACGGCCTTTATGATATGCAGGCTGTTTTGGGACTTTCATAGCATCGTAAAAGACCCTAAATTGTACGGTACATTGCAATACGCTTAGTTGTAAACCAGACTCCAGTGACGATTGTCCAATAATCACTGATTAAAAAGCCTCACTTAAAAAACAAGTGAGGCTTTTTTGCCTTATAACAACCCATATTCAAATATCAGACAATTATTTATCACAAAAACTGATATAGATATCAAAATACATCATTAAATATTCTAAATATTCACTGTTATAGTGTACCCCAGTATTTGAAAATGAGTGTTAGCAGCTCATTTATTTTCATCAGTAATATGTGGTAGAGGCTTAATATGAGTTTAGAGTCCAACAAAAACATTCAGTCACAAGTGAAGGTTGAGATCATCAATCAAATCACATCTATTTTACAAGGAATTCGTTTTGGATCTGTTGAGATTATTATCCATGATGGCAAAATTGTACAAATAGAGCGTAAAGAAAAAATCCGTTTTGATACCAAATAAATAAAACTCTCTCTACCGTACCAACGGTGAAAAAAATATTTCGTTAAAAACTAGCCTTCTGACCGGTTGACCGGAAGCTAAAGCTAAAGCTAAAACAGGATCAAAAATATGAAACCACTTCAACGCACTGCACTAGCAAGCGTCATTAATCTTATTTTATTAGGCATGTCTAGTGCTCAAGCAGCAGATACGCAAGCTTTAGAAAAACGCATCAAAGAACTAGAAAGTCGTTTAGCGAAAATGGATCAACTAGAACGTCGCTTAGAAAAACTGGATCAGGCAGGCCTTCTATCAACTAAACCCCTTTCACTCGCTGCTCCTGCCGTACCTTCTCCAGAAGTAGAAAAATTAAATCGTAAAGTCAATACGTTAGAGCGAAAACTGGAAGTACAAGATGAAGTCAATACAGGCGCTTTCCAGAAACTACCCGTATTTGATGTAGGTGAAAATGGCTTTAGAATCACTTCATCTGACAAAAAACATCAGGTTCGTATCCGTGGCGCTATACAAGCAGATGGTCGATTTTTTAGTGAAGATGGGTCTCAAAGAAGTACAGACTCGTTTGACCTTAAACAAGCGCGTATCTGGCTTGAGGGTTATGTCTTTAAGAACATCTATTATAAGTTAATGCCTGACTTTGCTGCGGGCGGTAACATTTTGCCGGATGCTTATATTGATTACGCTTATGATCCGGCTATCAACTTATTAGTGGGTAAATTTAAACCCTCACTCAGTCTTGAGCGCTTACAAGGTGACTCGGATGGTACTTTCTTAGAACGCGCCTTCCCTACTTATTTAGCCAGTAACCGTGATGTGGGTATCCAGGTACACGGAGCTTTTGGAAAACCGGGTTACAGTGCAGAGAGCGTCCCCGGCCCCATTGATTCAAGAAACTTCTTAACCTATCAACTGGCCGTTGAAAATGGTGCCGGAGATGACGGTAGCCCAAATAACAATGCGGGTGCCACTTATGATAGTAAAGAATTTGTCGGTCGAGTCTTTTCACATCCTTTCCAACATACAACACCTTGGTTAGAAGGCTTTGGTTTCGGTCTTGCGGGCTCATATGGCGATTCAAACACACAAGCACTTAAAAATCAGGCTACGCCAATTGGTAGAACAACCTACCTTGATTACACAAAAATTAACTCTGGCTACGCAACGCCTACAGCAGACGGCGATAGAAATCGTCTCTATCCACAAGCCTATTGGTATGCAGGACCGTTTGGTTTGATGGGCGAATATGTTACTTCAAATCAGCAACTATCGAGTACAAAATCAAGCAAGGCTGTCAGCATTAAACAAGAAAATACTGCATGGCAAGTCTTGGCTTCTTATGTATTGACGGGTGAAGATAATACTTTTGGTGCTGTAAAACCCATTCAAAACTTTGATCCTTTCAAAGGCACCTGGGGCGCTTGGCAACTTGCAGCGCGTTGGTCTGAACTTAACGTCGATAAAAATACATTCACAGTAATCGATCCTAGTAAATCAGCCAATCACGCAACTGCTTGGACGCTAGGTGTTAACTGGTATCTGAACAGCTATGCGCTAATTAGAACTGATTATGAACAAGTTTCTTTTAAAGGCGGAGCGGGTTCAGATGCTAACCACGTAAGCAATCGCCCCTCTGAACACGTTTTTGCAACACGCTTCCAATTATCATTTTAATCAATCAACCCAACTTAAGGCATGTTACTTATGAAACATAACTTTTTAAAACTTGTTATTGCTGCCTCATTCTCGATTCTGGCAACCACTAATAGTCAAGCAGCCGAAGTAAAACTGCTTAACGTCTCTTATGATCCAACTCGAGAGTTGTATCAGGAATACAACCCAGTATTTGCAAAATACTGGAAAGAAAAAACAGGTGATGACGTAACTATAAACCAATCACATGCAGGCTCAGGAAAACAAGCCCGTTCAGTACTAGAAGGCTTAGAAGCCGATGTCGTCACTTTGGCACTCGCTTATGACGTCGATCAGTTGTATCAAAAACGTAAATTGATTCCAGAAAATTGGCAATCATTATTACCTAACAATAGCTCACCTTATACATCTACTATCGTATTTTTAGTGCGTAAAGGTAACCCTAAAGCAATTAAAGACTGGAACGACATCGTCAAGCCTGGCATCAGTATCGTCACACCTAACCCTAAAACATCGGGTGGCGCACGCTGGAACTTTTTAGCAGCTTGGGGTTATGCACTTAAACATAACAATAATGAAGAAGCCGCTGCTAAAACCTTTGTAACCCAGTTATATAAAAATGCCGCCGTCTTAGATACTGGTGCTCGTGGCGCAACGACCAGCTTTGTAGAACGTGAGATTGGTGACGTATTGATTACGTGGGAAAACGAAGCTTACATGGTTCTGAAGGAGTTTGGTGCTGATAAGTTTGAGCTGGTCACCCCTTCTTTGAGTATCTTAACTGAACCTCCCGTCGCAGTGGTTGAAGATATTGCACGTAAACACGGTACAACAGAAGTCGCCACTGAATACCTAAATCACTTATACAGCAAAGAAGGCCAAGAAATTATCGGTAAAAACGGCATCCTTCATAGCAGCCTAAAAGTAGTTGACACTTTTGATGTCAATAAAAAATTAACAACAAGCTACCGTAGCCATTAAAAAACGGCCAGTGACTTTAAAGATAAACGGCTTAGCTGTTTCTTAAATTTAAGAAA
>CAIMEB010000202.1 GCA_903839855.1 uncultured Methylococcaceae bacterium
CTAATGGCATGGATATAAACCTTCATTGTACAATGAACTGAAGGTTTGTGTTCATTTGTACATCGAAAGAAACCCGTTTTCATGACTTTATAAAGCCAGGAATTGCATAAAGTGTAAACCGGTAAATGAAGGATGCCTAAATTCGCGACATTTTCTCAAAGTCTTTTGGCAAGACATCCTGAAATCCAAGCACTGGAATGGCTGCCTCGTGTCCCTTATAACGCATTGAGCGCTTTTGAAAAAAGAGTGCAAACAGAAGGCAATGCCAACTTCAGGGTAACCGAAAGGAATAAAGAAGGCAATTTGGTGCCTGTACAAAAGCGTGAAGAGTATTTTCCAATTTTATTTATTGAACCCATGGTGGTTAATGAAAAAGTATTTGGATATGACTCAAACACTAATCCTCTCAGTCGCCAGTCGAAGCAATTGGCACGTGAAAATCATCAACCCAGTGTATCTCAACGTCTAATGCTTATAGAACGTAATGATCTTGAACCCGCTGTTTTGATCTCCATTCCAATATTTAAAGAGCCTACTGACGCTAACCAACCCGATTTGTCCGGCTTTGTTTCTGAGATTATACTCCCATCCCGTATGGCTGAAATTGCTTTTATTTCTAGTGAAATCAGTTATCTGGGCATTAATCTCATAGACATAAATGCCCCCCCAGATCAAGGCGTACTTTATTCAAAGCCAGCCAAAAGCCAGTTGGGGAAAAATTATCGACTCAAATCTTGGCAGTACGATTTCAAATTCATGGACAGGTTCTGGCGAATACTGATCACACCTGACAGCAGCTTCATGATAGTGCATGGCTCGACACTGCCCTGGATTACTTTAATCGGTGGATTGTTTTTCACCAGTTTACTGAGTTTTTTACTACTAACCATCAGTGGAAGAACTGCACAAATTGAAGCGTTGGTAGACCATAGAACGCAAGAATTGGCCAAAATTAATACTGAGCTAAAAGCCTCAGAAAAAATTGCTCGCGCCTCAGAATCAAAGTTGCGTACCTTAATCGACTCCCAACCTGAATGTATCAAAACCCTGGCACGTGATGGGGCTTTACTGGAAATGAATCACGCTGGACTGGCGATAATAGAAGCCGATAGTCTGGATCAGGTTAAAGGTCATACAATCTCATACATAGCTCTACCTCAATACCGAGAAGCTTTCGACAATCTAACGGAACGGGTCTTTTCCGGGGAATCGGGAACACTGGAGTTTGAAATCATTGGACTTAAAGGCACCCACCGATGGCTGGATACCCACGCCGTACCACTACGAAATAACGACGGAGACATCATCTCATTACTTGGCTTGACACGCGACATTACCAAACGTAAACAGACAGAAGAGAGATTAAAATTGGCTGCGCGGGTTTATAGCGAGGCGCATGAAGGCATATTAATTACTGATCCGCAGGGTATTTTTATTGATGTTAACCATACCTTTTGTGAAATTACCGGTTATAGTCACGAAGAAATCATCGGAAAAAACATAAGCATCTTGAAATCGGGTCAACACACCAGCGCATTTTATCGCGAATTATGGAACACCCTTATTCAAACTAAACATTGGCAGGGCGAAATCTGGAACCGAAAAAAGAATGGTGAGTTGTATGCTGAACTGTTAACTATTTCAGCACTCTGCGACGACCAGGGCGTAGTTCTTAATTACGTAGGACTATTTTCTGATATAACCCAAAGCAAGTTGCACATGCAGATGCTTGAGTCAATGGCACATAACGATCCGTTAACCCAGTTGCCGAATCGGGTTACCTTTGCTGACCGCCTTATGCAGAGTATTGCACGCAGTAAGCGAAATAAATCTCTATTAGCGATCTGCTTTCTGGATTTGGATGGTTTTAAACCGGTTAATGACCAATTCGGACATGATGCGGGCGATCAGGTGTTGATTGAAGTTGCCTCCCGCATCAAAAATTGCATCCGGGAACAGGATACTAAGTACTTATGAATAATTAATTTAACTAAGGCCTGGCATGTTTAGCGTATGATAGAGTCATTTTTAAATTATAAATGCTCTATATAAAACAGCTCACCTCGCAAGAAATTCTTACCTTAGAAGAGATGCATAAAAATCA
>CAIMEB010000203.1 GCA_903839855.1 uncultured Methylococcaceae bacterium
CTTAATGTCTTGCTCAGAGAGCTTTGTGATGTCAGCTATCAGGCTAATGTCAAAGCCTTTGTTTAACATTGATTTCGCCACTTCGAACTTTTCGTCTAACTGACCCTCGAGCTTACCCTCCATTAATCCCTCAAGCTTACCCTCAATTAATCCCTCAGCCTTACCCTCAAGCTTACCCTCAAGCTTACCGTCTTGATATGCCGTATCTAACACCGCTTTAGCTTCGTTATAAGACAACACACTCTTGATATAGGCATCGTATTGGTCGGCATTGAGATGCGCAACACTGGCAATTTCAAAGCCTTTGGTAAAAATGGGTTCATTTAAAATGGTCGGGATATGGTCAAAGTCTTCCAGATGCTTTAAGAAATACACCCACTTGTCAAAATGGGTTTCTAACTCGTGTTCCTGTTTATTAAACAGGGGCATTTGTAAAAACTTAAAGTGCAGTTTGTCATAGAAGACATCGCCGTCTTGATCTTTTAAACAGACATCACGGCGAAACTTGCGTTCATCTTCTTTCTCGTCATATTTAAAGTCTAAAATAGCGATAAAGTAGACCGGTAATAGATGAAAGTCCCAAAGCCCTTTATGACCTTGCTCACGAATAGGAAAGGTGGAGTAAAACAAAGACCGCTCTTTAAAAAAGTGCATCTTGGCTTTTTGCATTTCGACGATAAAACGCTCACCAGTGATACTCTCACAGTAAATATCAAAAATAGACTTCCTTTCATCTGTCGTTTCGGGCAGGTTCTCCGGGTTTTTAAAGTTGAGTTGGGCTATTTGATGTTGTGGCGGTAATAACTGATTTAAAAAATCAATTAACAAATCCTTACTAGCTTCTTCACCAAAGAGTTTTTTAAAGCCGAAGTCTGTGTAAGGATTAAAGTATTTGCTGATCATATATTGCAAGGGGTGGGGTTAAAGATCAGCTTAATCATAGCATAAAAGTTAATCATCATGGCTTATGTGTCAGGGTGCAGCTTCAATTTAAAGCAGGCGAGGCCAATGGAACGCCCAAGAGACTGATCTTTTGCCAAAACTGGGTCCATCGTTGAGTTGTTAAAACCAAGGCTCGTAAATTTAAGATGCCAGCAGCACCTGATTGTTTCCAACGCATACCCGCAAGACAAAATCGCTGTTTTATAAGCGTTTTACAAGCGGCTTCTGTCACCCCTGATCCAATCGGAAAATGTTGATCTGTATAACCAGAATAATCCATTTGGTGCCGATGATTTTTATAATAGGTAACCGCTGCACCTAATTTCTCTTGTAGATGTTTCGGTAATTTTTGAGTGCATTTTCGTGCTTGAAGTGCCACCATTTCGTTATAAATAGCCTCTGCTGCTCCTGAATTATTTTTCAGTTGATGGCAGCGATTATCTAGCCAATCTTTATGAGCGCGTTTATCCTTAGGAAATTTTGCATTAGCGACTGCACCTAGATAACTACTCGCATGATAAAAATCAAGTATCTGCGTCTGGATATGTGGCTTTAGAAATAGCCAGTTACTTTCTGCGCCATCAGCTAATCCTATCCTATTAGCATCCGGATACTCCGCTTTTATACGCTCAATTTCAGCAGTAAATCGGTGTGAGAAGTCCGCTTTGCCATATTCCGGCGTAGCGCCCACATAAATAGTATGTTGCCGCTCGCCTTGATCGTCATAGAAACTGATGGTACCCGCCATCGCTTCCCGCCAACCGTCTTTTCTTAGGTGCAGACAGGTGCCATCCAACCCAAAGGCTATGGAGACAATGGGTTTCTGAAAGTTGGGCAGATCATAATGCCACTCTGTTTCTTGTTGCTTTGCAATGCACGCAACTTTTTTAACTAAGTTTTGCAAGAATGAGGTGGATACCTTTCTTCCTTGGCACTCCAGAAAGTCTTGCTGAACCTCAAGTGCGGAATTACAAGCCATTTTAATACTCACCTGCTTGGCAAACCGAGGGGTGGAGCTACCGATAATACGCGAGGATTGTTCTAAAGGACAAAAGGTTTTTCCTCGTCCGTGGTAGTGATAAGTACTTATGAATAATTAATTTAACTAAGGCCTGGCATGTTTAGCGTATGATAGAGTCATTTTTAAATTATAAATGCTCTATATAAAACAGCTCACCTCGCAAGAAATTCTCACCTTAGAAGAGATGCATAAAA
>CAIMEB010000204.1 GCA_903839855.1 uncultured Methylococcaceae bacterium
AATCATAAAATTCATGTTTTTGAGGTTATTTTATGTTGTTTCAAATAAAATAAAACATAACACATTGATTTATAATAAACTTAAATTACTCCTGTTTAATTTAAAATCAACAAGTTATAAAAACTTGAACATCGAGTTATACAAACATCAGTTTATAATTGTTTTGAGAAGGAAGCAGATGATCTGACCTCACTGGCAAATACAAAACGACATTCACATTCATCAGAAAAGAAAAAACGACATAAAAAAGATAAAAATAAGATACCATATACGTACAGGGTGAAAAGCTTTTTCACCCTGTGACTCATTACTGGAGGCGGATTTTCCATTGTCCGGTTAATTTAATTGCTGGCAAATAGGTACTGGACAATTTTGCGTAAAGCACATAATATGTAATCTTGCCAGCTTGTAAAGTGCAAGGGTTACACGGCTATCAGATTGTAAACGAACTCAGGCGAAGTTATTCTTCATCCTTGGTTAAGCAAAAACGATTACTGAGCTATAAAATTATGCGTATTCTTGTTGTAGATGATATGGCGACTTCTCGCATGGTGTTAGAGCGCTCCTTAAAAAAATGGGGATACGAGGCTGTTTCGGTAGACAACATTGATGCCGCAACCGAACTGCTTTTGAGTGATTCTATTCACTTTGTCTTAACCGACTGGGTTATGCCGGGCGGTGACGGTCCAACTCTATGCCGCAGAATTCGAGCATTAAATAAGCCTTTTTACACCTATATCATACTCGTTACGTCTCTGGATGATGCTCAGTCATTGGTCGATGGTATGGAGGCCGGGGCGGACGATTTTATCCATAAACCCATTCAAATGAACGAGCTTTTGGCTCGCATCAGGGCTGGAGAGCGGGTTTTACAGTTGGAAAAAGTCCTTCAGGATCGCAATGTTGAGTTACAGGAACTCAGCGACAATTTGTTAGCGGCTCAAAAAGTCATCACTTGGGATCTACAGTTAGCTGGAACCATACAGCGTAGTCTCTTACCCACAGCTTCGTCAAGTCTGCAAGGTATTGCGATTGATTGTCTATTTTGTCCTTCTGTTCATGTTTCGGGAGATATTTTTAATTTTTTCCGTCTGAACGAGGATCACGTCGGTTTTTACGCGATCGATGTGTCTGGGCATGGTGTTGCTGCTGCGATGTTATCTTCTAGGCTTAGCCAATTGCTGACGCCTGAGATAAATCTGGGCAGTCCGCTTATCGAGTATAGTCTACCGGAAGTGCCTTGCGATGGGATTGTAAAGTCGTCATCCGCCGTTATCGAGGCTCTGAATCGTCAATTCCAAATGAATGATATTCATACCCTATACTTTACTATGATCTATGGGGTGATAAACACACGTTTGCACACCATAGACATATGCCAGGCCGGACATCCGAATCCCATTTATTTGCCTAGAGAAGGCGTAGCTCAATTCATCGGTGATGGAGGGTTTCCCGTTGGTATCACAACATCGGCAAGGTTTGACTCTCTTAGTTTGAATTACGCCTCAGGGGATCGCTTGTTTTTTTACTCTGATGGGATAACTGAGTGTATGGATATGAATCAAGAGATGTTCGGGTCTGAGCGGTTGCTGAATTTTATCAACGAAACCCGTGAATTACCTATAAGCGAGGTTCTAATGCGACTCGAACAGCTCATGCGTTTATGGCGGGGGAGTGATAAATTTGAAGATGACATTTCCGTTTTAGGATTAGAAATGTCGGTGTGCGCTTAGTGTCACAGTGGGCTTAACGCATTAAAAAGAAAGCTAAACCATGACAGGTTTTAATATTTTATGTGTCTTTATACGCGGAATCTGAGTGTTTCATTAAGCTTTCTTACAGACAAAAAGCCTATCAGTTGATAGGCTTTTAGGCTATAACGTTAACTTGGCGTTAATGCTTAGTTTTTAGTTTTATCTACGATTTGATTCGCTTTAATCCAAGGCATCATACTTCGTAACTTTTCACCGACTACTTCAATCGGATGCTCTGCATTTAAACGTCTTCTTGCCGTCATTTCAGGGTAGTTGGTTAAGCCTTCAAGAATAAACTTCTTAGCGTATTCACCATTTTGGATGTTTCTTAACGCTTCACGCATGGCAAAACGGCTTTCTTCATTGATGACTTGTGGGCCAGTAACATACTCGCCGTACTCTGCATTGTTTGAGATTGAGTAGTTCATGTTAGCAATGCCGCCTTCGTACATTAGGTCAACAATCAGTTTTAACTCATGTAAACATTCGAAGTAAGCCATTTCTGGTGCGTAACCGGCTTCAACCAGCGTTTCAAAACCGGCTTTAACCAACTCAACAGCGCCACCACATAATACTGCTTGTTCGCCGAATAAGTCAGTTTCTGCTTCATCACGGAAAGTAGTTTCGATAATACCTGAGCGACCACCGCCAATAGCAGAAGCGTAAGATAAGCTGATAGCTTTAGCTAAGCCAGAAGCATCTTGGTGTACTGCGATTAAGTCAGGAATACCACCACCACGAACAAATTCAGAACGAACGGTGTGACCAGGTGCTTTAGGCGCAATCATGATTACGTCTAAGTCTGCTCTTGGCACAACTTGGTTGTATAAAATTGAGAAGCCATGAGCAAAGGCTAAGGCTGCACCGTTTTTAATGTTCGGTTCAATTTCTTCTTTATATAATTTTGATTGGAATTCATCAGGGGTCAAAATCATCACAACGTCAGCGTCAGCAACAGCAATAGCAACGTCTTGAACGGTTAAGCCATGAGCTTCAGCTTTAGCGACTGAAGGTGAGCCAGCACGTAAGCCCACGACGACATCAACGCCAGATTCTTTTAAGTTAAGGGCATGAGCATGACCTTGTGAGCCGTACCCAATAATAGCTACTTTTTTAGCTTTGATGATGGAGAGGTCGGCGTCTTTGTCGTAATAAACTTGCATGAATTTTCCTGTGTTTCTTTAATTTAAAGTTAAATAAGTTACAAGGCGCTCTAGGTCGCCTTGCAGTGATTATAAGTGTAAGCCTTTTTCGCCTCTTGAAATACCTGTTGGACCTGAGCGTACCGCTTCAATGATGCTGTCAGGATCAATAGCGGCAATAAAGGCATCCAGTTTTTCTGAAGGGCCTGTCATTTCAATGATGTAAGTGGTAGGTGTCACATCAATAATTTTGCCACGAAATATATCCGCCATACTTCTGATCTCATCACGCATTTCAGACGTGGTTTTGACTTTGACCAATAACAGTTCTCGCTCAATGTGAAACGATTCTGCCAGATCAATCAGCTTTACAACGTCAATGAGTTTGTTGAGTTGTTTGGTAATTTGCTCAATAATCTCTTCGCTACCCCTCGTTACCAAGGTCATTCTTGAAAGGCTGGGGTCTTCGGTTGGGGCAACGGTGAGTGATTCAATATTATAGCCACGTGCTGAAAATAAACCGGCAACACGTGATAATGCGCCGGATTCATTTTCTATCAGAATAGAAATAATGTGTCTGATCATGCGAGTTCTCTGTCTGTCGATGTGCCGGTGGCAACTCTCAGTTTCATATCGTGATGACCTTTTCCTGCTTCAATCATCGGGTAAACATTTTCGGTTCTGTCAGTCATCACGTCTAAGAATACGGTACGGTCTTTCAAGGCAAAGGCCTGCTCAAGAGCGGGTCTGACTTCTTCAGGTTTAGTAATACGAATACCGACATGACCATACGCTTCTGCCAATTTAACGAATTCAGGAATTGTATCCATATACGAATGTGAGTAGCGACTTTCGTATGAGAATTCTTGCCACTGCCTCACCATACCCATATAACGATTGTTAAGGTTAATGATTTTAACAGGTGTCTTATATTGCAGGGCGGTTGACAGTTCCTGAATACACATCTGAATGCTGGCTTCGCCGGTTACACACGCGACATCC
Source organism: uncultured Methylococcaceae bacterium (assembly GCA_903839855.1). Classification (GTDB taxonomy): domain Bacteria; phylum Pseudomonadota; class Gammaproteobacteria; order Methylococcales; family Methylomonadaceae; genus Methylobacter_C. The sequence continues at coordinate 3,899 of CAIMEB010000204.1, forward strand.
GCGTCAGGAAACGCTAGCTTAACGCCGATAGCAGCCGGTAAGCCGAAGCCCATCGTGCCCAGTCCACCGGAGTTTATCCAGCGACGTGGTTTGGTAAAGGGATAATACTGTGCGGCCCACATTTGGTGCTGCCCGACATCAGAGGTCACATAAGCATCGCCTTTGGTGACTTCATAAAGTTGTTCAATCACGTATTGGGGTTTGATCAGTGGGCTGCTACGGTCAAATTCAAGACAATTAACCGATTGCCATTGTCTGATTTGGTTCCACCATTCTGCCAGGGCAACGCCATCAATTTTGTTTTTGTTTTCTTTGATGAGTTCCATCATTTGGTCAAGCACAGGTTTAACGTCACCTACGATAGGAATAGTAACGCGAACTGTTTTTGAGATAGACGCAGGATCAACATCAATATGAATGATTTTGGCGTAGGGGCAAAATAGATCTAATTTACCTGTTACACGGTCGTCAAAACGGGCGCCGATAGCGATAATAACGTCACTTTCGTGCATCGCCATGTTTGCTTCGTAAGTACCATGCATACCTAGCATGCCCACAAATTGATTATCTGTGGCTGGGTACGATCCTAAACCCATTAGGGTGTTGGTAATAGGGTATCCCAAGGTTTTGGTAAACGCTATTAATTCGCTGCTGGCTTCACCTAAAACAACACCGCCCCCTGAATAGATAATAGGCTTTTTGGCGCTAAGCAGTAAATCAACTGCTTTCTTGATTTGGCCTTTATGTCCGACTAACACTGGGTTATAAGAACGGATAGACACCTTTTGCGGGTATGAATACGTTACTTTTATGTTGGGTGCAGTGATATCTTTAGGGATATCAATAACAACAGGGCCTGGACGGCCGGTCGTTGCAACATAAAACGCCTTTTTAATAGTTTCAGCTAACTTAGTCACGTCTTTGACTAAAAAGTTATGCTTTACGCAGGGGCGAGTAATCCCAATCATGTCGACTTCCTGAAAGGCATCGCTGCCAATAACAGGCAGTGATACTTGACCAGAAATAACGACCATAGGAATGGAGTCTAGGTATGCAGTCGCTATGCCGGTTACGGCATTCGTTGCTCCGGGGCCAGAGGTGACCAGGACGACGCCCGGTTTTCCAGTGGCTCTGGCATAGCCGTCAGCCGCATGGGTTGCGCCTTGTTCATGTCGAACCAGAATATGTTTGAGTTGGTCTTGTTGGAAGATTGCATCGTATAAATGCAATACCGCTCCACCAGGATAACCAAAGATATACTCTACGCCCTCGTCTATAAGACTTTGAACTACGATTTGTGCTCCGTTTAGCTCCACGCTAACACCTCAATAAACATGATGAATTTTTTCAATTTGAGTCGATTATATTAGTTTTTTAAAGTTAATAATGTGTTGCATTGGCTTTAAAAAATCAGTTAGAAGACGTTTTTTGATGATTATCTTTTTCAGACAATATAACAATCGATATTTTACTAGGTTATTCACCAAATTGTAATTATCTCTGTGATCCTTTTTAATTTTATTGCAAATTAAGCTGTGGAATTAACTCATTAATCACACATAATCAGAGGAATCTCTAGGGCAGTTTGCGGCTCAATTTTAAAGCAACGCATGTCAAGAACGCCTTTTGTATTCAGTGAAATAATCAGGTGCAATGCGTCGGGATAAGTCGCCAGGGCAATGTCATGGGGGGATGGTTGTGCAGGCGCGGTAGGATGGGAGTGGTAAATGGCAAATAAGTCTTCGTTTAATTGACGCATTTGAGCCATCGCTGCAATTTGTTCGCTGGCATCTAATAAAAAACGTTGTTCAGGATGGTTTGCGACATTTTTAACGGGATAGCAATGGCTTACTTTGCCTTGTTTGCTACTGACTAAGCCACATATTTCAGCATCCGGTGAAATTTGGGCCAGATGTAAAAGTTGATTGGCTATTTTACGGGGGAGATGTATTTCTTGTGGGTTCATTTTTTTATGATTTATTTATGGAGGTTACGGTGGTTAAAGCTTCACAGCCATTGTCCACGAGTGACTCGTGGTTGTCCTGATAAATCGGTGAATGTTTGAATATGACTGAAACCATTTTCTTTAAAGAGGGTCTGAACAGCCTGTTGTTGATTATAGCCGTGTTCAACCAGTAAATAGCCTTGCGGGAGTATATAGCGAGGTGCTGTCTCGGCAAGGATTTTAATGTCTCGTAAGCCTTGTTCATCAGAACGTAAGGCAGAAAGCGGTTCAAAACGGAGGTCACCTTGTATTAAGTGCTGATCGTCGGGCGCAATGTAAGGTGGATTGCTTACGATGAGATGGTAGTGTGTCGGAGTAATCTCGTTAAACCAGTCGCTTTGAACAAACTGAATGTTATTGATGTTATGTTGTTTAGCATTAAGTTGGGCAATGTGCAGGGCTGTGAGTGAATAATCTGTCGCAGTGACCTCTGTATGAGGACATTCTGCCGCTAAAGTGATGGCTATAATCCCGGAGCCAGTGCCCAGATCAATAATGCTTGATGGTGCGTTGGCAGGAATAATGGTTAAGCACAGTTCGATTAATAATTCGGTATCAGCTCTAGGAATCAATACATCAGGCGTTACCAGAAAGTCACGTGACCAGAATTCTCGTGTGCCAGTCAGATAAGCAACAGGAGTACCTTGTTGACGTTTATTAAGGTACTCCCAGAAGGCGGCTTCCTGTTCTGCTTCCAGTTCTTTATCAGGCCAGGTACGAAGATAGGTGCGGTCTTTTTTTAGTGTTAAACACAGTAAAACTTCTGCATCCAGTTGGGGTGAATCTGAGCAGTTAGCCAGTATCTTCGTAGCGTCATTAAGTACGCTTTTAATGCAGGGCATTCAGGTTTAGTCTTCACCAAGTTGAGTTAGTAGCTCTGCTTGGTGTTCGCTTATCAACGGTTGAATGACTTGTTCCAGACCGCCTTGCATAATGTCATCCAGCTTATACAATGTTAAATTGATTCGGTGATCCGTGAGTCGTCCTTGCGGAAAGTTATAGGTACGAATGCGTTCAGACCGGTCACCACTGCCTACTTGTAGTTTGCGTGTGGCTGATTGTTCGGCATGGTGTTTTTCCTGTTCCGCAGATAATAAGCGGGAAGCCAGTAAAGACATCGCGCGTGCCCGGTTTTTGTGCTGTGAACGTTCATCCTGGCATTCCACAACAACACCGGTGGGGATGTGTGTAATACGAATAGCCGATTCAGTTTTGTTAACATGCTGTCCGCCCGCGCCTGAAGATCGATAGGTATCCACCTTAAGGTCGGCTGGATTAATATCAATCGCATCGACTTCTTCAACCTCTGGCATAATAGCGACTGTACAAGCCGAGGTATGTATACGGCCTTGTGATTCTGTTTCTGGGACACGCTGAACCCGATGCGTACCTGATTCAAATTTAAGTTGTGAATAGACGTCACGTCCAGAAACACGCAAAATAACTTCTTTATAGCCGCCATGGTCACCCTGGCTTTCGCTAATAATTTCTGTTTGCCAACCCTTTCTTTCGGTATAGCGTTGGTACATGCGAGAAAGATCGCCTGAAAATATCGCGGCTTCATCTCCACCCGTACCAGCGCGTATTTCTAAAAAGATATTGCGGTTATCGTTTGGATCTTTAGGCAATAATAAAACCTGGAGTTCATGATCTAATGTGTCTATAAGGTCTTCTGCGTCATTGACTTCTTCTTTCGCCAGTTCTCTTAATTCCGGATCAGGGTCATTAGCCATTTCCTTAGCGGACGCTAGAATCACTTGCGCTTGATCATAGCGTTTATAGCAATCCACTAAAGGCGCAATTTGAGCATATTCCTGGCTCAGTGAACGAAATTTATTTTGGTTATTTTGTACTTCGGGTTCTGACAATAAGGCTGCGATTTCGTCGTAACGTTCACACAGGTTTTCGAGTTTAAGTTGTATGGATTGTTTCATTGAGGTGTGGGTAATTTAAAGATTTCGCGTGCAGCGGTAATAATATCGTGACGCTCGTTTTCAGCGGCAGCTCTAATTTGTATGCTGGGTGTATGAATTAGCTTATTGGTCAGCGTATGAGCCAGCCGATTAAGCACTTCTTCTGCAGGCGCACCATTTTTTAGTAGTATGAGTGACTTTTGTAATGCTTCGTCCCTTGATTGTTCGGCTTGATTGCGAAACTCAAGGATGGTTGATTGTGCACTTTGGGCGCGTAACCAGGCCAGGAAATAATCAACTTGAGTATCAATGATTTCCTCTGCCTGTTCTGCCGCTAAACGGCGAGAGTTCATGTTTTGGTCTATGGTATTTTGCAGGTCATCGACGGTGTAAAGATAGACATCGGCAAGTTGTTCTACTTCGGCTTCGATATCCCTGGGCACGGCAAGGTCAACCATAAACATGGGTTTGTGTTTGCGTTTTTTAAGAGCGCTTTCAACGCGGCCTTTACCAAGAATGGGCAGTTGGCTGGCTGTTGAAGAAATAACGATGTCTGCTTCAGCCAAGTGCATGGGTAATTCGGATAAGTCAATCGCATAACCGTTAAATTGCATGGCTAGGGCATGCGCTTTATCGAAGGTACGATTAGCGATAATGATACGACCTATGCCTTGTTGGGATAAATGGCGGGCAGTCAGTTCAATCGTTTCGCCTGCTCCAATAAGCAGAGCGGTCTGTTGGTTTAGATTATCAAATATTTGTTGTGCCAGTTGTACGGCAGCAAAGGCAATGGATACCGGGCTGGAACCTATTGCAGTGTCGGTGCGTACTTTTTTGGCCGCAGTAAAGGTATGCTGAAATAGTTTGCCTAAGCGCTTTCCAAGTGTGCCTGCATTATAAGCTGCCTGGTATGCGGTTTTCATTTGTCCAAGTATTTGCGGCTCACCCAGAACCATAGAGTCTAAGCCACAGGCCACCCGAAATATATGACGGCACACTGAGCGATCGGTATGATAATACAAGTAAGGGGCAAAATCTGCAGGACTGATTTGCTTATTATGAGCGACCCACTCAATCAGGTTTTGTTGATTCGTGGTACTGGCTGTGTAATAAAACTCGGTTCGATTGCAGGTTGAAAGAATAGCGGCTTCACGAATATCCCTGACGCGGCTTAAATCTTTTAAAGATGATTCAAGGATGTCCGCAGGGAATGACAGGCGCTCTCGGATAGAAACCGGTGCGGTATTGTAATTAATCCCTACAGCAAGAAAAGTCATAGTCTGGGTTATTTTTTAGGTCTAGTTTTGTGGAAAATGCGTGCCATGTTACCAAAGATAGTACTTTTTTTAACTATTGTCTGGCATTTTACCTGTTAACGGCATAGCTTTTAATAGATTTGTCGGTATATTATGTAGTCGAATTTTAAGAAAATAATAACTGTATACACGTCAGGAATAAATCAGTTGTCTAAATCGACAGTTTTTTTGTGATAATCTATCATCAAAACATATAAATTGAGTAATAAATTAGGATCCCCTGTGTTAATTTTTAGATTACTTTTACTGACAGCCTTCGTTTTACTTAGTGGTTGTGCCAACTTTTCAGTGAAACCTATTGATTCAAAAGAAGTGATTGTCTCGGTTGACTCTGCTGGGATCAAAGGCAATGATCCACAAAAGGAATCAAAAACATATATTGAGCCAGATGTCTTTTTTATTTTGATGACGGCAGAACTTGCTGGTCAGCGTGGACAATACGATGTTGCGTTTGATGGTTATATAACCGCAGCTAAACGCACGCAAAATCCGAAGTATTCGGAGAGAGCCTTGATGATTGCTATGTATGTAAAAAATCCGAGCAAAATAAATGAAGCTTTAGAGTTGTGGTTGAAGCAAGACCCTAATAATCCTGCTGTTAGAAAAATTGCTGTGCTATATTCCTTAAGGTCTGAGAATAAACTGGCATCTACTCAGCATTTGAATGCTCTATTGGACTCTGATCCTTTGGGTTTTGAAAGTGTTTTGCTCGAATTATCGGGAGTACTGCAAAAAGAAGGCAAAATTGATAGGGTTTATGAGGCACTCGATGATCTGTTAAAGCTGCATCCTGAGAAAGCTGAGATATATTTTGTGCAGTCAATGCTGGCCATGCAGAAAAAAGACAAAAATCTGGCAGAAGCAAAAATACAGCAGGTGTTAAAGTTACGACCTGATTGGGATAAAGCACTCATCTTCAAAGCGCAGATAGACATATTTTCGGGTAACTTTAAAAAAGCGAAGTTGCTTTTGAAAGAGGCTTTGTTAAAGTATCCCAAAAATATTAAATTTAGCAAAATGCTTGCTCAAGTTTTAATTAAAACTGAAGAGTACAGAGAGGCAATTGACGTTTATAAGAGAGTTGTTTCAATGAACCCTAAAGACTATGAAAGTCACTTTTCAATGGGGTTGATATATATGCAGTTGAACCACGATAATGACGCTGATGCTATTTTTAAGCAATTAGTTGATCAGCCTGAGTGGAAATATCAGGCGTATTTTTATTTAGGTAAGATAGAAGAAAAGCAAGGTCATTTGAAAAAAGCAATAGGCTGGTTTGATAAAGTAATTGATGGATCTTATGTTTTTGATGCATCCATATCGTCAGTTTCATTGTTACAGAAAGATAATCAGCTGGATGAGGCTGGATCAAGGTTAAGTTTTCTACAAACAAAATTTCCAAAACAAAAAGTACGTTTGTTATTAGCGCAGGTTGAATTATTTAGTCAGCAAAAACAGTATGACAAAGCTTATAATCTACTGAATGTTGGCTTAGCCGAGTTTCCGGATCAAAAAAACCTTCTGTATGCGAGAGCATTAATGGCTGGACGTATTGGAAAGAGTGATGTTGTCGAGGCAGATCTTAAAAAACTGTTATCTGTTGATCCTGACAATATAGAAGCGTTGAATGCGCTGGGCTATACTTTGCTGGCTAATCCAAATCGATATGCGGATGCTGAGAAGTATTTAGAGAAGGCACTAAGTTTAGCCCCTGATGAGGCTGTAGTTATTGATAGTTATGGGTGGTTGCTATTTAAGCGGGGTGATTTGATGAAGGCACTGGGTTATTTAGAAAAAGCTTATAGCAAGCAGCACGAAAATGAAATCGCGGTGCATCTTGCAGAGGTGCTTTGGGAGTTAGGAAAAAGGGATGATGCCGAAAAATTGGTAAATAAAGCCATGAAAGAGACGCCAAACGATGAGTTTCTTTTGGATTTTAAGCGTAGAGTAGTGAAGAGTAAGAAATAGGCATGTTGAACCATCACTGGAAGTGCGTAAGTCTTGGAATGATTTTGTTGGTGATGGCTGCTTGTTCAACAACCCAGGTAGAAGAAGGCGTTAAGTACTCAAAATCAACTAGGGCTCATTTGTATGATTTGGCGGCGTGGTCCTTTAGTGGGCGATTGGGTTTAACGGGTAAAAAGGAGGCATGGCAGGCTAATATAGCCTGGTCTCACGAATTAGATAATGACGAAATTAAGTTGTCAGGCCCTTTGGGCCAGGGCTCAACAATTGTAAGGCTGTCGAGAGACGACGTTGTAATAGATCGAGGTGATGGTAAGGTCTTGTCGTCAAGGCAGCCAGAGGAATTTATTAATCAACAGTTGGGGCTGATTGTTCCAGTTCGGTCGCTACGCTATTGGGTAGTTGGTTTGCCAGAGCCGGTTAGTGCGTTTGTGGCGACTAGTGATGGTTTTGTGCAGTCTGGTTGGTTGGTTGAATATAAAGAGGAGCAGGCAGTTAATAACGAGCTTCTTCCGCGTAGAATTACAGTATCAAATGAGCGGGTCAAGCTAAAGTTAATAATTGACCAATGGGGATTAAATGACGCAAAAGCACAGTAGTTCATCGATGTGGACAGAAAAATGGCCAGCTTCAGCAAAACTAAATTTGATGTTACGGATTGTTGGGCAAAGAGCAGATGGTTATCATTTACTGCAAACAGTATTTCAGTTTATTGATTTATGTGACTGGATCACTTTCCATCCAGTTTATGATGGGGTGGTGAGGTTACTAAACCCAATACCGGGTGTGCCTGAGCAGGATGATTTGACAGTTAAGGCGGCTAATTTATTGAAATCTATTACGGGGTGTGAATCTGGGGTCTGTATTGAGGTTGAAAAGAATTTGCCTATGGGCGGTGGTTTGGGTGGTGGAAGTTCAGATGCTGCAACGGTTTTGGTTGTTCTTAATAAGCTGTGGGATTTGAATTTATCTCAGGAAAAGCTGATTGAGTTAGGGTTGAGTTTGGGGGCGGATGTGCCGGTATTTATTTATGGTTTATCGGCCTGGGCTGAGGGTGTGGGAGAAAAATTAGAGCAAATCACGCCAGATGAGCAATGGGTTGTGGTTGTTAAGCCGGACTGCCATGTTAATACTAAAGAAATTTTTTCATTTAAAAATTTGACACGTAATAGTAAATCGATCAAAATAGATGACTTTATGGCAGGGCAGCATAAAAACGATTGTCTTGATGTAGTAAGTCAGCAATATACAGTTGTTAAAAACGCATTACTTGCTTTGTCTGAGTATTCAGAAGCAAGATTGACAGGGACAGGCGCATGTGTTTTTGCGCAGTTTGAATCGAAAGAACTAGCTTATAATGCTTATAAGTCACTGGAGTTAAAAGGGTGGCGAGTATATTTGGCTAAAGGGTTAAATATATCCCCTTTGTATGCTAAATTAAACAGCAAGTTCATATCATAATTATTGGGTCGTCGCCAAGCGGTAAGGCACGGGGTTTTGATCTCCGCATACCAAGGTTCGAATCCTTGCGACCCAGCCATTTTATCCATTAAATTAATTTCGTATTGGAGTGCTTGAATGAATGACACCTCAATGATGGTGTTTTCTGGAAATGCTAACCTTGCTTTATCGGATGGTATAGTTAAGAAGCTTAATATGCGCTTGGGAATGGCGACCGTCGGACGATTTAGTGATGGCGAGATTGCTGTAGAAATTGAAGAAAATGTTCGTGGTAAGGACGTATTTGTCATTCAGCCAACATGTTCTCCAACAAATGAAAACTTAATGGAATTATTAGTGATGACTGACGCTTTAAAGCGGGCGTCGGCGTCACGAATTACTGCAGTGTTGCCTTATTATGGCTATTCTCGGCAGGACAGGCGGTCACGGTCTGCACGGGTTCCGATCAGTGCTAAGTTGGTTGCAAAGATGATAGAGCAGTCAGGTGCTCATCGTATTTTGACTGTTGATTTGCATGCAGATCAGATTCAGGGTTTTTTTGATATACCCGTTGATAATGTATATTCATCACCTATTCTTTTGGGTGATGTATGGCGGCAACAATACAAGGATTTGATCGTTGTCTCACCTGATGTCGGTGGAGTAGTTAGGGCTAGAGCACTTGCAAAGAGACTTGATGATGCTGATCTTGCAATTATTGATAAGCGTAGGCCAAAAGCAAACGTTTCAGAGATAATGCACATCATAGGTGATGTTGAGGGTAGGGTCTGTGTATTGATTGATGATTTGGTTGATACGGCTGGTACATTATGTCATGCAGCTGCTGCCCTAAAAAAGCAGGGAGCTATAAAAGTTGTCGCTTACTGTACGCATGCTGTTTTGTCCGGGTCAGCAATGAAAAATATAAATAGTTCTGAGCTTGATGAATTAGTTGTAACTGATACTATTCCATTGAGTCAAGAAGCCGTTGATTCGGGAAGAATTAGGCAGTTAAGTGTTGCTGAAATGTTGGCTGAAACTATAAGGCGCATCGCAGTGGGTGAGTCAGTTAGTTCGCTTTACGTGGATTAGTAGTCAATTCGTAGAATTTAATGTCTGTGCCTAATAGTGTGCAGACTCCAAGAAATGGTGAGGAAAGATGTCGAATGTATTTGAATTTGTTGCCGAGAGTAGAGGGCAATCAGGGTCGAACGTAGCAAGACGTGCGCGTCGTCAGGGTAATGTGCCAGCGGTAATATACGGTGGTTCAAGTGAGCCTCAGTTGTTGGTTTTGAATCATAATGAAGTTATTAAGCATCTTGAGCACGAAGCTGTGTATTCACACGTTTTAGATGTAACTGTTGATGGAAAAACAGAAAAAGCGATTTTGAAAGGTGTTCAGCGCAATCCTGCCAGATTTCAAATTTTGCATCTCGATTTCTTAAGAGTTAATGCGTCTGATGTGGTTAAGGTTCATGTGCCTTTGCATTTTATTAATGAATCTACATCGATTGGTGCTAAAAAAGGTGGTATTGCTGCGCACTCGCTGGTTGATATAGAGGTAACGTGTTTGCCTTCTGATTTGCCAGAATATATTGAAGTAAATCTGGCTGGCTTGGATGTTGGTGGTACTATTCATTTATCAGATATCATATTGCCAAAAGGTGTGGAGATTGTTGCGCTAGCTCAAGGTTCTGAGCATGACTTGCCAGTTGTTTCGATAATGGCGTCAAAAGCAAGTAAAGATGATGCTGTAGGCTAAGTCTTGGTCTGCTAATAGATGATTAAATTGATTGTTGGCTTGGGTAATCCAGGTGAGCAGTATGAAAAAACCCGGCATAATGCTGGGTTTTTGTTTTTAGATGGTTTAGTAAAGGATTTGGGTTGCGCTTGGTCTTATCAGTCAAGATTTCAGGGGTTGTTTGCCGAAGTCAGCGTTGCCAAAACTAAAGTTATGTTGTTGAAGCCAGATACTTTTATGAATAGAAGTGGTCAGGCTGTAGGTAAGATTAGTCGATACTACAAATTGTCGCCGGATGAAATTCTGGTTGTGCATGATGAGTTGGATTTTAATCCGGGTATAGTCAGGTTAAAAAGAGATGGAGGTCATGCTGGTCATAATGGTTTAAGGGATATCATTGCTCATTTGGGGGTGAGGGATTTCTATAGATTGAGAATAGGTATTGGTCGTCCGGTGTTAGGTCGGTCGGTTGCTGATTTTGTTTTATCGGTTCCTGCAAGGGATGAGCTAGAGCTAATGGCTGGAGCATTTCACTCCAGTAGGTGTTATTTAGAGCAAATGGTGGTAGGTGATATTGCTGCTGCTATGAATAAATTAAATGCTTAGCTCATGAAAGGAGTGTGAGTTAGATTTTGTATAAATAGGTGAAGGTGTTAAAGTAACTATTATTTTAATGACATATGTGTTGTAGAAAGTTAGGAAAAGTTATTCATAAATAAGTTGACAGAGTCTTTTTAATAAAAGATAATGCACAGCTTACCCGATATAGGAGGGGTTCCCGAGCGGCCAAAGGGATCAGACTGTAAATCTGCCGGCTCTGCCTTCGGAGGTTCGAATCCTCCCCCCTCCACCATCCTGAATTTAAGTAAAAAACCTGCGGGTGTAGTTCAATGGTAGAACTCCAGCCTTCCAAGCTGATCACGTGGGTTCGATTCCC
>CAIMEB010000205.1 GCA_903839855.1 uncultured Methylococcaceae bacterium
CTTAAATTTAAGAAACAGCTAAGCCGTTTATCTTTAAAGTCACTGGCCGTTTTTTAATGGCTACGGTAGCTTGTTGTTAATTTTTTATTGACATCAAAAGTGTCAACTACTTTTAGGCTGCTATGAAGGATGCCAAAAATTCTCAGGTATATCCGAGTTCAAGCGTACCCGTGATTCAGGATCAAGGAAGGCCTGTTTAAAGGAAGCAAAACTGGGGATAGTCATTTTAATCCTGCAAGAGGCGCTGAGGTTTGCCAATGTCTCTGGCGCTTCAACATCTTGCGCATTAATGAGCGCTATTTTATTTTCCCGCTGATAGTCTATATTTTTATTCAGGATAACTTTACGATAAAAATCATCCTCTACACCTTCAAGAGCAGACAGAGTAGCGGGTATCTGGGCGGCTTTTAAGCTAGAAAGTTGCCAAATATGATTAAATCTATTTTTTAACAATCCGTTGTTTGACGTACAATGGGCGGCATAGATAAAACCATCCATAGCAATCACTTCTGTAATCAATTGTTCTGCGCTCAACTTAGAGGGTCGAACACCATTATCAGTATCTAATAATTTAAGATTTCCAAGATATCGCTCTAGTTGTTTGGAGGTTGTTTCTTCTGAAAACAAACAAACGAAATGTACTTTTTCACTTGAAGCTATTTCAAATCCTGGGAACACGACAATGTCATGGGCTTTCATTAAATCCCTAATAGCATCAACACCATCAACATTCCCGTGATCTGCAATACCTAACACCTTGATATTTTCTTGCACACAAACTTCAAGCAGTTTTTGATTATAATCTGATTCTGATAAAGCTTGTTCTTGCCCTCGGTACTTGATATATCCAGACGGATTAACTTGTAAGGCACATTTCCAAAATTTAGCTTGTGTATATTCCATCGTTGTTACTCTCAAAATATAATCCAAAGGATTCAATCATGGACTCAACCGGAATATGGGGTAATACTGCTACCGCAAATAAATTAATCTATAAATTACAGTTTTCCAGGCAGATGGCACACGGCGGATAACCTACTCAAAAATGCCTTGCAGGATTGACTAAAGGCGGTGACATCAACAGTCATTTGAAGGAGCAGTATCACACATTAGGCTACCAATTGAAAGTCCCCAATACTTAATGCCGCAGGATGGCTACTGGTACCGATGATAGCGATTTCCACTGCTGCGTTTGGGGTGCTTGAGCCGTTGGCATCATAGTACAATCCACCGGTAGCGGCGTTGTAATATAAATAATCTGTGGGGCTTGTTGCCGCAACAGCATTGCTGAAATTTGCTGTACTGATGTTGCTTCCTGCTGAAAATGCCTTATATACGGATTGTGATAGTTCAATTTGTTGCGTGTTTTCCCAAAGATTATTAATCGTAACGGGAGTGCTTGCTGCCGGATCGGTATTGAACAAATATTCGGAATGGGCGAGTTCTTTAATCGAGCTGTTGTCGCTGTCTGCGATATAAAGATTACCAAGACTATCCACTGCAACACCGTTAGGGGCTTTAAGACCCGTGGAAAGTAGCGTGGAAACGGTATGGGTACTTGCCGCGATTTCTTTGATGGCGTTATTGCCATTATCGGCGATGTACAAATTACCCGCACTGTCAACAGCAATGCCCGAGGGGTTTTTTAATCCAGTATTAAGTAATACCGTCATGGTATGGCTTCCTGCCGCGATTTTCTCAATGGCATTATTGGCGGTTGCGGTGACATAGACATTACCGGCGCTATCGACCGCAATACCACTACCGATACCGGCAGAATTCTTAAGTGGGGTATTAAGCAGAGTAGTGACTGCACCTGTTGCTGCGACAATTTCCTTGACGGCATTATTACCCCAATCAGCAAGATAAACGTTACCACTGCTGTCAACCGCCACGCCAGTAACATCATTAAGTCCACTGACCAATGTGGTAACCGCATGGCTGCTCGCTGCAATTTCCTGAACGTTGTTACCCCAACCGCCTGCAATAAAAATGTTTCCGTGATTATCAACGGCTACGTCAAAAGGATAATTCAAGCCTTTGGAAAGTAGCGTCGTTACCGCACTGGTTTGCGCTGCAATTTCCATGATGGAGTTACCACCGGTATTGGCAACATAGACGTTGCCCAGGCTATCCACTGTCACGCCTCCGGGCTCTGAAATACCTTGTGCAAGCAAGGTTGCTACGCCAACACCTCCGGCTGTCACGCCTAGTTTACTGATAGAAGCACCGCTATCGCTATCCCAATTATTACTGACGGTCAGGTTGTAGGCTAAGCCGTAACTGTTAAAATTACCGTTATCATTGATTATGTTGTTAACCGCTATTGCATCATTGGTACTGAGGCTAACGTTAAATCCGTTGGCGGTAAGATTACTGACCGTATCGTTGCTGAGGCTAAAGTTATAACTATTACCGCCAGACGTAAGGGTAAAATTACCGAGTGCTATACCATTCTTGCTTCCAGCGTTATCAAGATGTGCTCCACTAAAAGTAAATAGACCCTTAGTGGCATCGTAGGTAACCGCTGAGAGCGTAGGTGCAGTCACATTATTGACGGTCATGCTTAAATTACTGATGGCGTTGCCGTTTAAATCCCAACCGCTGCTTGCTGATAAATAGTATGCGCTGCCGTCATTGGCTTGATTACCTGCTTTATTCAAAAGACCATTGACCGCGAGTTGGTCTGCGCTGGAAAGTTGAATAATGACCGTGCTGTTAGTTGGGGTCGCTACGATACTGCTACCATTGCTTAAAGTATAGCTGACACCGGCATCGCCTTTAAGTGTAAAATCGTTGACGATATAGCTACCGGCTGTTGTCGTAAAATGAGTGCCGGTCAAGCTAAGTTGCCCAGTGCCCGCATTGTAGCTGACGCTACTGACTACTGGCGCTGGTTGTGTGTTAACAATGACATCCGTACCGCCCGTGCCATCTGCTTTAACGGTGAACGAAAGACTGCTATTATTACCCGCAAGGCTAATGGTTTCGACCACAGTACCTGCAGCGTTGCTAACCTGCAGTTGATTTAAACTGTTTATACTAGCGGCATTGGCGGTGACACCTGAAAAATCCAGAATAGCGCCGACGGATAAACTCACCTTATTAATGAGGCCACCCGGGGCGATAACAACGTCTCCACCATTCATGACTGTAATCGCGTTTTCTACGCCGCCGTTGTAGACATATTCAACACCACCATTGTTCACTTTGCTGTTGTTGCCAACGCCATTGCCGTAGATATATTGGTTGCCACCACTATTGATAACACTGCCCGTTGCTACGCCGCCACTAAAAACATAGGCTCCACCTTTATTGTTCACAGTGGTGTTGGTGGCGGTGCCGGAAATAATGATGCTATCTCCATAACCTTCAATCATGCCGATGACGGAGGTTCCTGCCGAAATAACATTAGGTGCCTGGAAGGCGGAAGTAAGCGTCTTTTGCGCCGATAAACCCTGTGGCGAGAAGGTACTGATTCCTGCTCCGCCCGGCTCCCAATTCCAAAGGTAGGCACCTTTCAGCGCACCGTGCCCAGCCTGGCTCCAAGCATCGAAAAAAGCCTGATAAGCAAGTGCCTGCAATGCCGGAGCGGCAACACCGTTGGTTGCATAAGCCGGTTCTTTAGCAGCGCCGGTATCATTGGGGTAACCGAGTTCGGTGAACAATAGTGGCTTGCCAGTTACGGCGGCAAGATTTTCATAATAGCTAATCAGTGAAGCGCCGCCGGTCACAGCCAGTGTCGTTGCATCGGTTGGCTTCTGAGTCCAGCCGGCGATTAACTGAGCCAGCGTTGGGTTAGCTACGTCGGACAGCGGTGCGTAAACATCCACCCCAACGTAGTCAAGCTGACTCCAAAAACTGACTTGCGTAGCCAAGTTGCCGGTGCCTACCGGCAATCCGGTACCGCCCCATTTCCAGGGCGAAATTGCACTATCCCAATCGGCGGAATAGGTCAGTTGCCCAGAAAACACAGCTTTGACTGCCGTAATAATGTTTGTCCAGTAGTTTAAATAAGCGGGACCGGTGAGTTGGTCGATTTCCGCACCAATCGACAACATAGTTGCACCGTTCGCCTGCGCTACCTTGGCTTCATTAACGATCATGGTCTGATAGCTGGCAAAAAATGCCGCTACATCTTCGGGATTGTAGTAGGTGCGCCATTCGGCCACACTATAAGTACCAATGACCTTAGGATCAACAAAGTCGATCAAGGGTCGCACCATGACCGATAGCCCACTTTTGACAGCTGTTGAAATGGTATTGCCCAAGGCGGTCAGGCTGTCGGTGTAGTTTCCGTCAATATAAACAGTTGATGTTTTAACATTGATGCCGTAATCCAGAACCATGGCGGCAGCGTTTGCCCCAGTCGAGACTAAGGTCGGCAGTGAATTATAAGTCTCGTAAGTGCCGTTGACATCGCCCGTATAATTAAAACCTTTAAAAGTTAAATTCAAGCCGGTGGATTCGGCGATGACTTTTGTGCCACCACTCCCATCAGGGGCAGTCGCAAAGGCCAGATTACTGGTATTACCAGTAAGGCCAATGGTATCAACGAGAGTTCCGTTGTTAAACACCAAAAGCTGGTTGGAACTGTTTATGGTAGCGGCATTAGCGGACATACCATAAAGATCGATAATACCAGAGGGAGAAATAGCAATATTGGACGCTGAACCACCGGAAAACAGTACGATTTCACCACCACTATTAAGCGTAACCCCGCTGGCCACGCCGCCACTATAAACAAACTCAATGCCTCCGGAAAACACCGTGGTCGCGAGTGCTATGCCGTAAACATTTTCGGTATCCTTATTATTTAGAGTGACGCCACTTTTGGTTTGGCCAGCCGATACGGTATAAGTGGTCATATTGAATAGTCCTCAATAATTTAGTAAAGCAACATGGAATTACGACGTCTAGCCCAATTCAGCACACATTATAAAGGAAAGTAATTTTTAAATCAATACCGACGCATTTATGACTCGGGGAAAGCGCATTAGCCTAGTTAAGGCTTAACCAATGGCTGCGCCCATCTTAAAAATGGGTAGATACATGGCAACAATTAAGCCGCCGATAAGAATGCCCAGAATAACCATGATAATGGGTTCCAGTAGGCTGCTTAAATTGTTGACCAGATTGTCTACTTCTTCTTCATAAAAGTCAGCGACTTTAGCTAGCATATTATCCATTGAACCAGATTCTTCACCGACAGCAATCATTTGTTGAACCATATTTGGAAACAGGTTGGTTTGTTGCATGGCATACTGGACTCTTTGTCCAGTTGCGACTTGTTCACGCATTTTTAACACAGCATCTTTATAAATTAGATTCCCACAAGCTCCAGCCACTGCTTGTAAGGCATCGACCAAAGGTACACCGGCTGCTGACATCGTCGATAGTGTCCTTGAAAATCGGGCGATTGCAGATTTGTTTAAAATGAGTCCAACAATGGGTAATTGTAATAAAAAGTAATCCAGAAAATGGTTAAAAGGTTGAGAACGTTTTTTAAAATAGTAAAAACAATAAATGCCAGACGTCATCATGCCAAGGATAAGCCACCAATAATAGGCTACCCCTTTTGAAATACTAACCACTAGTTGTGTAAAAAGAGGTAACTCGGCGCCAAAGCTTTTAAACATATCTTCAAAGACAGGGACTACGAATACAAGTAATACCATTGTGACAATAAAAGCCACCGTAATCACTGCTATTGGATAAGTGAGTGCTTTTTTGATTTTCTTTTTTATAGACTCTGTTTTTTCCTTGTAAGTCGCTACCTTATCTAAAATCGTCTCTAATATGCCAGCTTGTTCGCCTGCGGCAATAAGATTGCAAAATAATTCATCAAAATGCTGTGGATGATTTTTTAAGGCATTTGCCAGGCTATCTCCGTTTTCAAGGTTAGTTTTTACAGTTGATAGTAATGTTTGCATGCCAGGATTTTCATGACCGTTACAAATAATACCTACGGCTTGTACAAGGGGAATGCCAGCACTAATTAAGGTGGCTAGTTGTCTGGAGAAGGTGGCAATTTCTCCAGAGCTGATGCTTTTTGTTCTTGGACTAAATAATGGCTTTGAATGTTCTCTTATTTTAGTGACTCGATAGCCTTGACGCCTTAATTCTGCTTTTGCAATGAGTGCGCTTCTTGCGGTGATAGTGCCGTTTAATTTTTTGCTATTGTGGTCTTCACCACTCCAGATAAAATCGAGTTGTTTGCTTAACGGGGGCATTTCTATTCCTTATTAAAGATAATAAATAACAACCCTATCGTCTTTTTTATTTGAATGAGTCAGCTATAGCCTAGTTGTACAGAGTACCTATCTTTTATGGATTGGGCAATTTATTTTATCCCTATTGTCCGAAAAACCCGTCTCTTTAGGGCGTGATGTAAGAACGTTCTTGCTAACGCCTCGCGCATGGCTTTGGCTGTGATGTGCGTGTATTTGAACGCTGTTTGAAATTTAGGGTCGATTCGGCTTTCAGGCTCAGCCAAAGAAATCATATCATTCTCTAGTTGCAGCATTTTTTCTTCCGTTTTTTATTGCCGGGAGCCTTAAAATTATCAATACACACGCATCCACTGCGTAATTCATTTAACCCCAACGTAACCGTCTTGCGATCCCAACCAAAAATCTTTTCAGCTAAGTGCGGTTTTGAATGTAAATAATTAATAGACGCCTGTGCTTGAAACTCTCGCCTTGTTGCTCTAGTTGATTTTTTCGCAGTATCTTTAATTGTAGCTATGTGTTGTTTCGTTAAAATGACAATGACGTAGCGTTTACCAAATATCAAGTCATTCCCCCATCTTATTCTTTAGTAGATTTTCTTTTTAGCCTTAGTTTTGATACTCTGTTTTTACCATTAGCCATTTGCGCTGAAGTTTTTAATTGAGGAATGTGATGGAAGAAAAGAGCAACTTTGATTTTCTAAAGGAACATGATGCCTTATTTCTTCAGTTAGCTACCGCAGCAGAACGTGCTTTTGCAAGCGACCCTAACACCACCTTAATTAAACTCCGGCAACTGGGTGAAGCCTTAGCTCAAGATCTTGCTGCCCGTTGTGGCATTGAATTTAACGACAAAACCACGCAAGCTGACTTACTCTTTAAGGTCGGTCGAGAAATCCGCCTTGACGCCAATATCCTTGATCTTTTCCATACCTTACGCACCGAAGGCAATCGGGCTACTCATCAATTTAAAACCCAGCACAAAGAAGCCCTGGATGGTTTGCGACTCGCCAGAGCATTAGCAGTCTGGTTTCATCAAGCCTTTGGAAAACAGGGAGCCACGTTTAAGCCGGGGGCGTTTGTTGCGCCGACTGATCCGAGCCAACAGTTACAAGCATTAACAATTCAAATAGAACAGCTTAAAGCGCAACTATCGGACGCTAACGAACAGGTAGAAAGTAATCATCAATTGATCGCCTTAGTGGCCAAAGAGAAAGAGCAGTTTTCTGTACTGGCTGAACAAATGGATGAAGAAGCCCGGGTGTTTGAGCAACTGGCTCAAGAGCATGAGCATCAACTTATTGAAGAAAGAAAAGCCTTTGAGCTTCGGCTTAAAGCCCTACAGGTCAAGTTAGATGATCAAGAGAATAAAACCGAGTTTATTAGCGCTACGGTCAATAAAGCCATTGTCCAACTGTCTTTAAATGAAGAGCTCACCCGTATTCTGATTGATCAACAATTGATAGCTGCTGGATGGGAAGCCGATACTGAAGTGTTAACACATAAAAACGGCGCACGTCCTGAGAAAGGTAAAAACAAAGCCATTGCAGAATGGCCTACGCAAGGCAATCAGTGCGCAGATTATGTGCTATTTGCAGGCTTAACCGCCCTTGCAATTGTAGAAGCCAAACGTGAAAACACCAACGTTGCCGGTAAAATTCACCAGGCAGAACGATATTCACGAGGATTTAAACAAGCGGATGGTTTTTTGCCCAGTTGGCAATTACAAGGACGTACTATTGCCTGGGCAGACGCTGAAGAGGGACATTATCAAATTCCGTTTGTGTATTCCTGTAATGGTCGGCCTTATGTTAAACAACTGGCTGAACAGTCGGGCACCTGGTTTCGTGATGTCAGAGAAGCCGCTAACCTTGCCAAACCACTCCATGATTTTCATAGCCCCGAAGGTTTACTCGATAAATTAAAACGTAGTCAAGTAGAGGCTCAACAGAAACTGCAAGACGAAGGTTTTGCTTATCTTAAATTACGTGACTATCAACAAAAAGCCATTACTGCCGTAGAAGCGGCTTTAGCGCATAACCAAACCAACTGTCTTTTGGCGATGGCGACCGGTACCGGTAAAACCCGAACCATTATCGGCTTGATGTATCGCTTCTTAAAAACGGAACACTTTAAACGTATCCTGTTTTTAGTCGATCGTACAGCCTTGGGTGAGCAAGCCATCGACTTTTTTAACGATGCGCCACTAGAGAATAATCTAACGCTCTCTAAAATATACAATATTGCCGAGTTGGGCGATATGGCTGCCGAAGCAGAAACCCGTATTCAAGTCGCTACTGTTCAGGCGATGGTTAAACGCATTTTTCAATCCGATACACCGCCCAATATTGATGCGTATGACTGCATTATTATAGATGAAGCGCATCGGGGTTATACGCTGGATCAAGAAATGACTGAAGGCGAATTAACCCTAAGAGATGTGTCTCAGTATTTATCCTGTTATCGTCGCGTACTGGATTATTTTGATGCTGTTAAAATTGGTTTAACGGCCACCCCCGCTAAACATACCACCGAGATTTTCGGTAAACCGGTCTTTACATACAGTTACCGAGAAGCCGTGGCCGATGATTGGTTAATTGACCATGAACCGCCGATTCGTTATGAAACCTTACTGACCCAAAAAGGCATCCATTTTGAAAAAGGGGAGAAAGTCAGCGTTATTAATACAAAAACCGGTGCCATAGAACTGGCAGAGCTTGAGGATGAGCTTGATTTTGAAGTAGAAGCCTTTAACCGTCGCGTCATTACCGAAAGTTTTAACGAAGTGATTTGTGAGCAACTCGCTAAAGAATTAGACCCCTTTGGATTAGAGAAAACCCTGATATTCTGTGCCACGGATTTACATGCCGACATGGTTAAACGCTTATTGGATAAAGCGTTTAAAGCCCTTTATGACGATGAGTATAACGAAGCCGCTGTGCGGAAAATAACCGGCCAAAGCGATAAAGTTAAACAGCTCATTCGGCAATACAAAAATGAAAAATATCCCTCGATTGCCATCACTGTTGATTTACTCAGTACCGGTATTGATGTGCCACCGATATGTCATATCGTGCTATTGCGTCGGGTTCGTTCGCGTATTTTGTATGAACAAATGCTGGGACGGGGTACCCGTCGCTGTGATCAAATCGGTAAGACCGTTTTTAAAATATATGACCCCGTGGATATTTATGCAGCGCTGCAAGACGTGAGCGCAATGAAGCCCTTGGTTAAAGATCCTAATATTACCCTGGAACAGTTGCTACAAGAATTAGTCGATCCGAATAGCCATGCGGCGGTAGGTAATAAACCCAATACCAGTCATGCCCATGATGTCTTGGATGTGGTGAGTCAAAAAGTAATGCGTATCTTGCGTAAGGCGGATAAAAAAGCCGAGCAAAAGCCAGAGCTCAAACAAAAACTTCAGGAACTGCAATCACTGTGGGGGATTGAGCCTAAAAAACTGCCTCAGCATTTGCATCAGTTAGGCCCGCAACAAGCCGCTCAATTTGTGCAGACGCATAGCAATCTACTCAGGCAATTAGCGGAAGTGAATGCGTTATTAGGTTCAGATACAAACCCTTTAATTTACGAAGGGACTGATGAATTTAAAAGCCGTACCCAGACTTATGGGGTCAATGAAAAGCCCGCTGATTATTTAGACAGCTTTAACCATTTTATCCGCAATCAGATTAACCAGTCGGTCGCCTTGGGCGTCATTATCAATAACCCCAAAGATCTGACCCGCGAACAACTTAAAGAGGTGCGCTTGTTACTGGACGAACACGGCTATAGTGAAGCCAAATTAAAAACAGCCTGGCGTAATCAAACCCATCAGGAGATTGCCGCCAGTATCGTTGGTTATATTCGTCAGGCCGCCTTAGGCGAGGCATTGTTACCCTTTGAACAGCGGGTTAACAATGCCATGCAAAAAATCTACATGCAGCATAACTGGTCAAACGTACAACGTAAATGGCTGGATCGCCTCGCCAAACAACTCATTCTTGAAGTGGTCATCGATCATCACTTTGTTAATCGAGCCTTTGCCCAAGACGGCGGCGCAAAGCGATTAAACAGCGTACTGGAGGGGGATCTGGATAAGGTGCTGGAAGCACTCAATGAGAATCTCTGGCAAGCGATGGGTTAAATCACACCTCGTAAAAACGACTTTAAACAGAACTGAAAGTATCTTGAGTAACTTAGTCAATGTAAACCTAATCTCTTATTCATCACTATTTTGTTGTTTGTGCATACAATTGTGCATAAAATAAACAAATGAAAATAGAATTTGATACTGATAAGGCCGCTGCAAACCCATTGAACCATGAAGGCGTCACCTTTGATGAAGCAAAGGCCGTTTTATTTGATCCCTACGCATTAACCCGTGAGGATACTCAAGCAGATAACGAACAACGTTTTATTACCTTAGGTATGGGAGCAAAAAATCGTATTTTAGTCGTTGTGTGGACGCTTCGCGATGAAACGGTTCGGCTAATATCAGCGTGGAAAGCCAATCAACCCCAGAGGAAAAATTATGAGCAACAATTCTGATCCCTTGTTTAACCAATACGCTAATATGGACTTTAGCGATGCTAAGCCCGTTAATGCAATCCCTGGTTTGGCGCAACTCCAAACCGAACATGGAGGTAAGTCTAGGATTACCATGCGTGTAGATAATGACACATTAGCCGTTTTTAAAGCGCGTGCCGAAATGAGTAACAGTAATTATCAAACTTTGATGAATGAAGCATTAAGACAATTTGCACAAGGCATGACTTTGTCCGATGTAGTACGAGAAACAATTCGTCAAGAATTGCATAGTCATTCTTGAAATAATGAACAACAACGACATTGTACAAAAACTCTGGAATCTCTGTGACGTATTGCGTGACGATGGCATTAATTACAGTGATTATGTGACTGAGTTGGTGTTATTGTTATTCATTAAAATGGAATACGAAAATACCGAAGCCGGACTATTGGATAAGCATAAGCTCCCAGAAGGTTGTCGCTGGCCGGATTTGAATAGCAAAAGTGGCTTATCCCTATTGACTGAATACAAAAGTATTCTGTTTATCCTTTCAACGGGTAAAGAAATCAGCAAAGACCCTAACGATGCGGATAAAACCATTGAAAAGCTCGTTATCACTGACCCGTTAATATTAGCCATTTACGCCGATGCGCAAACCCGCTTACGGGAACCCCGGCATTTAGAACAACTGATTAAATCCTTAGACAGCATCGACTGGTTTAGTGCCAGACGCGATGGCTTGGGGGATTTATACGAAGGCTTATTAGAAAAGAATGCCAGTGAAACCAAATCAGGTGCAGGCCAATACTTTACACCACGGCCTTTAATCGACAGCATTATCCGGTGTATACAACCGCAAGCCGGTGAAGTAATCCAAGACCCCGCTGCCGGAACTGCTGGTTTTTTGATTGCTGCCGATGCCTATATTAAAAGTCAAACTGATGAGCTTTATAATCTTAACGAGCAAGCCAAAACCTTTCAGCGCAATAAAGCTTTTGTGGGTATGGAACTGGTGCCGGGTACGCGCCGTTTAGCGTTGATGAACTGTTTGTTACACGGCATGGAAGGCGACGATGAAGGCGTGGTGCACTTAGGCAATACCTTGGGTTTACCGGGTACGCAACTGTCAGCTGCAGATGTTATTTTAACCAATCCGCCGTTTGGTACCGCCAAAGGGGGCGGTGGCCCGACGCGGGATGACTTTACGTATAAAACCAGTAACAAACAACTGGCCTTTTTACAGCATATCTACCGTAGCCTTAAACCTGCGGGTCGTGCGGCGGTGGTGTTGCCTGATAATGTGTTATTTGAAGCAGGCGTGGGTACGGATATTCGCCGAGATTTAATGCACAAATGTAATCTGCATACCATCCTCAGATTACCGACCGGTATCTTTTATGCCCAAGGCGTTAAAACCAACGTGCTGTTTTTTACCAAAGGCAGGGTAGAGAATCCACTGCAAGATGAACACTGTACCCAACAAGTTTGGGTTTATGATTTGCGTACCAATATGCCCAGTTTCGGTAAACGCACTCCGTTTAGTGATCAGTATTTAAAGCCGTTTGAAGATTGCTATCATGCCCTAGAGCGTCAAGAAGTACAGGGGCAAATTGACGCGACTGCTGAGAGTGCAATAGATGTTGAGTTACCAACCCGCTGGCGGTGTTTTTCTCGCGACTGGATTAATACTCAGAAAGGCGATTCTTTAGATATTGCCTGGCTAAAAGATCAAGACAGTGTGGACGCCGCGAGTTTGCCAGAGCCGGATGTATTGGCAGCAGAAGCCATGAGTGAATTGACTGAAGCCTTGAGAGAGTTGAATGATTTAATGCAGGCTTTGGGGGCTGGGGATCAGGCACAAGTGCAAACTGAATTGTTGGCAGAGGTGTTGGGCTTGGGTGAGCGGGTATGAGCCAAGCTGAATTGGAGACTTTCAATTTTGCAGGTTTACCAAGAGAATGGTTTTTAACAACATTAGGTGAAATTGCTGATTGGGGCTCTGGTGGCACACCATCTCGAAGTGTTCCGAGTTTCTATGAAGGTAATATACCCTGGATTAAAACAGGTGATTTAGGGCCAAGGGTAATAAATGATGTTACTGAATTCATATCAGAGGAAGCTGTTAAAAACTCTTCTGCAAAGTTTTTTCCAAAGGGATCGGTTGCCATTGCAATGTATGGCGCAACCATTGGCAAAACATCTATTCTAGGAATTGATGCAACAACTAATCAAGCTTGCGGAGTTGGAAATCCTATAAAGGGCTTGACGACAACTGATTTTCTTTATTATGTGCTCCGTAATGAAAAAGACCGGTTTATTGCAAGAGGGAAAGGCGGAGCTCAGCCAAATATTTCTCAAACGCTAATCAAAGAGCATCTAATTTATTTACCACCACTCGCTGAACAACAACAAATTGCCGCTAAGTTGGATGAGCTATTGGCGCAGGTCGATAATCTTAAAACTCGCCTCGATAATATCCCAAAAATCCTCAAACGCTTCCGTCAATCAGTCCTCGCCGCTGCAGTTAGTGGGAAATTGACTTATGATTGGAGAAGTATGAACAAAGTTGATCATGCACGAATACTTCAAGAGACAATAAAAAAGTCACGCACAGAACTATTGAATCAAGACGATAAAGAAAGCAAGCGACTAAAAAATAAAGCAGAATCACACTCTTTCCAAGTATCAAGTGAAGATAAGCTTCCTGATAGTTGGATTTGGACATCATTTATGGATTCGATGGAGCGTGTTATAGATTGCCATAATAAAACAGCTCCGTATGTTGAATCGGGTATTTATCTTATTCGAACCCCTGATATTCGAAATGGTATTGTGAGTCTTGAAAATACTAGGTTTGTTAATGAATCAACCTATGAGTATTGGTCTCGTAGATGTCCTCCAAGATCTGGGCATCCTTCATTTACCGGTTTACACTTTATGCAATTCCTGGCTTTATAAAGTCATGAAAACGGGTTTCTTTCGATGTACAAATGAACACAAACCTTCAGTTCATTGTACAATGAAGGTTTATATCCATGCCATTAGC
>CAIMEB010000206.1 GCA_903839855.1 uncultured Methylococcaceae bacterium
GAAAGAAGTTGGGGTGGCGGACTGGATGATCCTCTATGGGTCTCTTTACCGTGCGTTCTACTTGCAAGACAAGTGATACAATCTGGGGTGCGGGCCAGTCCAAGTGAGTCAGGTTAGGTATCGGGGTCGATCCCACCATTCGTTAAACGACCTCTACCCCAACTTCTTCCACTTTATTAGAGTAGAATTTTACCCATTTGATTCATTCGGCTTTCATGGTCGGGGGCGAGTGGTTGTCAATCATGATGGGTTGGGTAAGAGTAATTCCTTTACGACCGAAAGTAATTACTTTCGCGCGATTTTAGTTACTTTCACCGGACAGTAGCTACTTTACTCTCTTTTGTAATTCCGTTTAGGCAAGAGTAATTCCTTTACGGTTGAAAGTAGTTCCTTTCGCGCGACCTGAGTTACTTTTAATACGAAAGCCAAATATGTTCACTCAAAAGAAAACCGTTCGGATTGTCCGCTGCTGTGAAGTCCGGTTTAATTTCTTCATTTTTTAAGAAGTAAATCTCACTCATCTAGCATATCTTTAGCGATATAGATAATGAAGAAATTTAGTAAAACACAATTAAATTTGAATTAATTGTTGTATTTTATTTTTTTGACGGTACGTTGTTAGTGGGGATCAACTGACTGAGAAGTTGGTTAATTTTGCTTTATAAATCAAAATTTTAATAATGCCTAGGAGAAGAGAATGTACACAATCAATAAAAAAAACGCCTTAAAAACTATCAGTGTTTTAGGTTTAGTAGCAGCAGCCTATACCAGTCCAGTCATAGCAAACGAACATGAATTGGATTGCGCTAAACATATTCAAGACAAAATCACTTGGGACAGTAACGGTCACACCCAATGGGAACAAACCAATATTAATAAGCTATGCCAGGGCACAACTAAACCTAAAGAACCAGGAGAATGTTTCAATAAAGTCATGACTGGTCACGTAAAATGGGGTGATAGTGACAAATGGCAATGGGAAAATGCAATACGTTTGTGTGCCGGAACAAGTGATTCTGATCAAACAATTACTTGTTTCCAAAACCGTGTTCATGCTGATACGTCGTGGCAAGAGGCAATATTGCAATGCCAATTAAAAGTATCTTCAGATAAAAAAAATAACACTGTCAAGATGGAATAGAAGCTGATTTTCTATTCTAACTCAATTAATTTAAACCTTTATAAAATTTGGAGTCGCAATATGATAAAAAAAGCTCTAGTAATTTGTGCTGTACTTTTAAGTACAAACGTAGCTTTTGCGTTGGATGACGTTATTTTTAAAGATCATTCAACTGTTGCTCTTGACCATGCGAAAAATGCGGCTACCGCTGGTAATGCCGCTGAAGTTGTACATCATGCAGGAGCAGCACTAGAACACACGTTAACTGCCTCGATAAGTGCAAAAGGGGTTGCTAAGAATCATTTAAACGAAGGAGCAAAAGAGCTTCAAAAAGCAATAGATCAAGGCAAGCTAGGAAAGTATAATTCATCTGTTTCTTATTCACAAGCAGCTGTAGCGCATATTTCAGCAGCAAACTCAGTTGTTGAAAGCAATCATTAAAGATACATGACATTAAAGCTAATACTGTGTATGAGTGTTAGCTTTTTAAAAGAAATAACTGGGGTCAGAATAAGAATAACGAATAACTGGGGTCAGAGTAAAGTTAAAAGAATAACTGGGGTCAGGAATAACTGGGGTCAGAGTAAAGTTAAATGCTTAACTCAACGCTCCAGCGGATCTTTGCGTTACCGTGAAAGCCTCCAGTACTCCAGACAAGCATAACCCTACTACCCTAATAAGTATAATAAAATCAATAAGTTAATGGTCTGGCTAAGGCAGGTTTTGTTACTGGGAACTTGCCGATTTTTTAAGAGCCTTGATCCAGTGTGGCGCATTTTTTTGGGCGGACATGGCCTCGTAATCGACCCCGGGATCACAATAGGACTCATGCCGCGATAGCATAAAATAAATGATACGAATCAATTTATGAGCAATGGCGACAATGGCTTTTTTATAACTCTTGCGAACCATAAGGCTTCGGTATTTCGCAGCCAAGGCATTTAAGTTTACTCTGACCCCAGTTATTCCTCAGTTATTCCTGACCCCAGTTATTCCAGTTATTCGCTCCAGTTATTCGCTTGGTTAAGCTTACCGCGTTTTGATGTCAGAAAATCACGGATAACATACTGCATCACCAATCAATCTCAAAGGCTTTCCGCTCATATCCATGACTTGGGATGCGACATGCCCACCAATAGGAGTACTCATACCTTGCTTTCCTGTTCCCCATTGCCATACGGTGCCGTCATTTTTTAACGCCAATGTATTGTAAATAGTTCCAGCGACTGTTTTGACGTCGGCTAAATAAGTGGAGCTGTCCGTCTTTACCTGAAAAGCGGGATAGCTATTTGATGCGTCATACAACATTGGGCTACATGCCCATTGCCAGACATTTCCACTTGAGTGGACGGCTATTCCTGCAGCACACCCATACATATCAGTTCCATCCACGACTGTGAAATCAGTTAAAGGAGTGCCATTTTTATACTGTATGGGATACCCCCCCCCACCAAATCTAACATCGACAGCCCACAAACTGCCATCGTTCTTAATGATGTGAAAAACACCTTGCCCACCCATTCCAATACTGTCAACATTAGTAATCGGCGTACCTTTATTATCTTTCACTTGTATGGCATAGTAATTTCCTGGATACATCCAACTATAACCCCATATCCATACTGTGCCATCCTTTTTCAAGGCAATGCTTTGAATCTCGCCTACCCTTACCGATTTGACTCCCGTCAAAAATGTGGTGGCGCTGACTTTCACCTGAACGGCGGCTGCGCTAGAACCTCCTACTTGACCAGTGCCAAGTTGTCCATAATCGTTACCGCCAAAGTTCCACACAGTGCCATCTTCTTTTACAAAAGCAGTATTGCCACCTCCCGATGCTTGAACCACATTGGTGACGAGTTTACCCGCGCTATCTTTTACGGGTTGCCATGTATCCTTCCATTTACCACAACCGCTTAAACTGCTCAATGTGCCGTCTCCGTTGATCGCTAGCACACCGTAATATCCTGAATTGGAAATACCCTTAACATTGGATAAGCTTTTGTTCGTACTGTCCTTTAACTGCCCAGCTACGTTACTACCGCATGAGTCTCCCCATGCCCATATCGTGCCATCACTTTTCAATGCGGCGCTAATATAGGCAGACACAATCTGCGGCGGAGCCGCATAGGTCGGCATGGCATTCAATAATAAAGAAGATATACCAATAAAAAAACTGCGTTTTACTTTCATAATTGATCTCAGAAGGTTGTTGGTTTCAGTGGTAAAGGGATAACTGGGTCACAGTAAAATTAATACCTAAATCACTTTGTCAATACCTTCGCCAAAAACCAGGTAGGCCTGACGTAAGTTTTGTCGATCCCCGTGGCCTTGGCAATCCGGCTGTCGATTAACAACTCACTTGGCATTTTTGCCAAACAGTTTTTAATCCAGTGTGTGTATATTTCTTGGCACGCACGGGAAACGGTTTTCAGATCCAACATACTCTCAATGTACATATCTTGGAGCTGTCGAATTAGCTTTTCCGTTTGACGAAGGTATTGCTTGTAGTACTTTAGTTTATTTACTTTCACGTAACTCAAACCCACCAGCTTAAGCTGGTGGTTGTTTAGTATATTAAAATTGCAATTTCAGAATAACAGATACAATTATTTTGTCATTAAATAAATTGTTTCATTAGCGAATAACTGGAATAACTGGGGTTAGAGTAGAATTTTAGCCATTTGATTCATTCGGCTTTCATGGTCGGGGGCGAGTGGTTGTCAATCATGATGGGTTAGCCTAGAAGCGAAACATAATCAACGCCTGGGGTAGGCTTTCATTAAAGTTTGATAAGCCAAATTTGTGATACCAATATTGATATTCAGAACCTATCAGGAATTGATTTTTGTATCCCATGAAAGCCCCGACATCTAATAATAGCTGGGGCTGTAAAAGAATGGTATCACTTGAACCAGAACCACCTGCGCCGATGTAATCCATAAAACCTCGAAACCTAAAGGCAGTATTTCCTATACTAAAGGGCAGTTCCCAGACGGGCGTTATTTGAAAAGTGGTTTGTGGGCGTTGTTCATTCTTGTAGGCCAGAACATCCACTTGCAAGAATTGAAAAATTGACCAATTGGATTGTATTGTTATTCCCGCCAGATATGCCCGAAAAGGCTTGGATGGTTGAGAACCGGCATTAAAGCCAAGCGTGAGGCCTATATCTTTAATAGCGCTAACAGGAGATGATTGTCCTGTTATTTTACTCGCACTAAAATAGGAATAGGCTTCTCCATACGCTTCCCACGAAACAGGATCCAGCTTGTTTTCATGGTTTATGGTATCTACAAAGAAAAAGTTCTGACCATACTTCCAGCCATCACTATGCTCGATAGTAATGATGTCCCTGTTACCAGAGCCTAATAAATAGCCAGAACCATGCAAATATTGAATATTGTTACTCATCCAGTCAAAGGCTTGTGAGGGGCAACTGATTAAGCCTAATAGAAGCAAAGAATATTTGAACGTTTTCTGAATTTTAGTGATCATAACTCGCTTAATTTAGTGTCTGAACGAAAAAGCCGTTTTTCAAAAATATCTGTATTAAACAGGTGTGGTTCGCCCATTTTAACAGCCAGTTCATCAGATTGTCCGGCAATGGATTGATAATTTTCGGATGAAGCTGTAGGCAATCGGCTAATTCGATCAGTATATAACATCGCTGCCGCATTTAATGGGTTCGCATGGTAGAATAAAAATCTTTTTATCTCTTAAAAAGAATCATGCGTTTAATTAGAGGCTTATCTCATTTAGAGTCATTTAAAAACGGCTGCGTGCTGACCATAGGTAATTTTGA
>CAIMEB010000207.1 GCA_903839855.1 uncultured Methylococcaceae bacterium
TGGGTAAAATTCTACTCTAATAAAGTGGAAGAAGTTGGGGTAGAGGTCGTTTAACGAATGGTGGGATCGACCCCGATACCTAACCTGACTCACTTGGACTGGCCCGCACCCCAGATTGTGCGGGTAACAGGGTCAGAGTAAACTTAAATATAACTTTACTCTGACCCTGTTATTTCTGTTATTTCTCTGACCCTGTTATTTCTAGCGAAGCTCCGCTGGAACGTTGAGTTAGACGTGGTAACTCGATTGATGCGATTTTAGTGTGCCTTATTGAGTTCATTAATAATGAATAAAGATTGACCATATTCAACTGGTTCGGCATTTTCGACCAAGATGCTAGCGATAGTACCACTTTTATCTGCTTCAATTTCGTTTAGAATTTTCATTGACTCAATAATACATAATGTATCGCCCATTTTTACAAATTGCCCAATTTCTACAAAGTTTCTACTTCCAGGACGCGCTGCCCTGTAAAAAGTACCTGCCATAGGAGACTTAACAATATACGAGAGAAAAAAACTTTGAAGTTCATATTCTGCTTTATACTCTACTTCTCTCCATATTCGTTGGAAATCTGCTGAATACATATCATATAGTTCTTTAGAATCTCCAATATTGTTATATAAAAATAATGGTACTTGATCCCCTATGCCGCTTTTTAATAAATAAGGTATAACTATGGCGACTGATTCAGACATAACTAGGCAATAACTATTGGATAAATTATGACCATATATTTTTACCCCCCCACCATCACTTTTTTCATGTACTAAGCTGGCAATATGACGTGCGCCAATATTAATGTCATTTAGTTGTTGCTCTTCGGATTTCCCCGATCTTTGGCATATAGCTACTAAGGACGGTGAATTAGGATGAGATAGTAAAATCTGTGTAATTGTATCAACTCTGTTTATTCTGATTTCGAGCTGTTTAGCATATTTCTTTATCCAGTTATATCCATCTGTCATTACGATTCTAAGCTCTTTGCTATTTTTAATTAGCTCAGAATATGAAATATCATTTGCTTTTGTTGAATATCCATATGTTGAATATCGCATCTGTTTCTGGATTTGAATTTGTCCTGGTTCTTGTAAAAAGTCTGGTCTAACTAATCCAGGGCGATCATGTTGACCCATCATTTTACTGAGGGTTGTCACAAACCTTGTTGCTAACTCTTGTTCGTTATTCCAGAATGAACAAATTTTATTTTTTAATTTATTTTTGAATGCAAATAAAGCCTCTCTATCTTGCTCTGTATTATCTATAAATTCAGGCAACCAAGGAGCTTTATCATCTATAATAAACCTCATGCATGGAATTTCTTGTTCTGTGGCATAGTTATATTCCATTTCTGTAAAACTAATTCCATTAGGAAGCTTTGAACCATACCTATGTGCAACTATTACAATGTAGAAATCACTTTCCCTTATTGTTCGTTCTATTATTTGCCTTTGAGATTCATCCGTTGCGTTAAACATTTCCATGCCAACTGGAATCTGATCCATTCTCAATGTTTCCCAAATTAACTTGTTCCTAGCTACCTTGAGGTCATCATAAGTAGTGCCTGAACGAAAAAGCCGTTTTTTAAAAAAATATCAGCATCAAAACGATGTGATTAATATTTGGTTGTAGTCTGGCAGGCTAAAAAATGAGTTATCTCCTGAGGTGTCACCCGTAAATTAGAATGATCTCTAATAA
>CAIMEB010000208.1 GCA_903839855.1 uncultured Methylococcaceae bacterium
GATAAAAAATTATCTGGAACATCATTTTGAACCCAAAGGAGATGATAATTTTAGGACAGAAACATGAACGGGTCTTATGACCCGTATCCGGACTTTAGTCCATTATACGAACCCACCAGCTTTAGCTGGTGGTTGTTCAGTCGTCAATTGAGTATTAACCCACAAAGTTACCGAGAGCGTTTCGGCCTTTGTGAGCTTTATTCAATCGAAGCAGCCTAAATCTTAACAGTTCCAATAACAACGAGTATTCATATCGGAATTTTGTAAAGAGCAAACTATAATTAAGGAAAGATTCATGCGTATTTTATTAATCTCATCGGCATTTTCTGGTTTAACCCAACGTTTTTACACTGAGCTTGAGGATGCTGGTTATACAGTATCTGTTGAATTGCATCTTGGCAATACAGAGACCTTAGTAGAGGGTGTAGCATTGTTCAAACCTGATTTGATCTTATGTCCTTTTTTAACCCGACATTTACCCAAAGATATTTATCTGCAATATAAATGCCTGATTGTGCATCCCGGCATTAAAGGAGACCGTGGTCCTTCTTCTTTAGATTGGGCTATTCAGAATAATGAACCCGAATGGGGTGTATCATTATTGGAAGCGGCAGAAGAAATGGACGCCGGTCCTATTTGGGCCAACAAAACATTTCCAATGCGTCAGGCAACCAAAAGCAGTATTTTTTATCGTGAAGTAACTCAAGCAGCCGTCGACTGCTTATGGGAGGCTTTAACTTATTTTGATGCTGCTGATTTTAAGCCTGAAACGCAGGATTACAATCGATCTGATTATAATGGTAAAACCCTGCCTTCGATGAAGCAACCCGATCGAGCCATTAACTGGAAAAGCCATAAAACTGACGAAATTCTAAGACGTATTAATGCAGCTGATGGCAGTCCTGGCGTATTGGATGAACTTTATGGCAAACAGTATTTTTTATTTAATGGGCATAAAGAACAGCATCTGACAGGCAAAGCAGGAGATATTATTGCTATAGCCAATCATGCTATTTGTCGGGCAACTATTGATGGTGCTATCTGGATTGGACATTTAAAACCGAAATTAGACGCTGGCGAAAAAGGGGCCAAATTACCTGCTTCTTTTGTGTTAAAAGAACTTTTATTAAATGACCAAGTCAGGAGCTTCAGACTAACTCATCTGCTAAGTAATAGCCATCCTAAATTGCTGGAAATAGACTACACACAACCCGGACGAAAGCTGCCTGTCCAGGAAGTATGGTACGAACAAGAAAATGAGGTCGCCTATTTACATTTTGCTTTCCATAATGGAGGAATGAGTACTGAGCAATGTCGACTGCTGCTCAGCGTTTATCAGCACATTGCATCTTTGCCGGTAAAAGTAATCGTACTCATGGGGGGCGAAGACAACTGGTCTAATGGTATCCATCTTAATCACATCGAAGTGGCAGACAGCCCAGCAGATGAGTCATGGTTAAATATCAATGCAATGGATGATCTAATCCATCAGATTATAACAACCCTCGATAAAGTGACTATATCTGCGGTTGCGGGTAACGCAGGCGCAGGAGGTGCTATCCTGGCCATAGCAACTGACCAAATCATTGTGCGGGAAGGTGTAATTTTTAATCCGCATTATAAAAATATGGGAGAGTTATACGGCTCTGAATATTGGACCTATTTATTACCCAAACGAGTAGGTCAAGAAATTGCAACCTCATTGACAGAGCAACGCTTACCTATTAGTGCCAAAATGGCCTGGCGTATCGGTCTGTGTGACAAAGTCCTCGATAAAAACCATAAGATTTTTACCGCTCAGATTAAACATTTAGCCAATACGTATGCGGCTAATAATGAAACCCTACAAAAATGTTTGGATGAAAAATCTAAAACCCGCTGTTATGACGAATCATTAAAGGCCTTGGCTACCTATAGAAAATTCGAGCTTACTCAGATGTACGCCAATTTTTATGGTAATGAGCAATACCATCAAGCGCGACACAATTTTGTTTATAAAACTAATAATAACAAAACCACACCTGACAACATTGCACATCACCGACAACAGGCAGAAAAGATCAGCTCCGTATCGCCAGGCAGCATGTATCACTTTATTTGGCAGGATTTATACCAAATGAGTGATGATTTAATGGATAAACAGCATCAAGAAATCTTTATATTAGCTAATCAATTGGTTTCTTCGATCAATAAAGAAGAATTGAAAAAAAACATTCAGTTAATCTTTTCCCATGTCAAAGAGCATTTTGACGCAGAAGAAGACTTGATGAAGCAATATGATTTTCGAAATTTTCAAGGACATAAAAGGGAGCATGAAGTCATTGTGGAAAAACTGATCGAGATGGATCGAAAGATAGCTAATAACGATTGGAAGAAATCAGATATTCAGAATTTTATGGATCGATGGGCAAAGCATATTATTCATTCTGACATACCTTTCAATATTGTTTACCAGAAAGAACATGATTTAAATAGAGTTGTAACATCAAAGTAACTGTAACTCGTCTGCCACTAGACGATTTGTTATTTAACCAGGAGAAGAGACATGAATAGATATACTGTAAATTTTATCTGTAGAGATAATGAAGGACATAATGTGGTAAGAAGTGAGGAGTTTGATTGGGTAGGCGTGAGACTAGAAGGCGTAGATAAAGTCATTGAAATGGTTAAAAGAAAATGGAGAGAATGGGATATAGAAATTCTCTGGGCTGGCGTTAGACACACTGACGGTGGATTATAAATTTTAACTCACCCGTTCAAACAAGTGATACCCCACTTCTCCTGCGACTTTACTATTGAGTAACCGCCAGTTTTGGGGTATCCCTTCCAGATTTAGAGTGCTTTCAGCTTCAACATAGATTTTTGCATGAGCACTTAGCCATCCCTTATCTTCTAGCCACTGACAGGTCTGAACCGCTAAGCCCTGGCCAAAAGGAGGATCGAGAAACACCACGTCAAACACCTCAGCATCGCCCGCCAAATAACGAAAGGTCTCAGACTGAACAATCTTAATCTGATTTGCTCCCAAAGCCACACTATTGTCTCTCAATGCTCGACAAGCTAAGGGATTGTTTTCAACCTGAACGACTGACTTAGCACCTCTGGAAGCTGCTTCAAAACTTAACGCGCCACTGCCGGCATACAAATCCAGACAGCGACTCGCCAATATATCATTGCGCAACCAGTTAAAGGCTGTTTCTCGTACTCTGGCAGGCGTAGGTCTTAAACCGGGGGCGTCATTAAACGTTATAGAGCGACTGCGCCAGTTGCCCCCGATAATTCTAAGCTTATTGGACACTTTTCTCGGCTGACTTGCCTACTGTAATCGTTTGAAGCAATTGTGGGTTAACACGGCGTTTAAAAGCCTCTGTTATTGAAGCCACCGTTACCGCTTCTACTTTTTGTTCAAAGGTATCTAAGTAATCCAGTGGCATATCATAAAAACCGATCATCGCCACATAGTTAGCCAATTTTTTATTGGTATCAAAGCGCAAGGCAAAACCACCGGTGATATTTTTCTTTGCAGCGATTAATTCAGCATCACTGGGACCTTTGCTAATAAAATCAGCCAAGGTTTGATTGAGTACCTGCAATGCCTGAGTCGTTTGATCATTACGTGTTTGTAAGCTGATTAAAAACGGGCCTTGCTTGGATAAGGGCATAAAACTACTCGAAGCACTGTAAGCCAAGCCCCGCTTTTCTCGAACTTCGTCAAAAAGCTTAGAAACTAAACCACTGCCTCCCAAGATATGATTACCCACATATAAATTAAAATAATCAGGATCTTTACGATAACTGCCTGGCAAACCGACTAATACATGCGTTTGTGAAGAAGGGAACTCAATATGATGTTGTCCGCCGACTAACGGCATCGTGACATCGGGTAAACTTTCTGGTTTCTTGCCTACAGGTAAACCGGACAATAATTTTTCTGCAGTTTGCTCTGCCTGCTCTTTAGACACATCACCGACTATTACAACGATAGCATTTGCAGCGACATAATACTGCTTGTAAAAGCGCTTAACATCAGCTACTTTAAAAGCAGAGACCGTCTTGGCATCGCCTGACTCTGAATGGGCATAAGGATGATTTGCATAAAGCGCCTTATAAAAAGCAATGCTCGCCAATGCACCCGGTGATCCTTCTTGCTGCTTGATACCCGCTAAGGTTCTATTTTTTTCTCTCTTAAAATCAGCGTCTTTAAAAGTCGGTTGTGTCAAAATGACTTGGGCGGTTTCAAGTGCTTTATCAAATAACGGCTTTTCAGTTAATGTACGTAACGATAAAGTCGCCAAATCAATCGAGCTACTGATACCAAATTGAGCCCCTACGCTTTCAAACCGTTGTGCAATCTCATCAGCATTCCATTTACCTGCACCCGTATCCAACATACCCGCCGTTAAAGCGGCCAAGCCAAATTGTTGGCCATCATTTGCACTCCCTGCGTTAAAAACCACCTGTATGTCCACCATCGGCAAACCTTCTGTATGCACATAATAAACACGACTTCCTTGTGATGTTTGCCAGTTTTCAATTTTTGCAGCAGCATGGGACAATTGCCCAAAGGCTAATAATATAAAACCCAAGCCTAAAAAAGCAGTCCTTTTGAAAAAACAAATTCGCATTACTTAGCTCCCTTTTTTTCAGTCGTTGTATTAATCGCTTGCGGCTCAAGATAAGCAATGGTTAAGTGATCTTCCACTAAATATTTTTTGGCTACCTCACGCACTTGTTCTGCGGTGACCTGATTAATCTTAGGCACATACTCATCTGCTTTTTGCCAGCCAAGACCTGCCGTTTCTAACGTCCCTATTTCCATCGCCTGGTAAAAACCAGAGTCCTTTTGATAAATATCAGTGGCTAGTACCTGAGCCTTAATACGTTGTAACTCATCATCATTAATTAAGTCTTGTTGCAACTTTTTAACCTCAGCTTTTAAAGCGACTTCAAGGTCAACTACGGTTTTACCTTCGGCAGGAGTCGCTTCAAGTTCAAACAAGTTCGACAATCGAGCCGTCAGTCCATAACCGGCTCCAGCAGACACCGCTATTTGCTTACCACGCACTAAATGAGTCGATAGACGTGCGCCACTTCCCCCATCCAATACACCCGCTAACACTTCTAAAGCATAAGCTTTATTTTCGTCAGTTGCTGTTTTAAGACTGGGTACTTTATAACCCAAAACCACAGAAGGTAACTTTGCCGGTACCTTAACCGTCATTTTACGCACACCTAATTGCTCAATTTCAGTTTGTGGTTTTAGGGGTTTAATATCACTGGGCTGAAGTTCGGCAAAATATTTTTCGGCCAAATCAAATACGGCATTCGGCTGCACATCCCCTACGACCACTAACGTGGCGTTATTAGGTGCATACCAACGCTGATACCAGGCATCCAGGTCTTCAACCGTATAATTAGCAATATCAGCAGGCCAGCCAATCACCGGGTGTTTATAGGGGCTATTAGAATAGGCCACCGCCATAAATTGTTCATTCATTTTAGCTTGAGGGTTATCATCTGTGCGCATCCTGCGTTCTTCAGTTACCACTTGCAATTCTTTTTTAAGTTCATCGGCTAACAGATGTAAATGCCGCATTCTATCGGCTTCCAGCTCAAAACTAACAGCTAACCGTGAGGCTTCCATGGTTTGAAAATAAGCCGTATAGTCCTGACCGGTAAACGCATTTTCTTCGCCGCCATTTTCAGCAATAATTCGGGAAAACTCCCCGGCTGCATGTTTATCAGTTCCTTTAAACATCATGTGTTCCAGCATGTGTGAAATACCCGTAATGCCACCAGGCTCATAGCTGGAACCCACTTTGTACCATACTTGTGAAATAGCAATCGGTGACCGATGATCTTCCTTTACCAGAACCTTTAAACCATTTTTTAACGTATGTTCAAATACTTTTGTTTCTGCCTGTGTAGTCAACACAGGTAAGCACAATAACACTGTGCAGAGTAATCGATTATTCATAACTCCCTCTTTAAAATGATTGTAAGCGCTTCCGACTATTTCAATAATCAATAGTTCACGGTATTCTATACATTAATATAAAAGTTGGAACTTAATTAAATAATGCCTAACAAATCCTCCGCGCTTTCCTGGAAAAACTACTTAACACTCTGTAAACCCAATGTGGTTGCAGAAATGATTTTTACCGCCGTTGTCGGTATGTTGTTAGCAGTACCCGGGATACCCCCACTAGAACCTTTCTTTTACGGAACTCTGGGCATCGCCCTGGCTGCTTCTTCAGCTGCTGCGATTAATCAGTTTATTGATCGTAAAGCCGACGCACAAATGTCTCGTACTGAAAAACGCCCGCTTCCTACCGGAGAGCTGACGACCACTAATGTTATTAGCTTTGCATTGGTGTTGGGCATTAGCGCCATGCTGATCCTGGTTCTGCTAGTGAATATCTTAACGGCGGTGTTAACGTTTCTGTCACTATTTGGCTATGCCATTGTTTATACGCTGTATCTTAAGCGGGCAACCCCACAAAACATTGTGATCGGTGGTATTTTTGGAGCCACCCCACCACTACTGGGCTGGTGCGCAATGACCGGAGATGTTCACCCCCACGCATTACTACTCGCTTTAATTATTTACGTTTGGACGCCCCCACACTTCTGGGCACTGGCCATTGCAAGGCGAGAAGAATACGCTAAGGTTAATATTCCCATGTTGCCGGTAACGCATGGTCCTGCGTTTACCCGTTTACAAATATTGCTGTATACCATTTTGTTGTTATGTGTAACCCTGCTGCCCTATTTAACACGCATGAGTGGTTTAATCTATTTAGCCTCAGCGCTACTCCTGGATATCGGTTTTATCTATTACGCAGTGCTTATGATGCGTAAAAAAGACAACAAAACAGCGATGAAGACCTTCGTTTATTCAATTGTTTATATCACGCTACTGTTTGCAGCCCTCTTAATAGATCATTATTATTTATATACGATATGACTTTCACCCATCACGAACACACACCTAGCCCAGAACATCCTTTCGCTGAATTTATTCGTATTATTGGTAAAGGTAAAAAGGGTTCAAGACCTTTAACTCAAGTCGAAGCCTGTCAGGCGATGAAAATGATTCTAGCCGATGAAGTGCAGCCTATCCAATTAGGAGCATTTTTAATGTTAATGCGTGTTAAAGAAGAAACACCCGAAGAATTAGCGGGCTTTGTTTCGGCGGTTAGAGAAGCGTGCCAGTTGGGAAATAACCCAGGTTTAGTTGATTTAGACTGGTCATCTTATGCCGGGAAACGTCGTCATTTGCCCTGGTTTCTATTATCGGCTCTATTATTGGCTGAAAATGGTATTAAGGTTTTTATGCACGGTGCTGGAGGTCATACGGCTGGCCGACTTTATACCCTGGATATGCTGAAATATCTGGGACTCGAACCCTCGCACTCAGTAGAGCAAACAATCCAGCAACTTAAAGAACAGCATTTCAGCTATCTATCGCTAGAACAGTTTTGCCCAAAATTACATGAGATTATAGAACTACGCCCCCTGATGGGCTTACGCTCACCGGTTCATACCCTGGTACGTTTGATTAATCCATTTAATGCCGATTATACAATTCAGGGCATATTTCATCCCGGCTATCGTCCTGTCCATCAACAAGCTGCTGCCTTATTGCAGCAGCCTCATGCAGCGGTATTAAAAGGTGAGGGAGGAGAGACTGAGCGCAACCCAGACATGGAGTGCCTGGTTCAAAGTGTCCATCATGGCGAATTATTTGACGAAAACTGGCCTGCCTTGTTTAGTCGCCGTCACGTTAAGACAGAAGAACTCAATCCAAAGCAGTTGGCTTTAATGTGGCAAGGTCTTATTGAAGATGAGTTTGCCGAAAACTCAATCATCGGCACAGCGGCTGTTGCGTTAAAACTACTGAGAAAAGCGGATACGCAAGAGGCCGCTCATCAGTTGGCGATAACATACTGGTTAAACAGGGATAAGCTGAAGTTTATCCCTGTTTAATTGAATCCGTGCAATAAAAAAGCCAGATTCCATGAAGATGAAATCCGGCTTTTTAAGATGAGAAGATAACAAATTATTTCTTTATAATACTGATGCCCTTCAGCAGGTTTAATGCTTCATGCAAATAATAGTCTTCTATATCTGACTTATCTTTTTTGTCACTGTCTTTTTTCTCACTATCTTTACCTTTATCGCCCTCTACTTCTTCTTTCTTTCCTTTAGTAGCGCTATTGGCATTTTGCAAATGGCCCGACAAATCAGCTTCCTTAATTGATAGAGAGTCAGCTTTATCTAACGTTTCCAGCTTGACTCGACCCAAAGCAATATCAGGCTCAATGCCTTCTGCTTGAATTGATCGGCCAGAAGGTGTGAAGTAACGTGCCGTTGTCAACTTGACCGCCGCCCCGTTACTCGTTGGCAAGATTGTTTGCACAGACCCCTTACCAAAAGATTTCTCACCCATGATCACGGCTCGTTTTTGATCCTGCAAAGCACCTGCAACAATTTCAGAAGCCGAAGCAGATCCTGCATTTATCAGCACAACAATGGGCGCATCTTCAATCAGATCATCAGGGGTTGCATTAAAACGCATTTCCGAGTTTTCAATACGCCCTTCAGTATAAACAATGAGACCGCTTCTCAAAAAGGCATCACTGACTTCTACTGCCGCATTTAAAACACCACCTGGGTTATTTCTCAAATCAAGTACCAATCCTTTTAAGGCACCACCATTTTCTTTCTTCAGTGCAGCAAGCGCTTCTTTAAGACCTTCTCCAGTTCCTGATTGAAAGCTGCTAATACGAACATAGACATAGCCTTTGTCTAATATCCGGCTTTTAACACTCTTTACTTTTATAATATCACGCGCTAAAGTTAATTTAAGAGGTGCTTCCAAGCCTTCTCGAACAATCGTCAGGACGATTTTACTGCCGGGTTCACCACGCATCAATTTAACAGCATCAGTCAATGACATGCCTTTTACGGGTTTTTCATCAAGCTTAATAATAAGATCACCAGTCTTCATGCCTGCTTTTTGTGCAGGCGTGTCATCAATAGGTGAAACTACTTTTATGAAACCATTTTCCATAGTCACTTCAATACCCAAGCCACCAAATTGGCCGGTAGTGCCTTCTTTTAATTCCTGGTATTCTTCTGCTACTAAATAAGCCGAATGAGGATCCAACCCACTTAGCATACCTCGAATGGCATATTCCAATAATTGTTTATCAGATACAGGCTCCACATAATCCCGTTTTATCCGACCAAAAATTTCTGTGAATGTTCTAAGATCCTCATAAGGTAAAGTCTCGGTATCGGCAGCGACTTCCGCATTACCTTTTTCGGCAAAAACGCTGCCACAGAGCCCTATAAAAACGCCCAACATAATCCCTAACGATAAAATAAAAATAGCTTTCTTTTTCAGCATCTGATCAAAACTCCATATCCTAGATTTACAACGTAATATTAACACCTAAACAAACATAAACATAAATGTCTTATCTTCGACACCATTCAATTGGATCAACCGGCACGCCTTTACTGCGTATTCCAAAATACAACCCCGCTTTACTACGCCCACCACTTTGTCCAACAGATGCTATAACTTCACCCGTTTCTACAGAATCTCCATTTTTCTTATAAAGACTTTGATTAAAAGCATACAGAGTCTTGTAACCCTGCCCATGATCAAGAATGATCATTAGACCATAACCACGTAGCCACTCTGCAAAAACCACTGTCCCTCGGGTAACGGCTTTTACGTCTACGCCTTCATCGGCGTCAATCAGTACGCCATCCCAAGTTACAACGGTTCGAGCACTGCCGAATTTGTGGCTTAACTGACCAGTAACTGGCCAGGGTAATTTACCCTTAAGACTAAAAAAGTCGACATCTTTTTCAATATTACCGTGCTTTTCTATCTTTGGTACAGTGGGCTTATTTTCAGTTGGAACAGCTTCTTTTTCTGCCCCGGATAATGAGGATACCAAAAGTCTTAAACTGTTTTCACTTTCCTGTAACTGGCTCAATCGTTGTTCAGGGGAAGAAAAATCACTACCTATTTTATCAAGTAACTTGTTTCGCTGCTTTTTTGCCTCTAAAAGCACTAATTGCTCTGACTTTTTACCTTCTAAATCTTTCTCTAAAGTTGCTGCTTCAACTTCTCTCTGCTTATCCAGTTTATCGAGACGATTAACGGCTGCATCTAAATCAGCCAGTTTCTTTAATCGATCTTTATTGAAATAATTAAAATAGTGCATCATTCGACCTGATACAGCAAGATCCTGTTGATTAAGCAACAACGTTAACTTATCTTTTTCCCCAAAAGCGTAAGCCACTCTTATTTGCTCAATTAACTTCTTACGAAGTTTATCAACATCTCTCTGACAATGAGAGATCTCTTGGCGAATACGATCCAGACTGTTACGTTTTTGCTCAATCTGAGCTTGCAACTTCTTCAATACGGCAGCTGTTTCACCATAATGTTTATCAATTTCAGATAATAAATTCAGCAAATTATCTTTTTGCACCGATAAACGCTGCATGGCCTCCGTATCAGCCTGAACAACTATTTGATCTACCGCATAACTACAGGTAGAACTGATACATAGCACAAAAACAGACACTAAATAACGACGGTATGAGCGCCGCTCACAATCAACATAATTGCTAGATAATAACACCCTATTTACCTACTATAATGATCCCGTGTTAACATTGGATACCTAATTGAGATATTTACCAAGTTAAAATCAAGCTAAAATTGTCAATTATATTATCCATTATCAAAAGTGATTGAAAATAAGGTATGATTTTGTTAAATTTGTCCGGTTTTAAATGGCAATCTGGTTATTATATTAATACACGTTGGTGGTAGTTGTGTATAAATAATTCTTTGCAGGTTATTTAATTCAAATAAAGTTAGGCCAAATTAGATATTACTACGTAAGCCCATGAACGCTAAAGTTCATCACATAATCCAACTTACTACCCACTAAACTTAAAACATACCATGGAACGTTACCTAGAATTTATCTTAAATCACTACATCTTGTTTCTCGCACTGGCCGTTGTTACGTATCTGTTAATACAAGAACTTTTCGACGCTACCTTTAAGAAATTTAGCTCTATTTCTCCTCTTCTGGCTGTTGCCAAGATGAATGAGACTGATACTATTGTGATTGATGTCCGTGAGCCGCCTGAATTTATTCTCAGCCATATCAGTGATGCTATCAACATACCCTTGGGCAAGCTACCCGAAGAACTTTCAAAAATTTCTGCTAATAAAAACAAGCCGGTATTGCTCTGCTGCCAATCAGGAACCCGAGCGGCATCTGCAGGGAAAACATTGACAAAAGCAGGCTTCGAACAGGTTTTCGTCATTACAGGAGGAATTGAAGCCTGGGAGAATGACTATAAATTACCCGTAAAAATATCCAGTAAGCAAAAAGCAAAAGCAACACCAAAATTATAATTTTTTAACAACTAATACATTTACTATGGCCGAAGAACAATCCGCACCAGAAAAACAATTTTCTATTCAAAAAATATATACAAAAGACATGTCTTTTGAAACACCTAACACACCCAAGATCTTCACCGAAAAATGGGAGCCTGCTGTTGATTTCAACTTAGGTTCTACTGTTTCACCTCTGGAAAATTTTTTATACGAAGTCGCCTTAACGGTTACAATCACCGTAAAAAGTGACGATAAAGTGGCCTATTTAGTCGAAGTCAATCAAGCAGGTATTTTTACTATTCTTGGTTTTTCTGATCAAGAAATAGGCCCTATGCTGGGTAGTTTTTGCCCCAATATTCTGTTCCCTTATGCAAGGGAAGCCATATCTGACCT
This sequence comes from uncultured Methylococcaceae bacterium, assembly GCA_903839855.1. Classification (GTDB taxonomy): domain Bacteria; phylum Pseudomonadota; class Gammaproteobacteria; order Methylococcales; family Methylomonadaceae; genus Methylobacter_C. The sequence continues at coordinate 11,840 of CAIMEB010000208.1, forward strand.
CGTTACAAAAGGTGGCTTTCCACAACTGCTGCTAGCACCCGTAAATTTTGATGCGCTATACGCACAACATCTACACGCTCAACAACAAGCACCTAGCTCTGAAACCATTAATTAATTATTAATGGGAAAAAACATAGCTATTTTAGGTTCTGGCTCCTGGGGAACTGCATTAGCTCTTTTGGCAGCCAGAAATGGCTGCCAAACGCTGTTATGGGGGCATAATGCCGAACATATCACGGCACTTGCACTAGACCGTGAAAATAAGCGCTATTTACCCCACTACTTTTTTCCTGACAATTTAAATGTGACGACTGATTTAGCTGAAGTGGCTGCGTTTAGTGAACTTATCTTAGTTTGTGTACCCAGTCACGCCTTTAAAAAAACTCTCATCAAACTTAAGCCTTTTGTACTAGACGATATTAAAATAGCATGGGCAAGCAAAGGCTTTAACCCGGATGACGGTTGCTTGCTTCATAGTATTGTCGCTAAAATATTCGGCGCTGAAACACCCGCTGCTATTATTTCAGGTCCCACTTTTGCACACGAAGTTGCAGCCAACCTACCTACCGCCATCACGATTGCCTCAACCTGCCCCAACTTTTCCAAGCAACTGAGTGATCTCTTACACAGTGGCTTTTTTAGAACTTACACCAGCACTGATGTCGTTGGTGTAGAGGTTGGAGGCGCGGTTAAAAATGTTCTGGCGATAGCAGCCGGCATTGCAGACGGTCTGGGCTTTGGTGCAAACACGCGTGCGGCATTAATTACACGAGGTCTAAATGAAATCATTCGACTCGGCATTGCCCTAGGGGGCAAGCAAGAAACGTTTATGGGTTTAGCTGGCTTGGGAGACCTTATCCTGACCTGTACTGATAACCAATCCAGAAATAGGCGCTTTGGTCTTGCCTTGGGACAAGGAAAAGATAGACATCAGGCAACACTCAGTATTGGTCAAGAAATAGAAGGTATTTCCGCAGCAAAAGAAACTTTTTTAATGGCAAGGAAATATAACATTGAGATGCCTATTACAGAACAAACCTATAAGGTACTTTATGAGGGTCTCGACCCGCGAATTGCCGTGCATAATCTTTTGGGGCGTGAACAAAAAGCAGAGTCTTGATTAACAATCAATCTATCACAGAGTAGTTCAAAAGCAGCAGGTCGAACCAAAATATACCTCCAGTATATGTAAACTACCTAAAGACGTACAAGAGAATTAGCAGAAATTAATTGAGTCAGTCTTTATTTATGCTTTGTGATTGGTTAGGATTCGGCGCAAAAACAGCTGTAGGTTATGGACAGGTGAAAAACTACCTAATGCAATTGAATCTTGGAATGAGTTAAACTTAAAACCGCGAAATAAATCCATCGGTATATCCCATCTATACCGGATTAAAATATTTTCTAGGTCACTGCTAATATCGAGAATAAACATCTTGAAAAGCTTGTCAACACTGACTTTTATCGTTAAAGTGAGGAAACTAACGACAAGGAGGTTTTTTCATGACAACTATTTCACAACCCAATATCCCCGTTAACATCTACCGGTTTTGTTTTAAAACCGATAGCCCACCTCGTTTGCCTGATTTCCCGGGGTCTGCCTGGCGCGGTGCCTTTGGTCATGCACTTAAGAAGACTGTGTGCGTGGTGCGTAATCAAAGTAAAGTGGACCCCATTGTCCAGACAAATAATGCCTTAGTTTAAGATAGAGTTCTGTTTATCTTCCAGCTGAATGGCGCTGTCCCCTATTCGTTACGCATGAACCGATGTTTCTGTCGATC
>CAIMEB010000209.1 GCA_903839855.1 uncultured Methylococcaceae bacterium
AACCTAGCACGTCCTCGGCTTTACGCGACTTACCATCCAGTAAGGTTTGCACAACATCACCCATCGCCTGACGTCGATATTCGTTGGGAATTTGTTTCGCCAAGCGGGTGATCAATTCGGAAAGCTCTTCTGTAAATGGGATTGACGGGGCTATCACTTCTTTAATCTCTGTTGGTCTGGGTTATTCGCAATATCCACCATTATAACGGGATTTTAATGTCTGCGGTATCCCTTAATGATGAAGCACAAAACATCACTGTTTTTCTTAAAGGCTTTGATGGTGAAGAGGGAGACACTATTGCCAAATATCGACTTAACCAAGGAAAGTTCAGAACAATTTTATTAAAATACTGGAGTGGTACTTGTGCTGTCAGTGGCTTAAATGATCAAAGACTTCTAATAGCCTCTCATATACTGCCTTGGAGCAAATCTACTAATAATCAGAAAGGTGATCCATTCAATGGGTTATTACTATCCGTTGTATGGGATTCGTTATTTGATAAAGGCCTTATATCTTTTGATGACGAAGGTAAGGCTATATTAGAAAGATTAACCGACGACGTTATTTATTGCTTGGGTTTAAAAACAGATCAACAGGTTATTGATGTACAAAAACTCACTAATGAGCATAAGCAATATTTAAAAATGCATAGAATGTTACATCAGTTTGAATAGCAAGTAGCCTCGATGAAGCAACGCGGAATCGAGGTTATCAATCGATGAAGTCAGGGTGTCATCATTTTTTAGCATTGTGAATCATCATTATTTCATTGCTACTCAAACGGGAATTCTCTACAATCAAGCTATTAAATCCATTGCTGATTAATTAATCCCCCCTCATGCGTCATGCCATCGACCCCAAAATTGATTGTGTCTTTAAAGCCTTGTTAGGATCTGAAGAAAATTGTAACCTTTTGATTCATTTTCTTAATGCCTTTTTAGCGCAAGATTTAGCAGAACCTTTAGTGTGGGTTGATATTCTTAACCCTTATAATGACAAAGAGTTTCTCAGTGACAAGCTGAGTATCGTTGATGTTAAAGCCCGAGATAGTCATGATCGGCTTTATCAAATCGAGATTCAACTGACCAGTTACGCGCATTTACCGGCTCGAATTATTTATTGTGGGCGGATATTTACAGTCAGCAACTTAAAAGTGGTCAAGAGTATCTTCAGCTTAGGCCGACTTATTCGATTTGGTTACTGGCAGAAAATCTATTAATCGATGACAATGCCTACGTGCATCATTATAAAATGCGTGATGAACAGGGGCAGACTTTAACACCACATGGTGGCATTTGGTTGTTGGAGTTAAAAAAGTTTAATGCGAATCAGGTTGAAACAGAAGACCAACGTTGGTTAAAATTCTTTAAAGACGGTGAGCGTTTAAATGACGAGGCCTTACCCGATTGGATGATTACTCAGGAGATGAAGCAAGCCATGAGCACCTTAAGTACGTTTTCAGAAAAAGATCAACAATATTATCAGTATCAGGCTCGTCAAGAATATTTGCGCGAGCAACGCACTAAGTACCTATGTAAAATTAATTTAACTTAACTTTTAAGAAAAGTCTACGGTGAA
>CAIMEB010000210.1 GCA_903839855.1 uncultured Methylococcaceae bacterium
AAATAAAGCCTTTTTTATCAATAAGTTGTTTAAATAAGCATGTTTTAAGCCAGAATCAGGATAGTTAATATTCAGATGTGTATTATATCACAACTTATTGTTTTATATTAGATTATAGATTACCGTTCAGGCACTACATAAGATTGGGACTTTGTAATTGATACCCACTGATCCTTATACTTTCTTTGGACTGCTACATCCTGTCTATCAGGATAATAATTCAGGCATCAAGCTTCTTATTCTTCATCTGCTTATATCAGAAGAAAATTGGCTTTCCAGATCGCGTTGCTTTTCAGCAGGCAGTGTAACGATTAGATGAATTTGTCCCGCAAAGACTTGCTCAATAATTTGCCCATTCACTTTTTTTAATGCGTAATCAAAAGACTGAAACCGTTGATAATCTAGCGTGAATTGAAGTGTTGTCATTTCTACGTAAGGTTGTAATGTCGATATTTCAATCACCTGTTTCGCCATGTGACCATAAGCTCTGGTAAGTCCACCGGCGCCCAGCTTAACGCCTCCAAAATAGCGGATCACTACAATGAGTACATTAATGATGTCCTTGCCTTCAATGTATTGAAAAATCGGTTTCCCTGCAGTACCGGTAGGCTCACCTGCATCATGAAACCGATAAATAATGCCTTCGTGGGTCTTGATACGGTAGGCAAAGGCAATATGGCTTGCATGCGGATGTTCGGCGTGTAACGCTTTTACTTGATGCAATACAACTTGATCACGGGTGCAGGGAAAAATCACACTGATAAAGCGTGACTTTTTTATACTTTCTTCGAAGGTGTAGGATTCCGTAACATAATACATTTTTGATTCTTTCAATTAAGTTTTGGGCATCTGCTCTTCGATTACATTTTATTTTTGCTCAATAAACTTTAGCATAAAATCAAGAATGATTTGCATCAGTTATCGCACACGCCAGGCAAACGGATTAAATTCACCCCTATGAAATACTGCGTGAGCGAACGGTTAAGACTCACGCCGTGCCCGGTTTTAAGTGCATAGACCATTTTTCTACATGAATACAAGCGGCTAATAGTTTATAATTAGAGTCTTTTTTAAGTTTTCATCGACCCGCGCTTCACTTTGTAATGCCGTTGGGTATCGACTGTCATTGGTTAAAACATCCTTCATGCAAGAAATAAATCCGATTAAAAATAAAATAGCCGACCTGAAAAACCGTGGTAACTCACTCAGGGGGTATCTTTGACTTTGATATTAAAAGCGAACGCTTGGTCGAAGTTTTACGCGAATTAGAGAACCCTAAAATCTGGGACAACCCGGAACAGGCTCAAGCCTTAGGTAAAGAACGCGGTCAATTAGAAGTCATCGTTAATACCATCACTGAATTAGAGCGTGGTTTAACCGATGCCGAAGAATTATTGCTGATGGCCGTTGAGGAAGAAGATGAAGAAACTATTGATACTGTCGTTGATGATTTAGCGCACTTTGAGAAAAGAGTCGCAGCTCTTGAATTCCGCCGGATGTTTTCAGGTGAAATGGATCCTAACAATGCCTTCTTAGATATTCAATCCGGTTCGGGTGGCACAGAGGCTCAAGACTGGGCTTCCATCATAGAACGGATGTTCTTACGTTGGGGTGAGCGCAAAGGCTTTAAAACTGAACTGATTGAAGAATCTCAAGGTGATGTCGCGGGTATTAAAAGCGCCACCATTAAATTTGAAGGCGAATACGCATTTGGTTGGTTAAGAACAGAAACCGGTGTGCATCGTTTAGTTAGAAAATCGCCGTTTGACTCCGGCAATCGTCGTCATACTTCTTTTGCTTCCGTGTTTGTCTCACCTGAAATTAATGATGATATCGACATTGATCTCAATCCAGCCGATATTCGTGTTGATGTCTATCGTGCCAGTGGTGCCGGTGGTCAGCACATCAATAAAACGGAATCAGCGGTGCGAATGACCCATAATCCAACCGGTATTGTGGTGCAATGTCAAAGTGACCGTTCACAGCACAAGAACCGTGATACCGCAATGAAGCAGTTAAAAGCTAAATTGTATGAACTTGAAATGCGTAAACGCAGTGAAACGGCTCAAGCATTGGAAGACACAAAATCCGACATCGGCTGGGGCAGTCAAATTCGCTCTTATGTATTAGATCAATCCCGTATTAAAGATTTACGCACAGGTGTAGAAACAGGTAATACCCAAGCGGTATTAGATGGAGACCTGGATCAATTCATTGAAGCCAGCTTAAAGAGTGGACTGTAATTCACAGAGTAACAAAATGAAAATTGAATTTGAAAATTTGGGTGGCATTGATATCGGTAGCATTGAACTCAATGATTTTACCCTATTTTGTGGTAAAACTAATTCAGGGAAGACTTATGCTATGTACTCACTTTATGGGTTATTAGAAAAAGAATTTGATATTCGTTTCAATTTTGTTAAGGAAGTAATAACTCTTCTTAAAAAAAATGGAACACATCACCTAACAGTCAGTGATATCCTTAATTTACACCAAAAGGAAATGATTAAACATATTGAGCGAGACTTTAAGCGTTATTTACCTCGCTTATTTGGTGTAACCGATGATGACTTTGCTAATACCAAAATACATTTAGATTTTAATAATGATAGCTTACAAGAACGAGCATTTAAAAAAGCGGCCAAGCGAATGCTCTCTCTAGGAAAAAACAAGGATTGGTCGCTATTGTTAGAAAAAGAAGAAAACAATGAAACCATTCAACTAACCTTGCGTAATACTGAAATTCCCGATGGTTTGCTAGAAGACTTTATTTCAAAAGGATTACTGAGTATCGTCTTTACTTGCTTATCTAAAGACTCTTTTTTACTACCTTCAGAGAGAGCAGGACTAAATTTATTTTATAAGGAATTATCCAGCACCCGTAATTTATTATTGCAACATGCACAAAAAGATAAAGTCGATCCCATGGAGCTCTTAAAGGATATTTTAGACTCACGTTATGCTGATCCGGTTCAAGATTATATTCAGACGCTTAATAAAATTGGACGCACACAAAAACAAAAAAGTATTTATCGAGAGTATGCACAAAACATACAAAAAAAGATTTTAAGTGGTAAATATGAAGTAGATGGTCAAGGTAATGTTTTCTTTTTACCCTATAGAAGCAACCATAAAAAACTACCTCTGCATTTTAGCTCATCAACGGTTAAAACTCTTTTTGGATTAGTTTTTTATTTAGAGCATCTTGCCGAGGAAGGCGATTGCTTAATGATTGATGAGCCTGAGCTTAATTTACATCCTGATAATCAACGACAGGTAGCACGAATTTTAGCTCAATTGGTTAATGCGGGTCTAAAGGTTATTGTTAGTACCCACAGTGATTATTTTGTGCGCGAACTCAATAATTTAATCATGCTAAAAAAAGATTTCGTTGGTGCTACAGACTTACAAAAAAAATACGATTATCAGGACAATGAATTATTAGCAATTAGGCACGTCTCTGCCTATTTATTTGATAATAAAAAAATTATACCGATGATAATGGATGAAGAAGAAGGGGTTATTGCTGAAACTTTTGACACTGTCATTAATGATCTCAATAAATCATCGAATGAGATATATTATGCTATGCAGGATGCAAAGGAGTTAAATAATTAATGCGGTCGCTAACTAATTCATTAAATGTAATCATTTCCGAAGATTTTCATTTCCCACTTGTAGACAAAAACACTTTACGCCTTAAAGAAGAAAAAGAGAGCTTATCTGTTGATATTAAAATAAAGGATTTCAATAATACCTCTTGTTTTAGCTTTGATAAGGATAAAACATCAAAGAACGATGTTTTATTTCCATTCTTTAATCCTACCATAAAAGGACTTTGCACTAAAAATGATTTTATTTTAGTACATCAAAAAGGTGATCAGGTTTATATATTTCTAATTGAATTAAAATCAAAAAATATCGGAGATTATTTAAAACAACTGAGAGCCGGCAAGTTATTTTTTCAATTTATCATCGATAGAATAAAATTATGCTCTTCTGATTTTCAAGACTTGAACAACGATAGTTTACATTATAAAGGCATTTTATTTAGGCTCGATAGAATAACGCCGGATAAAGGAATATCAAAGCGTAAAAAACTTGAGTTTAATTCAACTCCAGATTTGGATGTTTGTATTCAAAATTACGATAACGTTTATTATCTATCTCAGTTTTTATAGGTAAAAAATCGATTCTCACAATCTACAATTTTCAATCACATTACTTATTCCCCCATGTCAGAAATACAACAAGACGAACAAGAACAAATTAAGCAACGCCGTAGCAAACTAAATGAACTGCGTGAAAATGACGGCATCGCCTTCCCTACCGATTTTCGCCGTGATGCTTTAGCAGGTGAACTGCTGTCGGAGCATGGCGCAAAGACTAAAGAAGAGTTAGAAACAGCCTCAATTCGCGTAAAACTGGCTGGACGAATCATGACTCGTCGCATCATGGGTAAAGCCAGCTTTGCTCATATTCAGGACATGTCTGGAAAAATCCAGTTGTATATCACCCGTGATACCCTGCCAGAAGGCTTTTATAATGAACAATTTAAAAAATGGGATATTGGCGATATTATCGGTGCTGAAGGTGTCTTGTTTATCACTCAAACCGGTGAATTAAGTGTTAAGGTCAATGACATTCGTTTGTTAACCAAAGCCCTACGACCATTGCCTGAAAAGTTTCATGGCATTGCTGATCAAGAAATCAAATACAGACAACGCTATCTGGATTTGATCATGAGCGAGCATTCACGTGATACCTTTCTAATCCGCTCTAAAATTGTTGCTTATATTCGCCAGTTTCTAACAGAACGTCAGTTTCTAGAAGTAGAAACACCGATGATGCAAGTCATTCCTGGCGGTGCGACTGCAAGACCTTTTACTACGCATCACAATGCGCTGGATATGGATATGTTTTTGCGTATTGCGCCAGAACTCTATTTAAAGCGTCTCGTAGTCGGTGGCTTTGAACGCATCTTTGAAATCAATCGCAACTTCCGTAATGAAGGCTTATCAACACGCCACAACCCAGAGTTTACCATGCTGGAGTTTTATCAAGCTTATGCGGAATATCAAGACCTCATGGATTTAACTGAAGCCATGTTGCGCGGCATTGCCGTTGAAGTGGTTGGTCAAACAGTGGTTAATTATCAAGGTGAGCAATACGATTTTGGTAAACCTTTCGACCGAATGACCGTCAATGAATCTATCCTACACTTTAATCCCAACCTAACGACCAGTGACCTTGAAACCCGTGAAGCAGCCGTTAAAGTCGCTGAGAGCTTGCACCTCCCAGTTAAAGACAGTTATGGTTTAGGTAAAATACAAATAGAGATCTTTGAGAAAACGGTCGAAAGCCGATTAATGAATCCAACCTTTATTACCGCTTATCCAGTTGAGGTCTCGCCCTTGGCAAGGCGCAATGACAAAGACCCACATGTCACTGATCGCTTCGAGTTCTTCGTCGGTGGTCGAGAAATCGCCAATGGCTTTACAGAATTGAATGATGCTGAAGATCAAGCCGCCCGTTTTCAAAAACAGGTTGAAGAAAAAGAAGCAGGAGACGATGAAGCAATGCACTATGACGCAGACTATATCGTTGCCCTGGAACATGGAATGCCGCCAACGGCAGGGGAAGGCATTGGTATTGACCGGTTAGTGATGCTCTTTACGGATGCGCCTTCAATACGCGATGTCTTGTTATTTCCACACATGCGTCCAAGAAATTAATACGCACTATAGGCAGGATTCAAAGACCCTTTCACACGACAAGGGTCTTTGAAGCATACGCTTACCAATTATCTTTACGTTTTCGCAACTCAGTAAAAACACGTACTGGGTTTTCACCTAACAGTCCTAGTGTCTGTTGTACACTTAAACTATCGACTCTAAAAAATGGATTAGTCGCCCGTTCCAGTTCAATAGTTGACGGAACAGTTGGTTTTTGCTCTGCTCTTAATTGTCTCACTGTAAGCATTTTGTCTTGCAACTGTTTATTATCCGGCTCAATACTTAAAGCAAATCGTCCGTTAGCTTCAGTATATTCATGGGCGCAATACACACGGGTTTCGGGCGGCAATGCTTTTAGTGTCTGTAAAGACTGATACAATTGCTCGGCAGTGCCGTCAAACAAACGTCCACAGCCCATCACAAATAAGGTATCACCACAAAACAAAGCTTCACTGTCTGCGGAATAATAAACAATGTGTCCACTTGTATGTCCTGGGGTCGCAATAACCTGAAGCTTGTTTTCGCCTAAAAAAATAGCGTCTCCGTCATTCACACCCTGATCAATACCAGGAACACGTTCCCAATCAGCGTGTGCTGCAACTACTTTACAATCTGTTTTGTTCTTTAGCTCAAGATTACCTTCTACATGATCCCAGTGATGATGGGTATTTAAAACATAGGTCAATCGCCAGCCTTTTTTATCTAACTCATCCAAAACCGGTTGCGTCAAGGCCGGGTCAACTACCGCCGTCTCTCCAGAGACTTCATCATGAATGAGATAAATATAGTTATCTTCTAAAACCTTAAGTTGTATGACAGTCAACATAATTAACAACTACACCCATTCCAAACGGTATAAATCCTGACGCCGATTAGCCAGATTACGAACGGCTCCACGAGTACGCACTTGTTTTAACAAATCTAGATTAACATCGGTAATTAAGGTCATCTCAGTGTTGGGTGTTGCTTCAGCCAAGATAGCATCATGTGGGAACGAAAAGTCACTGGGACTAAAAATAGCGGCCTGTGCATATTGAATATCCATGTTTTCAGCATGAGGCAAGTTTCCAACACTGCCTGTAATTGCAACAAAGCATTCATTTTCTATAGCACGCGCCTGCGAACAATAGCGCACGCGTTGATAAGCATTTTTAGTGTCCGTCCAAAAGGGTACAAAAATAATCTGTGCCCCTTGCATCGTTGCTAAACGCGCCAACTCAGGAAACTCAGAATCATAACAGATTAATACGGCAATTTTTCCACAGTCAGTATCAAATACTTTTAAGGCATCGCCACCTTTAACCCCCCAACAACTCACTTCATCAATCGTGACGTGTATTTTATATTGAGCTTCAAAAGTACCATCCCTTCTCAGTATCCAGGAAACATTATAAAGTTCATGAGAACTATACTCTGGCATAGAACCGGCTATAATATTGATGTTATAAGACATTGCCATGTCTAATAAACCATTACGTATTTCACTGGTAAAGCCCGCTAAAGCACGAATCGCATCCGGTGGATTTTTATCATTGAATAAGCCCATGAGCGGCGCACTCATGTATTCAGGGAACAGTACAAAATCAGATTGATAACCGGAAACCGCATCAATAAAAAACTCAGCGTGTTTAAGTAACTCTTCGACACTGGACAAGGTACGCATTTGCCATTGTACAACCCCTAAGCGAATGATATTTTTAGGGCCGCCAATCATGGGTACTTTCTCGATATAATCAAGATTAACCCATTCAAGCAATGTCGCAAAACCCTTAGAATCAGCATCCACAGGTAAATACCCGGTCAATACCTTTCTAACATGGAAGCCATTTAAAAGCTGGAATGACAACACAGGATCAAAAATTTCCCGATTCTTAACCTCTTCAATATAGCCTACCGGTGTTAACGTATCAGCGTATTGAGCGTAACCCGGAATCCTTCCACCCGCAATGAATCGGCGCAAATTTAAATTTCGACATAATTCTTTACGTGCGTCATACAAGCGACGACCTAAACGCAAGCCCCTGTATTCAGGGTGTACAAAAATATCAACACCGTACAAGGTATCACCGTGCGGATCATGATGTGTTAAATAACCATCACCCGTAATTTGTGCATACGTATGAATATCACCAAAACGGCTATAATCAACAATCATGCTTAAGGCCGCCGCCACCAACTTCCCGTTATCTTCAATGCAAATCTGTCCTTGAGGAAATCGATTGACTTGAGAGGCATATTGATCGGCCTTCCAAGCACCACCTAAATTACCGTAAACATGCTCCATTAAAATAGCAATGTTATCATAATCATCAAGCGTAAGATGCCTGAGTAAAAGCTTATGTTTTTCAATTTTAATTTTTTTCATAGTCTATTAGCTTAACTTTGTTTTTTGACAGTTTTATTACACTGAAACAAAAGATCCGGCCTGATTTAACAACGTTAAATTGTCCATTATTAATGAACACGTTACTAATTCGTTAGCATCACTTGTTAATACGCGCCTCAAGCTTAACATCATACAGCCCTTTTTTTGTCAATTCCGCGTGTTGGTCAAGTAATATTGATATAATTCCCAGATAATAATCACAATCAAACTAGATAAGTGATTGTAACGCTAATAAACATAAAAAACGATAACTGATAAAGTGCTTCTGGATTTTATGCAATTTTTTCACGGTGCAAAATGAGTGCGACACAAAGAGATTACTACAGCATATTAGGCGTGATTGATAGCGCTGAAATGGTTGTAATTAAAGCCGCCTACAAGGCGCTAATGATGGTATACCATCCTGATCGCTATGAAGGTGATACAGAGGAAGCTATAAGAAAAACCAAAGAAATTAATGAAGCTTATGCCGTCTTAATAGATCCCGAAAAACGGAAACAGTATACGCATTGGCAATCGACTACAAAAACCGGCTTTGAGTCTAATCAAGACACTGAAGATAACAACCTCAATAATAAAGATAAAGAATTAGAGCCCGGCTGGTTAATTGCCATTGAACTGGTTAAAGGACTCGATGATTTATATCAGAATCTTAATGTTTTATCAAAAGAGCTCGCCTTCTCTTTTAAGCAAAAAATTCTTGAAAGTAAACGGTTTGATGAGGTTCAATTAATAGCCGAAAACCTTGAAAGTGACTATATCAAAAAATTCTTCGGCGCCAATAAAGATATTCAGAACTTCTCCCGTTGGTTACTCAGCACCCAGCAACGTGCCGCTGCAAAAGAAATTAATAAACTGGTTGCCCAAACCAATGATCGCTTAAACTCCTATCAGACCATTGAAACTATCATCAAAAAATACCAGTTAACCGGTTTCGAAATGCCAGTAAGAACCCGATATAAATTGGGTGACATCTTAGACGATAATAGTGTTGTATTTTATGTTGATGCTTCAAGCTATCATGGACTTGCAGCAAGCAGGGAAGACTTATCTATCAAGGCGACTTGGCATGAAGCCAAAAAATTAACCGGCAATCACCCTTTTGACTGGCATCTCCCTAATAGGGATGAATTAAATTTATTGTACGAACAAAGAGATTTAGTTGGCGACTTTGCTAATCACCTTTATTGGAGTTCAACAGAAAGTGATAGCTTTAATGCCTGGTTTCATAATTTTTATATCGGAAAGCAATTTACCGGCAATAAAAATCTCTCACATAGAGTACGTACTATCCGTGAGTTTTAACTGGGTGACGACCCGACAATAGCTGTACTATCGGATAATCACACAGGAGCACAAGTAGACCTTTAGGTAACTCGCAAAAATAAAGTACCTCTCTATAGGATGCGTAGATTTATTATTGCGTCTTACCTTTTACCCTAATAGTGTTCGTTTTCAACGCTGGAAATTTATTTAGCGGGAACGTGCAATTCCAGAAGCAAAAGGATTCTCGAAACTCTCCAGTACTTTAATATAATTAACCCTTTCTAAAGCCCCCGGATTTTTTATGTTTTTTCGACTCATCATGCCTCTGACTTCATTTACCGAATGATAGCCACGCGCAGAAAGCCATTGCTCCGTCTCATTAAGCAGTACTTGTAAGTATTTTGGACCCTTTTTCATCAAAATAGAGGCAACCATCACCACATCCGCCCCAGCCATCAGATACTTTATTATTTCAGTGGATGAATGAACACCCCGACTGGCAGCCAAAGATGCTTTAATTTGACCATACAATACAGCGATCCAAAGCAGAGGCAAACGAATTTCTGCTGGGGTACTTAATTCTGTGTGGGGGTCTATGGTTAGGGTTTCTAAATTAATATCCGGTTGATAAAAGCGGTTAAACAATACCAGTGCGTCCACACCCTCTTCATCCAGGCGTTTTGCCATATTACCCGTAGCACTAAAAAACGGGCTGAGTTTTATTGCTACCGGAATAGATACCGCTGACTTTACCGCTTTCAGAATATCGAAATAACATTGCTCAACGGAAATCGGTGTCATCTCCAGATCAGTCGGTATAAAGTAAACATTCAACTCAAGCGCACTGGCACCGGCTTGTTGAATTTGTTTTGCATAATCAATCCAGCCCACGTTAGTGACGCCATTAAGACTAGCTATGATGGGAATATCAGTGGCTTCAACAGCTTTACGCACCAGATTAAGATATTGCTCCGAGCCTTTATGTTCTGTATCAAGATGCGGAAAATAATTAAGCGATTCCGCAAAACTCTCTGTCCCGGATTGCAAAAGAAAATCAAACGCCTCATTATCTCTTCGAATCTGTTCTTCAAAGAGTGAATACATAACCACGGCTGATATACCCGAGTCTTCGAGTAATTTAATACCTTCCAGTGAATCTGATAAGGGTGATGAAGAGGCAACAAGGGGATGCTTAAGTTTAAGTCCCATGTAATCAGTTGATAAATCCATACTATTTTCCCCTATTCAATACTATTGGCATCGGGGTGAAACTGACTACCCGAGCGTGTTGCCATCTGTTCATAAATTTCCCACTTTTGATTGACAATCTGTTGTGCAAGTTTTAGCATTCGATCCGCCTCTGCTGGATTAGTTCTTTGCAGCATTTTATAGCGCAACTCATTATAAGCGTACTCTTTAAAAGACTTACGCGGACGTGGAGAATCCAAAACAAACGGATTCTTATCAGTCTGACGTAAAACAGGGTTATAACGTACCAGTGGCCAATAGCCTGATGCGGTAGCTAAGTCTTGCTGTTTTAAGCCATTTTGCATGTTAATACCATGTGCTATACAGTGACTATAAGCCAGAATTAAAGAGGGGCCAGGATAAGCCTCTGCTTCGCGCATAGCCAATAAGGTTTGTTGCGGATTAGCGCCCATTGCGATACGCGCGACATACACATTTCCATAAGAAATAGCCTGTAAAGCGATATCTTTTTTAGCAACCGTTTTACCACCCGCCGCAAATTTAGCTACGGCTCCTAAGGGCGTAGATTTAGACATTTGTCCCCCGGTATTGGAATACACTTCCGTATCCATTACCAGAACATTGACATCCCGACCACTGGCAAGAATATGATCAAGCCCCCCAGAACCAATATCATAAGCCCAACCATCACCGCCCATAATCCAGATACTGCGTCGTACTAAATGATCGGCGACCGACAATAAATCTAGGGCTTTTTCTGAGTTCATCTGTAACAAAATCGCTTTTAATTCTGCCACTCTTTCGCGTTGGGTACGAATTTGAGACTCGGTTTTTTGCGGCGCATTAAGAATCGCATTCACTAGAACACCACCTAATTCATGCTGAAATTCACGGGTCAGTTGCATCGCGAAAGTACGATGTTTATCGGCGGTTAAACGAAAGCCTAGGCCAAACTCAGCATTATCTTCAAACAAGGAATTAGACCACGCGGGGCCACGCTCATCACTGTTTTTAGTCCAGGGTGTGGTGGGTAAGTTACCGCCATAAATTGACGAACATCCCGTTGCATTAGCAACAATCAAGCGATCACCAAAAAGTTGCGAGACTAACTTAACATAAGGGGTCTCGCCACAACCGGCACACGCACCTGAGAACTCAAACAGCGGTTGTAAAAACTGGGTGCCACGAATAGAAGAGAAATCAACGTTCGCCCGATTATTGTAGGGGATACTTTCAAAGAAGCGGATGTTTTCTCGTTCCTGTTCCAGCAGCGGTTCTTTCACCTGCATATTAATCGCTTTAACCCCGCTTTCTTTAAGACTCATGGCTGGACAGACACTGACGCATAAGTTACAACCGGTACAATCTTCCAAATATATCTGCAGGGTGTACCGTGTTTCAGGAAAGCCACGAGCACTGATTTTTGCAGATTTAAATTCAGTCGGCGCATTGTCCAAGACACTTTGGTTATAAAACTTGGCACGAATCACCGAATGTGGGCACACGAAACTGCAATTGCCACACTGAATACATAAATCAGGCACCCACTCTGGCACATAGTGCGACACATTACGTTTTTCCCAAGCCGTCGTCCCCGAAGGGTAAGTGCCATCCAGAGGCAATTGACTCACGGCAAGTTGATCGCCCTCACCTGCCATCATTTTTGCCGTGACTTCTTGCACAAACCGAGGCGCTTCAACCGGAACAATCAGCGGCATTTCGACAAGACTAGTCGCTTCTAACGGCACTTGTACCTGAAATAAATGGGCAAGCGTTTGATCTACCGCCGCATAATTTTGTAAAACAACCTCTTCACCTTTTTTGCTGTAAGTCTTTTTGATAGTCTCTTTAATTTTAGCAATAGCCTGATCACGAGGTAATACACCTGAAAGAGCAAAGAAGCAGGTTTGTAGAATAGTATTCACCCGATTGCCCATACCCGTTTCCTGGGCTACGGTTGAAGCATCGATGACATAAAAAGACAGGCCTTTATTGATAATTCTCTCTTGTACATAGCGCGGCAAATGCGCCCATACGTCCTCGACAGGAAAGGGACTATTAAGCAAGAAAACAGAACCTGGTGCAGCTTGTGCCAGAATATCTGTTTTAAATAAGAAGTTGAATTGGTGACAACCAATAAATTGAGCTGTCTGAACAAGATACGGCGCATGAATAGGGTCGGGGCCAAAACGCAAATGCGAAATGGTTTGCGAACCCGACTTCTTTGAGTCATAAACAAAATAACCCTGCGCATAAAAGCCCGGTAAATCGCCAATAATTTTAATGGTGTTTTTGTTCGCCCCTACAGTACCATCTGCACCCAGTCCAAAAAACAAGGCTGAAATAACCTTATCTGAATCAATATTGAAGCTTGAATCATAATCCAGACTGCTATGACTGACATCGTCATTGATCCCTATTGTAAAATGACTCTTAGGTTGCGCTTTAAGTAGCTCATCGAAGATACCTTTGACCATGGCTGGGGTAAATTCTTTGGATGATAAACCATAGCGCCCACCGACAGTCTTTGGCATTTTGGCCAGTTTATCGGTATTAAACGCCTCTGCGAAAGTACTGACCACATCATGAAAGAGTGGTTCGCCGGTCGCGCCGGGTGATTTAGTGCGATCTAAAACAGCCACATGGCTGACTGTGAGAGGCAACGCCACCAAAAAAGCATCTTGATCAAATGGCAAATATAAGCGCACATGAATAACGCCGACTTTCTCACCGTTAGTTACCAGACTGGCCACTGTCTGTTTCACCGTCTCTGCCGCAGACCCCATGATAACAATTACTCTAGTCGCATCTTCTGCACCCGTATATTCAAACAATCGATATTGACGCCCCGTGATTGCCGCAAATTTATCCATTATGTTTTGCGTAATGGCAGGCACTTTAGCGTAGAAGGGATTAACCGTTTCTCGGGCTTGAAAATAAATATCCGGATTTTGTGCGGTACCACGAATAAACGGATGATCAGGGTTTAATCCACGTGCACGATGTGCCCGTACTAAATCTCCGTTAATCATGGCACTAATTTGTTCATCTGAAAGCAAACTGATTTTATTGACTTCATGCGAAGTCCGAAAGCCATCAAAAAAATGGATGAATGGCACACGGGCTTCCAAAGAGACTGCTTGCGCAATTAAAGCCATATCGTGGGCTTCCTGCACAGAACTGGAACCCAACATGGCAAAACCCGTATCACGTACCGCCATGACATCGGAATGATCACCAAATATAGATAACCCTTGAGTAGCTAATGAACGGGCTGCCACATGAAACACTGTGGCCGTTAGTTCACCGGCAATTTTATACATGTTAGGAATCATCAATAACAATCCCTGGGAAGCAGTGAAGGTGGTTGATAAGGCCCCTGTTTGTAGCGCACCGTGTACAGCACCGGCTGCACCTCCCTCACTTTGCATTTCGGCAATTAAAGGGATGTTACCCCAAATATTAGTTTTACCTTCCGCTGCCCATTGATCAGCCCATTCGGCCATCGCAGACGACGGGGTAATCGGATAAATGGCACAGACTTCATTAATACGGTAGGCCACATAGGCGACAGCTTCATTACCGTCAACAGTTACATCCTGATGGGTGTTCATGATTTAATCTCTCTGTTCAGCAACCATTTCAATAGCATGGCAAGGACATTGTTCAAAACAAACGGCACAACCGGTACATAAATCATAATCATATCTATAGCGATTACCCGGACCTAATTTAACTATCGCTTTCTCTGGACAGGCTCCAAAACACCCATCACACTCAAAACAGTTGCCACAAGAAAAACAACGCTGCGCTTCAAACGTAGCTTCCGTTGTATCTAAACCTGCAACGATTTCAGAAAAGCTTTCTGTTCGTTGTTGCGGAGGAATGTGCGCTTGATGTTTTTGTTCGGCATCAGTTTGATACCAAATATGTAATTTCTCATAAGTCACTAAGCCATGCTTAGGTTGAGCAATATAACGAGTACTGCGTAACCACGCATCAATATGCCGCGCTGCTTTCTTACCATGCCCCACCGCAGTCGTTACGGTTCTTTCGCTAGGTACCATATCTCCCCCAGCAAAAATACCATCTACCCCAGTACGCATACTCGAATCCACAATAACCGTGTCATCAGATTTAAATTCTATACCGGTTACTGAACGTAAAAAGCGCGTATCCGTGTCTTGACCAACCGCTAAAATAAGTGCATCGGCATCCAGCGTTTCATATTGCCCAGTGGGTTGCGCAACGCCCTTAGCATCCAAGGCCATAATTTCTACCTTTATAGAGGAATCATCCATCTCTTTTATAGAGCGTAGCCAGTTGATTTTAACGCCTTCTTCAAGGGCTTCATCGGCTTCAAAAGAATGGGCGGGCATGTGATCACGATCACGTCGATAAATAATGTACGCTTCATCCGCCCCTAGACGTTTAGCTGTTCTAGCTGCATCCATAGCGGTATTGCCTCCACCATAGATGGCCACTTTTCTGCCTAATAGCGGTGTATTTCCCGCCGAAGCATCCCGTAAAAAAGTAATCGCATCCAGCATCTTGGAAGCGTCTCGGGCAGGGATATCAATGCGCTTACTTAGATGAGCGCCTACAGCGACAAACACCGCATCGAAGTTACCCTCTTTTTTATCAGCCAGAAGATTATCGACTTTGCGATTTAAGACAATTTCAACGCCTAAAGACACGATTCTTTGTATCTCAAACTCAAGTTCATGACGGGGCAAACGATAGGCCGGAATACCAAAACGCATCATACCGCCTGCAACGGGTCCTGCTTCATAAATAACCACCTTATGACCCAATCTCGCCAGATGATAAGCCGCAGATAAACCACTCGGCCCCGCACCCACCACTAAAATACGCTTACCCGTCGGCTCAAAATCAACGGTCACTTGCCAATTCTCAGCTAAGGCCTTATCACCTAAAAAACGTTCGATGGCATGAATACTCACCGCACCGTCAAGTTGCTCACGATTACATTGAGTTTCACAGGGGTGGTAACAAACCCGACCATGCACGGCAGGCATTGGATTATCACGCATGATTTGCTGCCAAGCTTGCTGGTAATATCCAGATTGCACTAGCGCTAACCATGCCTGAATGTTTTCGCCGGCAGGACAAGCATAATTACAGGGAGGTAAAAAATCTTTATAAACAGGATGGTGAGCGCGAACTGGGCCAGTGCCCTGTTCATGTGCGCTTAGATCCGCTGGGTGCGTAATATCAGCGGGATTATAGCTCATCGTAATATCCTAATTTAGAGGTAAATGAAATTTGAAAATAACACCGTATTATATCGCAAGCTATTTGCTAACAGGCCGATGATTATCAGGACAAATAAACATATTTTTAGATAGTACGGTATATAGCACAAAAATCCATCATTTAAAATGAGATCATCTAAATTTTTATGATATAATTACGCTTGTTAATATGCGGTAAGTGACAACTTTGATTCTTCCCTGGTATGAGGCTAAGAAAATGAAAACAGTGTTATGTGTAATATTGTTAATGGCTAATTCAGTCTTTTCTTTTGCCGACTATGCCAGTAAATATGTGCAAGGTTACGCCAGTGGATATGTATTAGGATCAGCAAGTGCTGCTGTAACTTACGCTAGTCATTATAACCCGACCACTGCTGACCCAACACTTAGCGATAGTTACAAAGATACCGATAGTTATAGAGATAGCGATAGCGATAGGGTTAAAGAAGAATCTAAGAAAGAACAAGACACTTATCAGGGCAAAGTAAGCACAATTTCCTCAGCAGCAACGACACATCGATCTACAACAGAAGAGCGTAGTGACAATGAGGCTATAATTACTCATAAATTGGTTCTTCCAATATTAAAACCTAGAAAAGTAAATCCGACTGAATAACTTACCAGAATTATTAATATATTAATTACCCCCTAATAACACGCCAATTTTAGTGTATAACATTTCCAAGAATTTAGTTTGTTGCTCTTAGTTCGTAGGTGTGAATAAATTTAATTAAGGTGAGTCTTCATCTACCAACACTTTAAACTACTCTTTAATATAAAATGAAAGCTGTCTATAGTTGTAAATTAAAAACTTGCGCTTTGAGTAATTGAGACTTTATCATATAAAATATTTTTGAATAAATTTGTCTTACTGGTATTTAGAGATTGTAGGTATTAGATAATGGTTAACAACGACTTCGAGGTAAACTCGAACGATTACGAAGCGAAATTGTATGAGCTTGAAATTCTTCAGCTGTGGGATAACTTGCCTGACTATTGTAAAACAGCGCAGACCTTGGAAAAAATTAAGACAATGACAAGTGAGTCATTGCTCAATAAATTAACTGCGCCTGAATCATTGGGTGACAAGGAATAATTTAGTTACATTCAAAATCTGGACAGCAATTTAAAACTATATCTTTCATAAAAACCGACTGGCATCGGAGTTGGTAGAGACAGTAGTTGATCATTTCCACGCGAACGAAACTTTTCAAAAGAGGGTATGAAAGATCATGTAACCTGCCCTAATGGAGTCAATGCACTATTGCGGGCTTAAAACACTGTTTATGGCTTTTTATCATTACTGTGGTACGTCTGTTTACGTAATTTATCTTGATACTCTTGAACTATACCTTCCATTTCAACTGTCTTAAATTGAAAAACAGGCTCAGATTCTAATAATGAATTAAAAATACCGTGGTGTTCATAGGCACTTAAAATTTGTTCAGCAGCTTCATATAACTTAATGTTTTTGGTTTCACAACTTTTCAACTCTGCTTCAGCGTGCTTATAGCTATTTTCCAAATTGACATGAGCTGCAGTTAACTCATTTTTTGATTTATTTAGCACGTTATACTTTTCAATTACTTCAAGTAATTTTGCATGAGTTTGTTGCAGTGTATTACTAACTACCTCATTACTACTTTTTTGTGCTGCTAACTCAGCGCTTATGCGTTGCTCATCTGAAGCTTTACTTGCAATATCTTTCTTTAAACCATCAATTTCTATCGTTAACTTGTCTTTTTCAGTTTTAAGTTGATCACGCTCCGTTGTTGCATCTTTTACCATCTCTTGCAGCTTGGCTAATGCTTTACTATTGCCATCCGCAGGACGTGGTGCAGCCGATAATGTTACCGGCAATGAGCCACACAGTAATAAAATTAAAACAAGTTGTGATTTGACTATTTTTATCATACCCAACCATCCTTTAAAAATGCGTATTAATATCAATCTGCATGATGTCCACGCCATATTTCGGGCCGGTGATCATATTGCCGCTCAACCATTTACCGGTCAACCAGACATTTTTAATCAATCCGTAGCTCCCCCCGACAACCCAACCTTTAACATTGGTACCACCCAGATTGCTCGCCCCTCCTAGATGAAAGTCAGAATCGGTGTAAGCATCCAGCACCGCATCACTTCCTACATATTTATACAAGGAAAAAATATTCCAATGTCCGCCCTCATCGACTTTTGGCCAACCGAGTTCAACCTTGACTTGCCAGGCATTTGTGTCAGCCGAACTTAATGGAATATTGAATATAGAACCGGCTGTATAAACATTTGCGTATCCACTCTGTATGCTGTTTGCATTAAACCCAATGTTTTTAGCGTAATCAGCACTCAATTTAAGGTGGTGTGGTGAAAATAATGCAAAATCGTATAGCGCATTGAAATTAAGGATACGGTAATTTGATGCTAAGCCCACTAAAGCATTACCCATAGAAGCGGGATTAGCAGAGTTACAAATAGGCGTCAACGTATTACCAAACTGCATAAATTGCGGTGCTGATTGAATACTATCAGCTGGTGCTCCATTACAAGTTTGACCACTAACATTAAAATTTGGATCAACTTTAGCGGTTATATTTCTATAATCGAAGTAAGCCGCACCCAACTTAAGCGAGTCTTGGTTATCAAAGCCCCAATCCAATCCGGTTTGACCGCCAAACATCCATTTATCACGCGTACTCAAGCCAGAGGAAGCTTGTAACGGAAATAGGCCTGCTGTTGCAAATACGGTGGGGCCTTTGCCGCGCATTACGTCAGAAAAGTCTGCTGAATTCAGGTTATGTCGCACAGTTCCCATTACACCTTCAAATGATAAATCCTCATCCCAGACCACCTCACTACCACCGGTAAAGAAGGGATTAGGTGTCCGACCGGCCATTAGTGTTAACCAGTTAAACTTGTTATCATCCACCGCGTTATAACGTAAAAATGCGCGGTCTATATTAAACTGATATCTACCACCTGTATTACCCAGCGCCTGGTTAGTAGACACCGGATTTGAAATGTTACCGGTAGCCAAGCGTATCCCCGCATCAACACCGTCTATAATTTTCGCATCAATACCCAGACGCACCCGTTCACGCCCCTGATTACGACTACTGGTAGTATTTACATACTGATTTTGGGTATTGGCATTACCGTTATTGGCGTTAATAGAGGGCCAATCATAATAATTACCCGTCGATGCATTATCCGACCCCATAAAGCTGGATTGCTCTCTAAGCCGTATATCTCCAGAAAACTTAAAACGATTAACCCATTCCGGTAAGGCATTCGGAATACCCCACTGCTCCTTCTTGGCCTTTTGCATCACATCACCAACAACTTCTTCACGTAGTTCACTACGAACCTGCTGGCGAATTTCATCTTTTACAAATTCAGGTACATACGCAACCCGGACTTCATCAGCCGGCACAACTTCGGAAGGCGCGGCGTCCTTGGGTGCTGAAGTTTTTGCTTCGGTAACTTGCTTATCAGCATCCGCTTCGGCCTGCCTAATCATTTCGTTAGCAGCTTGCTCGGTCAATATACCTTGTTTAACTAATTGCTTAATAAGATTAGTGGTCGTATTACGCAATTTGAGCAATTCTTCCTTTTCACCCGCTTGCGTTAATCCGGTCGCGCATAATAATGCTAAAGCCAGTAGCGGTTTTTTGTGACCCATAACTATTTCCTGCCAATTTAAATATAATTTATATATTCCCTTAGACTAATCTGAAGTAAGGGGATAAATCTTGCGATTCATCAGGTTTAAGCACAAATGCTTAAAGTCGTGATGAAATTTTTAGTTTAACAGGCTGTTCCATGCCAGGAGGTGGTGGCTCATTTGTTTTCTTAAATTGAGAAACCAGCTTATTTAATACTTTATCTATGTCAGGATCGTTACTTCCGCGTGACATTTCATAGCGATTCACTGTACCATCTGGGTTGATCCAAAACTTAATAACGACTGAATAACTTTTTCTTCTTAATTCGTCATGCCCGGCCAAAATATCAACCAGACTGTCTTTAATAGTTCCAGCATACCAGGCATGCGGATTACCACCACCTAACAATCCACGACCACCTTTTCGTCCAACCAAACCAAAGGCATCAGAACCAGCAGTACCTTCTGCATCCAAGCCAGTATCTGCAGCAGGTTGCTCATCAGGTATATCAGGCACAGGCTCAGGATCCGGTTTAGGCACATCAATTTTTTCAACTTCAGGCTCTGGGATTTTTTCAACTTTTTGAGGCGGCGGCGGTGGGGGGGGCGGTGGGGGCTTAAATAGAGCAATAGGCATGATCTTTTTTTCATGCTTTGCAGGTTTTTCATCCGCAAAACCGCCGATAATTTTTACAACATAAAAAACAGCTAACAGCAGTATTATTCCACCTATGATTTTAGGTATATAAACCCTTAGACTTTTCTTACTCATGACTCGGAATTGATTTACTTAACCAAATTTTGGGTGACTAAACCAACTTGGGTGATCTCAAGCTTACCCAACATTGCAAGAATATCAATTACACTTTGGTATTGAACCGTTGCATCGCCTTTAACAACAACCGGCAGAGCTGGATTAACTGCTTTATATTGCAATAAAGTAGTTTCAAGTTGTTCCATAGTAACCGGAAAAGTATCAAGAAAAATAGTACCATCTGCCGTAACAGTAATCGCCTTGGTTTGTGGTTTTGCCAAACTGGGTGTATTACTGGCCTTCGGTAAATTCACTTGCACACCCTGCACTGCTGCAGTTGTCATCAGGATAAATACAATCAATAGCACATAGGCCAAATCCAGCATCGGCGTAACGTTGATTTCATCATAGGCCGCATTTTCTTCTTGTAACTTCATATTTTAACTTTTCTCTGACAGAGTAATTGTAGATTCAGCTTAACTAAACACTTAATCAAGTATGCTGTTCACTTAATTTGGCAACAAACTCATCAACGAATACATGCATATCAGCTGTAATTTCTTTGATTTGCCCCCCTAAATAGTTATAACCAAACAAACAGGGAATCGCTACAATAAGTCCGGCTACTGTTGCGGTTAAAGCACCCGCAATACCAGGTGCAATCGCATTAACATTGACTTCACCGCTGACTGCTATCGCAGCAAAAGTAATCATTACCCCAATAACCGTACCCAACAACCCCAGGAAGGGGCCGCCACTAATAGCAATGGTCAGGAGTACCATCTGGGCATTAAGTTTTTGCAGTTCTCGGGTTAACATGGCATCCATACTGGCTCTAACAGCATTCATCGACTGTGCTGACAAGACCTGTTCTTTACCTGAAACGCCATCAACCCTGTATAAACGTCGATTCATTTCTTCCACACCGACATGGTAAAGACGATAGAGGGTTGATCCTGCAAAAGCACCATGCTTTTGGGTAAACGATAGCAACAACGGCGATTCATCAAAATCTTCATCGCTTTCTTCACCTTGAGCATTAAGGCTTCCTAACTCCTTGGATGCTAGGTTCAAATAGGCTTTTTCAAACTTTTTGTTTTCCCTTTTGACACGACTCAGTACGATGGCTTTTACAATCATTACCAACCAGCTTATTACAAACATTACACTTAGGATACCGATAATAACCCAACCATCTGTTGTTACATTTTTTAACGAATCCAGAATTAAAGATTCACCACCGCCTTCACTATCCGGCGTACTGTCTTCACCATACGTTAATAGTGCTCCAGTCTGACCCTGCATTTCGGCATCAAATTTAATGGCGTTAGCATCCAGTGCTACTTTATAAATCGCAAACTGGTCTAGTGAACCGCTTAAACCTCTGGCCCCAAACTCATCTCCACCAATTGAAAGGTTACTGGTTAATTCTCGGGTTACTATGCCCAAGGAACCAGCACTTGCCCCATCAACATACAAAACCAATGAGCCGGTATTTGCAACCAAAGCCAGATGATGCCAAACACCCAAAGCTAAAGGCGTAGGTGCTTTAAGCTCTTGTTTGGAACCCTCTTCTACTTTTACAGAAACAGTATCACCCAATAGTGACAAGGTTACATTACCGCCAGCACCTGATCTTTGAAAAATAACACTATTGACCTGTGATTTATCTATTTTTACCCAGGTCTCAACCGTCCAACCCAGGGCGGGTGACATTTGTAATGAGGGTGTCGCAGGCACATGAATAATCTGGCTACCATTAAATGAAGCGGCTTCGCCAATCAAACCACCTTCACTTATCGTTGCAGACACATCGCCGGGATTATTTCCATACGCCGTTAGATCTTTAATACCTGGCTGAGCAAATTCATAAGCCAACACCTGATTAACATCAAAAGAACCAGCCGCATCCTGCCCGTCAACCGCTTTAGGATTGCCATAATAAATCCAGATCGCTGGATCGGCTGCCGTAGCTAAATCAGCTGGAAGTTTTACCCAGATAAAAGCCATTTCATTTATTACATCAAGTTTTTCTATATAAAACTTTAAGGGTGTTTCTTCGTCAGCAGCCAATATACGAATGTCTTTACCTTTATCAGCAAGATCAGCAAAAAAGGTAAAGTTTCCGGTATGTAACCTAATCAAAGCAAAAGAAGCGGCGGGTATTGAAATGCCCTCTTGTTTTAACTTAAGAACATCTAAGGTTATTTTTTTCTTATAGCCCCAGTCAGGATTCCACCATGCCGATGCGATTGATGGAACAAAAATAAGTATCACCAACAAAAAACCAAACCGTTTCATTATTTCTCTCAGTTACAAATATATAAATTGATTATCACAAACAATCATTACATTATTATGAATTTGTAAAATAAAACGTTGCAGACCTGATAGGCAAAAAAAATCCGATCTTACCTTAGGTAAAACCGGATTTTGAGTGGTCTAGGGGCGATTAATTAATCATGCTTCGAAATTTATTCACCGAAGCCAATAAACTCAACACTTAACATACCTAAGGTCATATTTTTCTTTTTTTCTTCCTCTTTATCCTTGTCCTGTTCAGTCGCTGCTTGTGCAACCTGACTAACATTAGCCGTCATATTGCTGGTACCGGTTAAACCTGCAGCAACACTCCCCGTTGATGCTGCTGGTACTCCAGCACTCACACCTCCGACAGAGATATTATTAGCCCCTAAAACAGCGGTTGCAGAAATGGTTACATTAGTGCCTCCGATACCTGCCTCTCCCGCGTCAACAATGCCTTTGGGCGCAAACAAAAATACATTGCCGGGTACTACGCCCGTACTTGCGGCTGTTCGAATGCCGCTACCACTGGTAATTTTAGGTGCTGGAATCACAAGCTTGTTGGAGGCATCAAAAAATGGAGGATCAACGGTTACGGATAAAGCTGACTTAGCACCCTTACCTGCATCAATATTGCCCTCAGAAGACCATATTTCAATATCTCCACCACCTAACGTAAATACACGTGATGTATTGACGATAAAATCATTCTTAACAAAAGCATTGATAGAACCTGTAGATTGAGCAACGATACCTAATTGATCAGCTGTTTTAGCACCAGCGCCACTGGGTGCTACCGCTTGTCCCGCGTTGACTTGACCTCCAGGCACCATTAAATTGATATCACCGCCACTGACAGTCTGTAATTTACTAAAAAATAGAGTCAGATCACCTTGCCATTGATTGCCAGGAAATAACGTATCTATTGCTGCAAAGCCACCGGCGTTACCTTTGGTTTTATCCGATGCCGAAGCTGTTCCAGCAATCTTTAACTCATTAAAAAACACTGAAGTCAAAATTGAATTCAGCTGTGGTTGTATAGACAATGTTCGATTAGGCGCTAATGCTTTAAAAGCTGCTAATGCCTTGGCATCAGTTAAAGTGTTATTGCCACTTTCTTGTTTCATAAAAGAGGTAATTAATGATTTAACTAGTGTATATTGATCGACATAGAGTGGGTTGGTAACCAAATATTTATCAATAAAAGCAGCGTAATTTGGTGTTCCCGCATTCAAACCAACCAGTACATCTAAATTAGCTCCGGTACTGGGTAACGCAGGATTATATATATTTCCAACGCTTGATAGACCGACGGAAGCTCCTAAATCCAGATTTCTTCCCGTTTTAACCAAAACATCACCCGGCCCTGCTATCTGTATCTTATAAGTATCATTTTTTGCAGTCGGATTACCGTCACTATTTAAATCAGTTACAAATTTAATATCTCGACCAGCTGATATTATGGACGCATCAGTAAGAAGAATTTGTTGTATATTAATTGAGCTATTTAGCAGATCATTTCCCGCTTGAATAATAGCCTGCTTGGGCAAATTAATCTGAACTGAAGAAATATCTCCTTGCTGTGTTACCAATCTGGCAGGGATTTTATCGCCTGTATGAATGGGTGTGTCAGCATGAAATAAGGCTAAATTTAATCCAGTATCTAATGCTAAGGTATTAAAAATACTATAAACCGGATCCACAGAATTTCCTGATATTATTGGATTCAAGGCAGTTGCTATTAACGCAGGATTAGCGTCTGACATAGTCAAACTGTATTGACCATTGCTTGAGGTAATCGCTTGCTTAGCCAATATATTTAAATTAGATACGGCAGAAGGAAACAAAATGATATCGCTATCCAACTTCACACTGCCATTAAAAGCCGTTGCATCCAATGACGCAGGATAAACATGTGCCAGATATTTTTGATCAGTTGTTGTGTCTAATTGCAAAATAGTTGAAATAACACTGGTATCAGAATTTAAATGAATATCACCCGCCAACGAATTAAGCGTTAATTTGCTTTTGTCTGTATAACTGAAAAATTGTGTACCCCCATGATTTAAAATCATTGAATCAGAAACACCGGATATTTTAATTCCTTGATTAGCATTTAAGGTTAGTAAGGTATTACCGCCAACAGCATCGCTTTGATTGCCACTCATTACTAATTGCGGACCCGAAGCAAAAGCGTTAGGATCGGTGGAGCTACTTCCGTTAATTTCACCGACTGCAGATATATTACCTACACCTTTACCCAAGAAATAAGCGCCTCCGGAAATATTCCCGCCAGCAGCAATATTCATCAGACCTCCCCCCTGTACGTCCAATAAACTATTTCTATTGGTACTATTAGGAAAATCAGTTCCCAATTGTTTGCCAGTGGTAGGCATCATAACAGATAGGTCGTTAATATTTCCAGCGGCTGAGATATCAACCATCCCCCCCCCAAAAGATCCTACATTTTGCTGAAAATAACTAGCATTGACCATCCAGGCACTTAAAAAACTGGAATTGCCTTGAACTTCTAACCATGATGGAGATTCAAAAGGGGCTGCTTGAATAAATTGATTACTCACTGCACCTATAATATCGGCACCTGCCTGAAAAATTACTGAGCCTCCAGAAATTGGATAGGCAGCATTCGTATCAGAAGTCCACAGTGTTTGACCTGCAAGTGATCCAGTTCCCGTTTGAGTATTATCTAAAGTACCGTAGGGATTAGTAACAGTTGAGCGTCCTCCGCTATAAACGGTAGCCGTTTTATCAGCAAATACAATATTTCCAGCTGAGGCTAATTTAATATCACCGGTACCGGTATGAACACTAGCTCCTGACCCTAGAGTCAGATCACTGATACTTGGATTATTAAGCTTATCTGTAGCACTTAAACTATTAGTCGCGATGGTATCTGCACTGCTTAAATCAGCACCTGAGACTAATTGAAACGACCAGGAATCTGATCTCATTAGAGCCGGCCCCCCATTTAAATATCCATCTGTCAGTGACGCATTGATATTTAACTGACCCGCACTACGCACGATAAGATCACCTACTATAGGTTTTTGATACGTTATTGAAGGGTCTGGATTATTATTAACAGATAAGCCATTATTACTTAATCCTGAGAAATCCCACGCAGATGCTAATGTAGTTGAACCACTTGCATTATCAACTTCCACACCCGAGCGTAAAGCAATACCATGACCTAAGCTTGTTCTTATTGCAGAGGCATTAGCCAGATAGCCATTGATATCGGTTTTAATGGTGCTAGACAAGCCAGCTATGTCAGTACTATAGCTAGTCAAGTAAGTGCTCATGTCTGTGGCAATGGTGCTTGACATACTACTAATATCACTATTCGTGATTGGGCTGACATTAGCACTCATGTAAGCACTAACATCTGTCGTAATGATGTTTGATAAACCAGGTATATCCTTACTCGTATAAAAGCTGACGTTCGCTAAGTAATTGCTGATATCTGTTGCAATGATATTTGATAAACTCGTTAAGTCAGTATTCGGATACAATGAACTCAAATAACCAAAGATATCAGTAGGGATACTAGTTGATAAACCTGCAACCACATCAACAATATTAGTATTCATACTGCTTATGAAACTAGCATCATATTTTTGAAAGCCCACTGCATAAAAACCGTTTGCACCTTTTACTGTGCCGGCAATTGGCGCAATATTAATACCTTTTTCATGAACAGTGTCTGTACGCATTGCATCTAATGTCACAGTGCCGCCAGCGCTTTTTGTACCCGCAAGACTTGAACTACCCGTCACATTAATGCTTGATCCATTTTTTAAAGCGATTATTCCACCTGGGGTAGTCGTCGTGCCTAATGCCGATAATAAGACATTACCCCCCTTAGCCCCAGTAGCTGAAAGTATGCCACCCGATTCTAAGGTTAAGTTATTTCCCGCATAAAGGCTAATATTACCCGCTTGAGTGGCGCTATTGGTACTTAACTTGCCATTAATATCTATACTTCCGGCATCTGCAACAAGACTAATTGTTTTTGCAGTAATAGCTTGATTTTCAACGATATCACCCGCTCGACTTCGCACATAAAGCACTTGATTGACACCGGCAGTCATCAATTTATTCATTAAACTGTCAAAACTCTGCGTTGGTAAAAACCCTGATACATCAATAGTTGCATTTGCACCGGTTGCTTTAAGCTTTCCAGCTAGTTCTACTGTTTTTTGAGGTGCTTTTAAAATAAGGTTACCCCCAGAAGCATTACCGCCACCTGTACTTATATTAACACTAGAATCCTTTCCTAAGGAAAAAATACCATTGGATGATACCGCACTAAATGTACCACCTGGCGTGTAACTTACCACATCTGCAAAATTAACTGACTGTCCGGCCAGATTGATATTCGATTTACCATTAATAACTATATCACCGGCTTGAGAATTTAATTTAAGTGATCCTGAAGGCAATAGTACATTGGCATCTTGTAAGGTAATATTGTTTGCAGATACGGCAATACTGCCGCCAAAGTCATTTGAACTAACTTGGGTATTATTCGAATTACCACTGATATGAACATCGTGTCCAACACCACTGCTTGCATCAATTAACAAGCTATGTCCACCCGTCGCGTTGATGAGACCCGCTGTCAAATTAAGATCAGACGCAAGATTAAGAACACTATTACCCGTCGCTGTAAATTGATTATCTACTTTAATATTAACTGAGCTAAAACCATCCAAGCTAACATTACCCTTACCTTGATTAAACTGAGTAGCTGTCAAATCAAGCATACCGGTTCCAGTACCTGATTGGGGAGCAGAAACACCATTAGAGTTTTGCAAGTCAATTGTTTTGGCTTGTACCATCGCAGTATCACCCGCTTTGTTATATCCTGATAATACAGCGGCATCCAAAACCAAATGATTAAACTGAAGAGGTGTATTAGTTTTGCTACTAGTTAACTGTCCTACATTCCCATAGAAATTAATCGAACCCAGACTGGTTAATGTCAGATCATTACCCACCAAACCTGATAAATTTTGGTTGCTCAAATTTAAAGAATTACCCTTTATTCCAGCAACTTCACCCAGGTTAATATTACTTGCCGTCATATTGACTGAACCGCCTGACATCTTAATAGCACCGTTCAATACAGTTGACTTGCTGGCATCAAGAAACATTGACTGTGTAGCGCTTAAGGTAGCACCCTTATCAATTAAAAGATCCCCGGTTAATCCTGGCGTTGATCCGGGTAGATAAGATCTATTAACCTGTACTTGCTTATCTGCAGACACTCTCAAAAAAGCACTGTCGCCTGTTATATTAAAGACAGAATCTCCTGTATTAACATGACCGCTACTAGTAATTGACACTCCAGTTTTAACTCCAACACTATTATTGCCCACGGCTAATAAGTCCAAAGCCTTAACCTGCACACCCTTATCAAATATTACGTTATCAGCTGACACTGTTAATTGCGTATTACCTGTTACATTATCAAAACTTCGTGAACCACCCAATAATAAACTATCAACCTGTAAATTATTTAAGTCTTGAGCTAGAATTTGTAAACCAGTAGCGGAGTTACTTAATTGGTTGACAATATCAATATTTTGCGCAGAAATATCCATTTTTGCACCTCTACCATTAGGCGCCCCCACTTTAAACTGCCCATCAAGTAAAAGTTGAGTAGTGGCATTAATTGATATTTGCCCACTATCTTCTGGTAATAGTGGCACACTGGTTTTATTGGCCGCAGCCTGTTGAGTAAAGAAAGTATTCGCCGTTTGAATATTATATTGCGAATGCGTTTGCACATCAGCGCTGGATTCAATTAAAAATCCACTATTAAGTGATGCGCGAATAGTGGTGCCAGCAATGGCTTGATATCCAGAAACGATGGGTAGGCCATTAGTCGTGTAGGTAGTTATTAACTGATCCAGGGTGTTTTTCTGAGGCGTAACTAAAAAAGCACCTGGTAATAAAGCGTAAGCGGTTGGCAGAATAGTATAAAACCCAGCCGGCAAAGTTGACGTGCCACTTAAATAGACCTCTGCTCTTGGATCATAAGGGAAATTAGCTGACACATTAACATCGTAAGGAGCTAAAGAATTGCCAAGTGAGGGTAGGATAGCAAACCCTCCTTGATAGGTTGGACTACCCGGCATCAAATAATCATTTGAGCCACCGGCTCCAGGCTGGAAAGTAGCTGACATTAAGTCGCCACCACCTGACACATTAACAACACTGCCTTTATTAAACTGAATATTAGGCGAGGTAAAGACCAAATGTTTTTCACCCAATGTAATATTATCGGGTGAATTATTAAATACCAGATTTCCCGCTCCGCCAAAGGAATACAGCCAGACATTATTTAGAATTGAGCCAAACGGAATGACTTGGCCTTCAGCAGAGACAGAGGTATAACTATCCTTACCAAAAATCAGTTGCTTGTCAGCATTAAGTGCAATACTTCCTAACGGCGCTTTTAATATGCCATCTTGATTTATATTGGGTGCATTGAAGGTTAGGCTACCCGCAGCAGATA
The DNA here is from genome assembly GCA_903839855.1 of uncultured Methylococcaceae bacterium. Lineage (GTDB taxonomy): Bacteria > Pseudomonadota > Gammaproteobacteria > Methylococcales > Methylomonadaceae > Methylobacter_C. Next base: position 29,136 of record CAIMEB010000210.1, read on the forward strand.
AGGGAGTAATATCCGTATTTTTGCCTGATATTGTTAATTGACTGCCTGGATCGGTAATATTAAAGCTAAATTGGGTTAACGTTGTTGGGTAAATTTGGCTGGCATTTAAATTCAGATTGGCTGCTGTACTTAAACCACCCAATAAAGTTTTAGCTTGTCCAGTGGGTGACATTACACCGACTGCTCTCATATCATGCCGACTATTTAGATTGACATCATTAAAACCAGTCAATAATGAGGCACCCTGAAGTTCGATATAATTAGCGTTACCTGTCAAACTACCTACACCTTTTACTGAGGTATCAATGACACTATCAATTGATGAGGAGCCTATTTGTAAATAGCCGGTATTAAGTGTTGCAACCCCAGCCATACGACTACCGTTAATGCCTGAACTAATAGTTTGCGCATCTAGAATAATGCTTGAAGCTGTATTGAGGTTAACATCACCCAAAAAACGTATTTCACCCGAAGGTCGAGGCAGAGTGGTTTGAGGATCAATTTGATAAGGCACTGTTAACTTTAAGTCATCTATACCCGCACTTGCAACTTTATTACTACTAACAATTGCTTGCCCATTCAAAGAATCAGGAATTACTGAGCCAAATACTAAATTGTCGGGCAACATTTTTGTATCTTGCTGCACTACATCAGTATGCAAAGGATTTGCTGGAAAATCAGGACTGATCGGCTCTGATCTTAGGCTTCGATCCAGCGTTAAACTCAACTCACCACCCTGATTTGTCGAGAAGCCCTTCTGCGCACTAACACTGCCATCAAGTATTATGCCTTCAGCAGCCCTAATATTTATCTGACCGGCATCTGAACCCACTAATTGCTTACTATTCTGTAGAGAATTAAGTATTGGCATATCAATAGTTGCAAGGGTTCCATTTGCATTAACTTTTGAACCTTGTTCAAAGATCACATAACCGCGATCTGCGTTAACATTGATATTACCACCATTCATTACACTACCGGTTTGCCTACCGAATGCATCAGCAGGATTAAGTAAAGTAGTTCCCTGTGTATTTAGGCCACCCTGAGACCCTAGCCAAATCGCCTGCGACGGATTGTAACCTTTTGAGGTATTATCCACTTTTAAATTTAAGTTAATTGCTCCAGCTTGCGCATTAACTAAGCCATCAATAAAAATACCTGGAATACCTTGGCCGGCATTTCCAGCCGTTATATTAACAGTGGATGCTTTATCCATATTAATTTGACCCCCTGTTTCCAGAGTAACCCCAGTGAGTCCGTTTAAAGATAAACTCATTGGTTTTTTAATAGTTTCCGGTAATGTGGTCACTTGACTAAAATCTGCGAGTGAACTTGATCCCGACTGGTTTCTAAAACTAGAATCCAGCAATCTATTTTGTGCCATGAAAGACAAATTTGTATTCGCTTTAACAGTAATATCCTGATAGTTACTGGTCAGATTGATATTACTGAAACCTGCATTAGTAGCAATATCCAAAACACCGTTAGTTACCCCTAAATTTAGCGCATCAGCTTCAGTAGAATTACCTCCAATATTTATTTTATTGGTTATCAGGTTTAATGTACCGCCCTGATTTAATCCGAGTGCTGATAAAACACCTTGGGTTTGCATTGGCTCAGCGAATGAAATATTGCTACCCTGTAACTTTATTGCTCCCGCATTACCTGCCGTTACTTTATTACCAGCAGAATTTAATTGAGCGCCACCCTCTGCCTTAATGGCTGCACCCTTTGCAAAATTTATTTGGTTATTTGCATTTAAACTCACTGTACCCGCATTGATCGCCAAAGGTGAAGTTATGCCATCTTGAAAGTCGTTAACCCAACGCCCAGAGACATTCAACTGGGAATTGTCTTGTAAATTAATTTGCCCACTGGTGCTATGACCTGGATTGACTAAGGCATTTAATTTAATGTTACCACCCGGCGTGTAAATAGAGCCGAGTACATTAATACTTGAAGCATCAACACCAAAATTACTTAACATTGGCATTGATAATTTTGTATCTTTAGCGACTGTGGCGCTACCTGCTGATTTTATAGTTAAATTACTGATACCGGAACTATTAACCAGTCCACTCGATATTATTATGGGTTTGATGGACGTTATATTGTCATTTATACCAATAGCTTGGCTCTGTGAAGTATTTTGAAACAAAACATTTTGTGTTGATAGAAACTGTCCAGCCGGGTAGGCTCCATTACCGTTATCCGCTAGATTAATAGTAAATGATCCACCTGACACTGGGTTGCTTCGTTGATAGATGCTACTTGCTGTTCCAGCTATCAATTGTCCATCCCAAGCGGTAACAGGGCTTTGAATATTAAGAGCGCCTCCAGCTTTACCTTCTGTATAACCCGCCTCATAACGGCCTGAACTCAGTGGAGATATTAAATTCCACTTATCTGTAACACCCCATTTTTGATGAACTTCAGAATAATTACCGAAAATAGCTGAATAATGTTGATTAGGATTTGCTGCACTGATATCAACTACTTGACCGGTCGATGCGTCAATCAAACGAGTGGTATTAATATATCCGCTCTGGTAATTAACCGCACCTCCTGAAATATTAGTCACAGCACCTGTATTAACAACTACGCTACCACTAGCATCAAGATTAATGGTACCACCATTGCCTAACCGTTCATCAATACCGCGTTTAATAGAAGCAGTGGCGCTACTGGCATCCACTATAGTGGGTAAATTACGAACATCGACTTTAACGGTTGTCCCTTGCAATACGCCTCCACGTTGATAAGGAGCATCTCGCAAATTAAAACTCTGTACAGAAACATCGGCGACGTTTCTTTCCATTGCTACCGTAACATTTTTACTACCAGACACATCAATAAGAGAACCATTTTCAAGGTCAATTTTTCCTTGATTACCCAAAAATAAAGGATCATTCAAATTATTTGTAGCCTGAAAATTGACTTGACCACCGGTTGCAACTATCGCTGAGCCTGATTGCATATCGATTTTATCGGCACTGACTTCAACAAAAGATTGCTTTTGTACTTGTTCATCAATTGCACTCCCGCCATTAGCATCAGCCAATACTGTGACAGAACTATTGTTACCGAAAGTAACGGCGGATTCCGTATTCAAACCATCCTTCAAATCAGTACTACGAACTGTTTGAGTCGCTGACAAAACATTTGCCCCTGCTGCCACACCTTCTCGTGCTAACAATCTTACAGAACCATTGACATTGACTGAGGTTGTAGCACTAATCCTACCCGATTGATTCACTGCAAAACCAGCCAATGTAATATTGCCTTGATGCGTGGCTATTACCCCAGCGGCCTGATTAGAGACCTGCCCACCTGTACCGACCTCAACCAATAACCCTGCAAAGGGATCTTTACTGGAGGTAGGTTGCAAGTAAACGGTATCTTTACTTGCAACTAACAAAATTTGACCTTGCTCATCAGTAGAGATAGTACCTGAATTGCTAACCGTAGGAGCAGCCATGATAATATTGCCACTTTTACCTACATGAATATTTGCTCCTTCTTTGACATTGATCTTGGCATTTGGATTAATGGTACCATTTAATGCAGCCTTGGCATCTACCTGCTGAACATTGACATTTTGGTCAAATACTCGAATTATTCCGGTCTTAAATGCCTCATCAGAAATATTTAATGCGGATGCCACCAACCCGTTAGTGTCAACTACCGAACTCTTATCGAATACAAAACCATTCTGATTGACCAGATAAACCTGACCATTGGCATTCAGTGTGCCTAATATTTGAGTGGCATTTGCATCATGAATATTATTGAGCGCCGTGGATGTTGTGGTCGGCTGTTGAAAGTTAACCGTGTACCCTTTGTCAATATTAAAACTTTGCCAATCTATCGTTGCCTTATCGGTAGTCTGATGAATATTCATTGTATGATCAGTTATAGCCGCAGTAGCCTGACCATAGGTCGCATGTTCAATAATTGGGATTGGTGCCTGACCTTCTGTAATGGTATTAAATGTAGGGATTGGCAAGGGTGGATTTGCCGTCGACACACTTGAACCCACAATCAAGCCACCTGCAATTACAATTCGCACACCCGCAACCAGGGGCTTAAGTCTAAAATAAACATCTGAAGATTTAGAGTGTGTCGCCTGCGGTCTGTTGGACATAGTTATTGCCTTTACCATACAAATAATTAAAACTCAGTTGCTACTGAAAAATCTATTCTTGGTTCGCCTCGATTTACCGGCTTCAGAGAAATAAACGGAAACCCTACATCAATCGCTGCGGTAAAGAATTTTTTTATCAAAAAATTTAAACCAACGCCACCACCCGCCAGTTTGTAACTACTAACATTTCCCGGCAGAGGATTTAATATCCAACCATTACCGGCATCAATAAAAGTCATAAATTTTAAATTATTAAAATATTCACCATCAAGAGCCCCCAATCGAGGCGTATAGAGTTCTAATGAACCAAAAACAGCATCATCAGCTAGTGCCTGGGTTTCATAATAACCCCGCACGCTTAGCGCACCACCTAATGAGAATTGTTCGTTACTGATGAGTGGCGAATCCGCAAGCTGACCGTTTAAACGAGTGCTTAATTCCATACCATAAGGTAAATCATGCTTAAACTTAAGGTTGGAGGTTAAATACATATAACTGGCTTTAGCTTTATAGCGTTTTTGCTCAAACTGAGTTTGGTCATTACCCAGTCCACGTACCGAAAAATGCATACCAAGATCTAAAGTAGTCAATGATTCCTCACTACGCAAACTTGCTGTGTACTGAGCTAAAAAAGGCGTATAAGCAATGGGCGTTGCAATGGTGTCAGAACCGACAAGATTTAAGTTTTCCTTAAAACTTTTGTAATCCACACCCACAGTTACACTGTGATAATAACTATTGAGTGCGGGTAGAGGCTTAATTAATCGGGCTCCGAAGATGCTACCAATACCAATCACTTCCATGGTTCCGGCACTAGCGATCTGTGAATTTGAAGATGAATTAACACCATACATAGCCAAACGCATATCGGTATTAAAAACCGGTAAGGCATAGGTACCTGCCATCACATCAACTTGAGCGCTGTTTTCTGGCGATACCTGATACATAAACGAAGCACTGTGCATGGCCTGCCAAAGATTATCGTAATGTAATGATGAAACTAAGCGTAATCGGGATGTGGTCGAAGTATTTCGACCATTTAGCTCAACTCTACCGTGTAAAGGAAGCTCATCTTTTACTTTTAAATCTACTTCTAGCGTTCCTGGGGTATCACCTGCACGTAAAATCGGCTGAATTTTACGATCAGGGCTTTGACCACTTAATTCTGTTAATTGTTTTTGCATGGTTGGAAAGTGAGGCACATTTCCTTCTGCCAGCTCCGGTACACCCGCTTTAATTTTGCCCATGGAAAAATAACGGGAATCTTTAACTTTTAAACTTGATACCTTGCCTTCAACCACCTGCAAATAAACAATACCATTTTTTACATCTTGCTCTGGGATATCTACTGACACAGTTTGATAACCTTGTGCTCTATATAGATCTTCCAACGCAGCTCGAGCCAAATCAACATTTTCAAGGCTTTTCTTTAGCCCTAAAAATGGGTAGATAGTGCGCTCCAGTTGTCTTTTATCGAGTTTAGTATTCCCTTTTACACGCAATTCCAGCAAATCGAAAGTCGCTGCTTGTTTTGGCGCCATGGGTTGAGCAATTTCAGTTGCAGCTTCCTGCTGCACTTCTTGTGCGTGCCCTTCAAAACCTGCCTGAGCTAAAGTTAATCCGATCCAAATTAAGGCGCGGCTTTGGTTATTCCGGTTTAGTTGCATACTGTTCAAAAACTAATTTATGTCAAAAGGGTGGTCATAACTCATTATATTAATGTCAGGTTAAATATTTATGACAAGCCATAAAAGACACAACCAACCTTTTAGCACCAATAAAAAAAACCAACCGCCTTGCGACGGTTGGTTTTTTATTTATTGGCTATATTTTTTATATAACCTGATTAAATAGTGCTTAGTTCAAACCGGGTAATGCTGTTGCACCACCTAAAACGTTAGCAACGCGACAATGGTTAACTGAACCCGCCGTGTTAGCAGCAACCGCATGAGTAAATGGGTTTACTGGTCTTAACGAATCAAATGCTGCATTAATTAAAGTACCTGGAGCAATAACAGTGCCGAATGTAGCATTGCTAGCTGAGGCCAGATAACCTGTGATACCAAAGTTAGTATTCGTCACGTTAGCTTTTGCAATAGTAGCTGGGCTAGACATTAATGCTAATAAACTATAGCCTAATGCGTTTGATGTTGCTGTTGGGACAGTACCTACAGTTGACAACTCAGACCAAAATTTATATTTACCTTTGGCAACGTTTGCTGCTGATGGTGAATAACCGTCGATTTTAGCAAAACGGTAAGGTAATGCATTACTCGCGTTACGATCTGTGTTTAATATACCCACTGCCCAACGGAAGTTTGCAGTACCAATAAAAGCAGGCAATGGCGTAAAAGTACCATTTGCTACCATAGCATTACCAAAACTTGTTGTTGATAAATTATAACCATCTAATGTTTCCAAACAGTTTTCAAGCTCACCAGAAGAAGTAGTTGCATGGTAAGCTTTCAACGAACCCGGCAAACCACTCTCAGGAACAATCGTTAAAGCGGCAGGAGATTGAATCGCTTCAGACGTTGTAGAACAAGGTGCATTTTCAAACGCTATTTGAGCAGTTGCCAAAGTACCGGAACCCGCAGTACGTGAGCAAATATGTACGTTAGTATTACCCGGTCTATTAGTAGGTGCCTGAGCTGTAACTAAATCTTGTCCAGCTGCACCACCAAATCTTAAGTTAGTCCAGTCTGTTAAACGACCTGTAGCAAAAAGAGCTGACACGTCTTCAGATGTTAAGCTAGGTATACAAGCTTCTGTTTCGTCTCCAGCAACACACGTAGCGGGTAAAGCACCAGAAGAAATCCCTGCAACTTGCAAGGCATTACGCAATTTTAAAGTCAGAGCAACACCAAATATTTGAGTAGCCACTGAATTAGATGCAATCTTTGGTGCCAAAGTAGCCAAAGAATTTGCTGTAGTTGCACCATTTAATGCCGATGCAAATTGGGCAGCATCAACGTCAGCTAAATTAATTGATACTGCACCAGTAGGAAGTGCTGCCATAGTAACTGCAGTTGTTCCTGTACAAGTAACCAGGTTAGCCGCAGTAGTCGATAGAACCGCAGGCGCTGTACATGGATAAACTGTTGCAGCTACGTTACCGAAACTACCCACTACAGTAGGAAGCGTTGTGTTATAAGTAACTGTTGCTACGTTTGCAGCATTACCAGACGCTGCTAAAACAGCGGTTACAGAACCACCCTTATCTCTTTTATGAACTACATAATTTTTGTTTGCAGTTAAACCAGTTGGAGGTGTAGCGCCTGTATTAAAATAATATGTAAAAGCAGCTTTACTTGAATCATAGTATTTAAAAACTTTTGAACCGGGAGCAGCCGCATTTAAAATAGATTTTTCTAAAAATGGAGTAGCCGCTGATGAACCAGAGAAATAAGCAGTACCTGCCACGTTAGCAACATTACCCACACCCGTTTTTGCAGAAAAATCTACTCCACCAGCTGTTGTCACAGGGATAGCAGCCGAAGCTTGTCCGGCAAAAATGACTGCAGAAATTGCAGTCGACATTAACAATTTATTCATTTTGAATTGCTCACTAAAACTAAAGAAAAGGGATATAAAAATATTTATCACTACTCGTGCGTAACATGCCAAACCAGTGAATCTTTACGGCATCAACAAGACTGGTTATTATTCTTTTGCTGTCAAAAAAAACATAAGATTCATTTTAAATGACTGAGTGCTTCCTATAGCTTATCCATTAAAACAGCTAATAATTCAAATTCACTCAACGCCCTTATATTATTTCATTAGAGAACAGTCAGCTTGATTACAATTTAGTTATATTTTATGTAAACGTATTACATTAGTAATACATAATTTACGTGCAATATTAAAGTAGTAATAAACAGTTACTAAAATGTTTTAACATTAAGATTCTAAATAAAACTGGCTTTGTTATAAAGTCGTAACATTAATGACTTATATTTGAAGTAATAATCTCTTTGCGCTGCATGACCTTTATAACTAGAACAAAATTATGTCTCCAGAAGAATTAATAGTTGACAAAAAAAAACATGTTATCTCTATTCGCTTAGATAACACTGACCGTAACACAGTCCAGAACATCGCCTCGCGTCTATATGTCAGAGAGTCAGAAATATATCGGTTTGCTATTAATTTTCTTTTAAACAGGATACATAAACTCAATGACACTGACTGTACAGGTAGTGATTTACTCCCTTTATTTATAGAATTTAAAGAAGAACTTCACCAAAGTTTTAACTTAAAAAAACAGCAGCTTTTTAAAATCATCAACTCTGGAAATGCAAACCCTGACAAATTTGTTGCAATGGTTGATATTGAGTTATTGGTTCTGCCAGAACATCTGGTTCGTCAGCGTTTATTACAAAGAGAGGATGCCATAATCTTTAAACACCACGACATTAAAGTTTGGCTAGACAATTATTTCTCTGACAAATACCGTCCAACTGAAATTTCCGGAGAAAACAACAAGACTAATCATCAGTAGTCTATGGCTTAAAAATTCAAATTTATTTGCTCTTACAAGAGCTGTAATATGACTAACCAATCTAACTTAAAAACCCAGTAGCACTTTTACTGATACCTTGCTTACATTGGCTTCATCAAGCGAAATACTGATTTCATTAACAGTAATGCCATGCTTTGTTTCCAATACTGACAACCAATCAATGAATTGATCAAACGAACTGTGCTCCAGCCACAATGTTACTTTATCTGCCCCATTAGGGTTCACACGATTAATCATGGGTTTTATTGCCATTTGAATGCTGCTTGCATCAATTATAGTCATTAATGATTCTCCATCCTGACCTTCAACAATACCTGGATGATTTTTACGAAGCTCCGCAACCTCTACACTGATTTTCTTTAGATACTGCAAAACCTGCTGTTGAGATTTTATTTTTTGTTCCAGCAACATATTGTCAGTCGCAATTGGCGCAAAAACAAGCAGATAACCACTGTATATCACTACCACGATAACAATAACTGCTGATAACAAACGTTCTCTTGGAGACAGTTCGGATAATTTCAGCAAAATTTCATTTTTGTTTAATTTCAAAGAGTACCTCCACACCATTTTTATCCGATTCTGTAGACAGTATTTTTACTAACATCCGATTACTACTTTCCAATTGTTGTTTAATTTGTTCTATCTGATTATTATCTGGCAGAGTCAATTTAACTTGTAGTTGGTCATTGATAAAATCCAGTTTCAGGATCTTATAACCTAAGTTTGCATTAAGCACTTCACCCGTTTGATATAACAATCTCATGAATAAACTGCCACTACTGGCATTGTTTTTTCTGAGTTCAATTAATTCCTGATCAGCCTGAACCTTGATGTTTACGAGGCGCTTTACTTCGGGAAAAGTTTGCTTAAATAAACTTAATGTCTGAGCTTCCAACGCTGCCAGTTCTGATTGTTGTTGCCAATAATTGTTTACTAAAAAACCAGTTTGTAACAATACCGTAAAAATAATAATCCCTATCGCTGGCACCCACTTTGTCAACGCCCACTCTGAACTCTGCTGTCTCCCAAAACTACCCGTCAGCAAATTATATTGCGTGTCGATTGTTGCAATACCCTGCACAAATAACGATAGGATGGAATCGACTTGATGATAGGTTATGTCCATAGGAAAATGAGACAAATCTCGAGGCGATTCATCAAGCGACCATACATGTAAAGAATGCAGGGTTGGGTTTTCTATGCGCATTTTGTCAAGCATAATGGGCAACATTTCCCCATCAATACCACCACCCAACCCTTTACCACTTCGTAAAACAGCTTGTTTACCATCAATAAATATGGAGCAAGCACCTTCCTGATAAGGCAAACATAAGGTTTCGGGATAAACACTGTCTATTTTAATTCCGGCCTTCTGGAAACGTGCCAAGCAAGTTTTAAATTTTTCACGGCTAACCAATGCCACATAAACCTTATCTTTGGGCTGTCGGTGCCAAACACTGTGATAGGTTTCCACATCGTCTGCAAGTAAATCTTCAAGTGCAAAAGGTAATGCTTTTTTAATTTGATTATTGGTTTTAACCGGTAAATCTAAGCCTAACAATAATATTTCCGATGCTGTATATAACAAGGTAACTGGGCTTTCTCCTGCACTTTGTGCTAAGTTTTGCAATGTCCCTTGTTGTATTTCCTTGTCAATTGAATTATCTAACACCAACCATTCTAGATCACTCTCTATTTGATTTTGATTAAGAAATCTCGCTATAATTTGCTCAGCCATCAACTAAACTCCTGCGTAATCTCTTAACCACTGATACCCCCCCTAATTTGTCACGATACAACTGTGACTGGAATTTCAAGGCGTTTTTTTCCATGTCGATTTGTCCAGATAATAAGAAATAGTGACTTTCTACACTTATACTTTCTTTGTTGATACTAATACCTTCCATAGCCTCATCTTTCAAAAACTCTTCAACTTCTTCAAAAGGCTTACCACTTGCCCGATATATCGATTCAGCTCGATCCTTTTTCATATCGGCTGCAAAAGTACGTAATACCTCTACGCTGGCAGTATTGATATTGATGGGTTCATAACTATCAGCCACATAAATATAAGGCAACAGTTTTTTGTAGTCATTAAGAGTCATACCTTGTATGCGCAATAACTCGCTAATGTCAGAAAATGGGGCATTTGCACTCCGAAAGGGTGGTTTAAGCTTTGCATAAGTTTCGTCTTCTGCTCCATGTGGATACCTTATTTCCATATCTGAATCCATCCAATCCAACATAGCATCTACCAAATCCGGCTTCATATTGAGATTAATAAATAAACGCTTTAATCTTTGCACATCTTCATCACTGGCTTTACCGTCAACTAATAAATTATTCAGGTTGATTCGACCTTGTAATTCTATAATATCGGATTTTACACTCCCTTCCAGAGTTGGCTTTAAAGTTAACGGCTTACTCCAAAGATCCGTTAAGGTATCGTATTTATTTTTATCAAAATCCAGTTTAAGCTGATTTTCTGCCCATGCCTCAAGTCCATAAACAGACTCCCATGTTTGTATTGAACGCAGTTGGTTTTCTGTTCTACGAATATCCGTCTGCCGATCGCTGGACATGGATACCAAAGCGACAGTAACCACTGTAAGCACCAACATTACGGTAATAAGTGCAATACCGTTTTGCGTGTTAACCTGTAATGATTTCTTTACCTTCATTAATGTATTAAAAATGAACGGTGAATAGTACCTAAACCCTCCAGTTTAATACTTATGTCGAGGGCTTTTGGAATATCGATGCCGCCAATTAAGGGTTCCCAAGCCTGGGTCTCTACGTTAAATTTACTTAATGCAACACCGTGTGTAGTGATAAGCTTTCGGCTTCGATACTCTGTTTGCTGAGTTCTATCTGGAATACTCCAGACACGCCGATATAATTCATCTTTTTCCAGGCTATAACTGACTCTTAACAGGCTATTTGAATCTGCATTATTTGACCAAGAGGGTACTGTGCGGGTAAAAACCAATATCTCATTACCACGACCGACAGAAAAAGCTGGCTCAGTTGTGCCAAATTCATCTCTGATTGGCCTGTTTATTATTTGACTTAAATCCTCATTAAGTAAATATAATGTTGTTTGCAATTGCGCCAGTTGTTCTGATCTGGGCACTGTGCTTGCTCTAGCATCCAACACCGCTGCCAGGCCTGCATAAGCCATCATTGACATGATAGAAAAAATGGCCAGTGCTATTAGTATTTCCAACAAGGTAAAGCCCCGTTGTCCAGAATATGAAGTATTATTTATCTTCATCAAATTTTATTTATGTCACTGAGCAGGCTAACAAGTGGCTCTTTATCGCCCTCAAGAAACACGTCTATGCGATACATCCATAAATCTTTTATGTTTGAAAAACTACGATTAATCTGCCAATACCAGCGTCGACCTGCCATTTCATCCCAACCATCCAACTTTTCAGGCTTATCTTTATCCAGTCTTAATTGCACAACATGGTTAGTTGCAACCACGGCAGCCAGCGTTTTGTTTTCCAAATTCCATAAGTTTTTAATATTATCGGCCGTTATTTTAATGGCACTGACCATCAAAATTGCCAGTATGACCAAAGCAATTAATACTTCCAGTAAAGTAAATCCATTAGCTATTTTATTGCTAAACGGCCTGCTCATGGATTATCTTGGCTTGAAATGATGAGTCCTTCGTGCTGCGTATGACTCAGTATAAAAGTACTATTGCTATTTTGCATGGTTATGCTGATTTGAAATAACTCCATTTCACCATCCGGTGTCAAAATAATTTGTGGATTTGGTTCAACACTATCAATAGCTTGTTTTGTTAATTTAACATCCTGTTGATGAATAGCAACGGCTAATGACATTTGCGGCATTAACTCACGTGTTTTGAAAACCATGTCAGTTATTTCTGGCTGCCATTTTCGTTTTCTTATAACAGCAAAGCGATAGCCATGATTAAATAATTCCAACCCCATCACATCACCCCGAGTTATGGCTTCCTGAGTTGCTAATTCCAGAAGCTTAACCAGTCTTTCAGCTTCAAGTTTTTGTTGATCTCTTGGATCAGCTGTTCCCATTGATAGCATAGCCATGCCTGTTACCACACCTATCAACACCAAAACGATAAGTAATTCAATAAGAGTAAAGCCTTTGCCTCCACTCATACCAGAAAAGTCAGTTATTTCTGAACCCAATTGGTAATATCAGCGCCAGCTTCGGTTCCGCCTTCAATACCATCAGCACCATAAGAGTAAAGATCAAACTCGCCATGAATACCGGGCTTAAGATAAAAATAGGGATTTCCCCAAGCATCTTTGGGCATCTGATCGAGATAACCACCTTCTTTCCAGTGTGCTCCTTGAGGTAGGTTTGCCGGTTTAGTCACCAAGGCTTCTAGTCCTTGTTCAGTGGTTGGATAACTGTAATTATCCAACCGATATAAATCAAGCGCCGCTGTAATAGCCCTTATATCTTGCAGGGTCCGGGTTGCTCTGGCTTCATCAGGCCTACCCATGATTTTAGGCACAATAATAGATGCTAAAATCCCCAAAATTACCACAACAATCATGACCTCAATTAAGGTAAAGCCTTGGTGTTTTTTATCAGACATAGTTAAATAAAGGGTTAATTAAATAATAAGACTCAGTGGTTACCGAGAGTACATTGATAAGAGTAAGCAACAATTATGACGTTTTTATTACAACATTGAATTTATTGGCAACACCGATTATTTAACTAATTGGTTCATTTCAAAAATAGGTAATAAAATCGCTAGTACTATAGCAAGCACTATCAAGCCCATAACCAGAATCAAGATAGGTTCGAATAAGCCTAAGGTCATTTCAGTTAGCTCCTGAATATCGCGTTCCTGATCGTCAGCTGCACTTGCCAACATTTTTGGTAACTGTCCACTGGCCTCTCCACTTGCTATCAAATGAATAGTTACCGGAGGAAACAAGCCGCTAGCTTCCAGTGCCTTGTTTAAACTTTGCCCTTCCCTAACTTTTATTGATGCTGTTTCCACGGCTTTTTGCATGGCATCGTTGGTCAATACCTGACTGGATATCTTTAAAGCCTGTAATAATTCGACACCACTATTGGTAAGTATGGCTAAGGTTCGAGTAAATCTGGCAGTATTCATACCCTTGGAAAAACGTGCCACAAAAGGCATACTCAGTAGCAAAAGATGAAAGCGCATACGTGGTTCCGGCAGGCGCAGAACTGCATTGCTACCCATGCTGGTACCAATTACAAGCAGTAACATTACCAAGCCATACTGTTTAAAAAAATTACTACAGGCAATAAGCACTTTAGTGATTATAGGTAATTCCCCCCCCATTTTATCAAAAACACTGGTTATTTCAGGTACGACATAAGCTAATAAACCGATCACTACTAATAATGAAACAGAAGTTAGCATAACTGGATATATCATTGCCATTTGTAGCTTGCTGTGCAATTGACCTTTATCACCAATATAATCAGCTAATCTTTGCAAAACCTGATCAAGCTTACCGGAAGATTCGCCGGCCTCAACTGTTGCCCGATAAAGTGGCGGAAAAGTACTTGGAAACGCACTACAGGCTTGTGCCAGACTTTGTCCTTCCATAATACGGCTTTTAACACCCAGCAATATTCGTTTTGCTTTAGTTGAATCAAGCTGTTTAGCAGTGATTCCCAATGCTTCATCAATCGACAGGCCAGAACCCAGCAATGCCGCCAACTGACGAGTAATATGAGCTAATTGGCGCATATTAATGCGCTGGGAAAGCATCAGTCCTTTGCTGCTATGTTCTTTTTTATGTAGTTCTTCTATTTCTAACAAGGTTAGTTGGTTGCTTTTTAATTGCTGCCTTGCCAATTTGAGCGTATCACTTTCAATGGTACCTTTAACCGTTTTACCTTTAGCGTTGATTGCTTGATATTCAAAAGCTGCCATGTCACTAATCCTTTTGGGTAATACGAATTGCTTCGTCTAGACTGGTGTCGCCATTAAGCACTTTCTCTAACGCACTTTGCTGTATACTTCTTGTAAATACTCGGGCATACTCTTCAAGAGCCTGATCACTGGCGCAATCATGAATCAAGCCTCGCATCGCAGAATTGATAGGGATAATTTCGAATATACCCGCACGACCTTTGTAACCTCTTTGTCCACAGTGCGAACAGCCTTGTGCATTAAAAATAGTCACAGTATTTTGATCGTTAGCAATATATCCCAGCTTTTCCAGATCATTAACAGCGATAGCAACTGCCTGTTTGCATAGTGGACATAACTTTCGCACGAGACGTTGTGCAATAACACCGACAAGACTAGATGCAAGCAAAAACGGTTCTACACCCATATCCCGCAAGCGTGTAATGGCTCCCACTGCGGAGTTGGTATGTAAAGTAGACAAAACCAGATGACCCGTCAAACTCGCTTGTACAGCAATTTCTGCAGTTTCTTTATCACGTATTTCACCGACCATAACAATATCTGGATCTTGTCTCAAAATAGCTCGCAGTCCTTTTGCAAACGTCATTTCTACCTTATTGTTAACTTGAGTTTGGCCTATGCCATCCAGATAAAACTCAATAGGGTCTTCTACGGTAAGGATATTACGAGTGCGTTGGTTAAGCTGATTGACTATCGCATATAAGCTGGTAGTTTTACCGGAACCGGTAGGCCCGGTAACCAAAATTATGCCATGCGGCCTGGCTATCATTTCTTGAATACTGTCTAGCTCCTCATCAACCATGCCTATTTGTCTGAGGTTTAATTGGTTTGCCTGTTTGTCCAGGAGCCTTAATACTACGCGCTCACCATGACCTGAAGGCAATGTAGATACGCGGACATCAACGGTTCGTCCGCCAATATTAAGCGATATACGACCATCCTGTGGGAGTCGTTTTTCGGCAATGTCCAGCTTGGCCATGACTTTAAGTCGGGATATGACCATCGGGGCAAATTCACGTTGAGGCTCTAGTATCTCACGTAAAGTTCCATCAACACGAAAACGAACAACCATACGTTTTTCATAAGATTCGATATGAATATCCGAGGCATTTTCTTTGATGGCTTCAGTCAGTAAAGCATTAATCAAACGAATAATTGGGGCCTCATCAGCGCTCTCAAGAAGATCTTCTGGCTTGGGTAAGTGCTGTGCCATGTACGACAGATCAATATGATCTTGCATGTCGTCAACCATTTGCTGTGCATGCCCCGACTTTTGCTCATAAACTTCTTGTAACAAAATATCAAAATTTTCTTCACTAATTTGTGCAAATGTAACCGATTTATCGACCAATCTACGTATTTCAAATAACACATGAGTCTGTGTTTTTTTTAGAAACAATATTTCTGTCTTATTCCCCAAACGTTGTGTAACCAAGATACCATGTCTTTTGGCAAAGCTATAAGAAGGCATCTTGATACCTGATTCCAACGTTTC
This sequence comes from uncultured Methylococcaceae bacterium, assembly GCA_903839855.1. Classification (GTDB taxonomy): domain Bacteria; phylum Pseudomonadota; class Gammaproteobacteria; order Methylococcales; family Methylomonadaceae; genus Methylobacter_C. The sequence goes on from CAIMEB010000210.1 coordinate 45,235, forward strand.
AGAATCAATTGCCGTATTACTGCTCATTATTTACGAGTCGGAAATGGATAACCTGTAGCTGAATCATCAGGTTTTAACTCTGGGAGAATCGGCGTATGCTCGTTAGGCATCAACATCAAGCCATTTTTTCCAGTCTGTTCCTGGTTATTACGCAAAGCATTATATCTATCGTTAGTAAACAAAGAGGCTTTTTCTGGATCTCGCATAATCACCGGACGTAAAAAGACCATTAAATTCGTTTTTATAACAGTAGTATTTTTATTTTGAAACAAAAAGCCCATGTAAGGTAAATCACCCAGAAAAGGTACTTTTTGGACTGTTACCTCAACCTTATCACCAATTAAACCGCCTAAAACCAAAATCTTGCCGTCATCAACCAAAACAGAGGTATCTATTTCCCGCTTATTCAAGGTTACCCCACCGCTACTTGTATCGTTTGTAACCGTTTGATCCACACTTGAGACTTCCTGTTTAATCTTGAGTTTGATGGCATTGCCCTCATTAATTTGAGGGGTGACTTTAAGTTTAGTACCTACATCTTGTCGTGTATAGGTAGTAATAGCGTTACCAGTCTGCCCGGCACCAGTTGAAAAACTCCCACTCAAAACAGGTATATTTTGCCCCACAATCATGTTCGCCTCTTCATTATCCAGCGTAACAATGGAAGGGGTCGAAAGCACATTGACATTATCATCTTTTGCAAATGCCCTGAGTAATGCTCTTAATTCACCGCCGACTAGATAACCAATACTCATTCCTTTTCCGGCTGTGGAAATCATATCACCCAAGCTTATTGGTGATGAAGTAACAGCAACACCGTTATTTACGAGTTTGGAATGCCATTCAATACCAATATTTTGATCTTTCTCATAGTTGACTTCAGCAATAATCGCTTCAATATGAACTTGGGCGCGACGAATATCCAGTTGTTTAATGACCGATTTAAGTGAGCGCATTTGCTCTGTAGGTGCAGTAATAATCAACGAATTGGTTGCATCATTTGCGCGAATATCTAAATCTTTTTCAGTAGTGGCTTGAGTCACAGGTTGACCTGCAGTGGTATTGGTCTTTTTTTCACCAACCCCAGTCAGAGTTTCTACTAATTCTTTAGCAACCGCATAATGTAAATAAATAACTTCTGTATCACCCTCGTTTTCCATTGGCGAATCGAGGTTAGCAATCAAAGTCAGCAATTGCATACGTAGATCAGGATCACCGCCAATGATAATAGAATTAGATCGACTCTCTGCGACCAAGGGTGCACCGCCTGCACTCACTTTTCCAACGTTAGTGTTGGCAATCAGTGTATTAATAGGTTGGATTAATTCTTCAGCAATAGCATTCTGTAACTTGATTACTTCAATTTTTTGCACATCACTTCTGTCGATTTGTTTAATCAACAAGGCCAGACGATTTACGTTGGCCGCTGTGTCAGAAAGAATAATGGTGTTGCTTTCTGGCACCGACGCCATAAAAGCATATTGAGGCATCAACGGTGTTAACGTTTGAACTACCAGAGTAGCATTGACATGGCTGACGTGCACAATACGGGTCAGTTGTTCATCACCATTTGGATAATTTGAACCTAGTTCATTTTGATCACCGTCCTGCTTGGCGTTAAGATTAGGGATAATTTTAATGACATCACCGTTAGGCACGGCTGAATAACCGTGTACTTTAAGTATTGACAAAAATACGTCATATACCTGTGAAGCTTTCATAGGTGTTGAAGTAATAACAGAGATATTACCTGTTACACGCGGATCTACAATAAAATTCTTACCAGTGGCATCAGCAATCGTTTCTATCAAGGTATGAATGTCAACATCCTTAAAGTTAAGAGAAAACTTATCATTTTGTGCCGCTGAAACAATACAAAATGCAGCAAGTAAGAAGCCTATTAACAAACGACGAAAGCGCATAAAATGAGTAGTTATTTAGTTAAAAACAGAAAGCCTGTTTTAGTCTTATCCATGGAAAGAAATTCAGGTTGTTGATTCCGAAGCAATATGACCTGTTCTTTATCTATCGACTGTAGAGTAATGCCTCCAGGCAATTCTTCACCTAACCGATATTTTTTTTGTAATTTATCTTCTCCCTCAATAATAGCGAAACTGGATTCGGTTTTATTAGGTCGAAAAAAAACACCCAATAATTTTATTTGTAGCTGCGTCTTTTGAGGCTCGCTATTTTGGTTCATAGTCTCATCGAACAGACCAAACAAATGCCAATCCTTGATAACCAAAAAATTCATTTGCTGATTTTCTGCACTTCCTTGTACTTTTTGCTCATCTTCAACTATTGAACCGCGTATTTGCGTTGAACTATTGATAAGGTAATTTGACGAAAGCACGACATACAAGAGATAAAATAAAGCAGGAATGACTGCAAAATAGGGTAGTGTTTTGCAATCAATCTGATAGTATCTAATAGCGTTAAATTTAACAGATTTCATTTGTACTATATTCTTAGAATTTGTACTATATTCTTAGATTATATGACGCAAATGTGACTATTTTATGACGAAGATGTTTAATTCAGTTTATTCACTCATCTCACCGAAGCCTTACTAAACACTTTGCTAGAAGTCTATCGGACTTTCCGTGTAAAAACGGCTAATTGTAACCAGTTAGGATTTTTGGCAATAAAAAAGGCTTAGATTTTACTCTAAGCCTTTGATTTACTTGGTGGGGCGTCCGAGGCTCGAACTCGGGACCCATGGATTAAGAGTCCACTGCTCTACCAACTGAGCTAACACCCCAAAGATCGGTAATTATATAACATTTTTTATGTTATAACCGCATAGAGATAAATTATTTTAATCATTTATCTCTATGCTTAATCATTCCCGCTTTCAGAAAATTATCTGTCGTACATAAATATCAGCTCTCTGCCCAATTCAAACTTGCCAAAAGAGCGGTTTGCCCGTTTAATATAACCCTATGGATACTCAAATATCTAGCGTTGAAGAAATAAAAAACGCATTTATTGAACAGACAGACCCATTATTCGCTCTTTGGGAGCGTACTTTATTGAATTTTAAGGAGTTTGACTTTGAACAATCCTGCTAAAATCAAAATATTATGCTTTAATAACAATTAGTTATAGTTAATAGCGAAAAGTGGGGGCAGAAGCTACTTTACCCCTTATTTTTTTGACTTATGCATAGACTTACCAATAAACAAATAGCACTTAGACTATTGATTCTGATGTGCGGATACTATCTTGTATCAACCCTATCACTCATGTTCAATATAAATCCTTCCGGAGGAGCAAAAGGTGACTTGTTTGAAACCCACCTTCGCACAATTGCAATGTACAAGGCGAAGGATTTTGTTTTTGCGATGCGCAATCAAGAGTCAGCTATGGGGCCTCTATACTACCTAATATTTTCTTTTTTTGATTTAGGTACGGTATGGCTAAAAATAACCAACTTATTTTTTTTACTTATAAGCTCATTGGCTTATGTATTTATTTTATTAAAGCATGTACTCAGAAATCTTGATTTTTTATCAATATCCATGCTCTTCGGCGCTTTATCAATAGCAAACCCTTTTGTTTTTGGTCCAGCATTGTGGGCTAATCCCGATACACTCGCACTGTTTCTGTATTCGATATCACTTTTATGCCTTGTTACACGTACTGACACAAAGAGCGTTTTCCTGTCAGGCTTATTCATGTCTTTATCCGTCTTGACAAGGCAGATGCTTTTTCCATACCTGATCATACATTGTCTATATATACTGAACGAATATGGCCTTTTCATTAATACCAAGATAAGCGATTTTTGGAAAAATAAATTGTTTATATATAAACTGTTGTTAGTCTCTTCTCCAAGCATTGTTGCCTTGGCGGTAATGTATTGTATATGGAACGGGGTTGTGCCCACTGCATACGCAATACATTCATCGCTTTCATTTACGCCTGCTTTGATTTCTGTTGCGAGTATAGCGTTACTCTTGATACCTTCATTATTTATCAGAATCTATCAGGAACAGGATTATCGTGCACTTGCAGTATGCCTGATGATAAGCTTTTTCTTTGACTTTTTTCAGTTACTTTCATTTCCACATCTGGGTGGAGGTATAGTGGAAAAAGTGTTTAGATTATCACCGATACTTTTTTATTCGCTTTTATCAATGGGCTTTTATTTTTTATACGCACTCTTTCGCCAACATATTGGTTATATTCCCTTAATCGCGATATTATTATTTTTTTCCAGCTTTATGGTTTTTGGTAATATTTTTTATCAAAAATATATTGAGCCTTATTTCTTAATATTATCTATCACCTACATTATTTTATTTGTACACAACCCCAAGATTGTTCGACTAAATATTACATACATATTTAGCTTATATTCAGTTCTTTTTGTTGTTGCACTTCGCTTCTACCAACTTAACACGGGATAGCTACCCGATTACTCAGTTAAGTCAGGGCAAAAAAACTCACTGACCAGCATTCTCTTATGTTCAATCGCATAAATCGTTCGACGCCCCCATAGTGGCTGAAAGATCCCTGCTTGTTCAATGATAGATGATTTCCAGGTCGGAAGATCAATTAAGGTCACATCCATCGCTATACGCTCTAACTTAGGGTAAGAAAAAATGACTTCACCTAATGGACGGGTACCCAATTTGGATAAATTACTTTTTGCTGTCTTAATAGTGGCTGAAGGGATAATGGTTCTTGCTAATATCAGTGGTTTATCATCCACATGCAGTAAGACTTCACGTATCAAACTGTAATGATGTTCAGGTAAACCCAGAAAACGACGTTCGCTTAAAAAAGGTGTTTGCCAACGATGAAACAGGATCTTCACAGCCACACCCGAACCATAATAATTCCTCAAACGTTGTGTTAATGAACCCGATTCATAAGCCCAGGATTGGATATTAACAGGTAATTTATGACGTGTACCCTGACGATTTTCCAGCCACAAGGGTTCTTTGGTAAATAAAACACTTTGAGTAGTCAAACTAAGCTAAACCTCTGAATATTCGGTAACTGTACCAAGCCATCGTTCACATAGGGGCTGTATAGCTTGAGGTGATTGCTTAAAAATCTGCTCACCCACTTCCTGGATATTATGCAGCAAATCAACATCTCTTACTAAGTCCGCAATTTTAAAGTTAATAGCGCCGGTTTGACGTGTCCCCATCACTTCACCTGGCCCTCGTAACTCCAAATCTTTTTCAGCTATAACAAAACCATCATTACTGTCTCTTAAAATACCCAACCGCTGACGTGCTGTATCCGATAAAGGGGTTTGATACATCAGTAAACAGTAACTATCGCCCTCCCCTCTCCCCACTCGACCGCGTAATTGGTGTAACTGGGACAACCCTAGACGTTCTGGATTTTCGATAATCATTAAGCCCGCATTCGGGACATCAACACCGACCTCAATCACCGTCGTAGCGACCAATAAGTCAATTTCATGCTTTTTGAAAGACTGCATGACAGTCTCTTTCTCACTGCTTTTCATGCGCCCATGAATCAAGGCTACACGAACTTTGGGTAGTGCCAGTGTTAAAAATTCAGCGGTTTTCTCGGCAGCTTCACATTCCAATACTTCAGATTCTTCAATTAAAGTACACACCCAATACACTTGTCGTTTTTTGCTCACCCAACTGTTAATCCGCTCAATAACCTCAGTACGACGATCAGACGGGATAACACTGGTAACAATTGGCTTTCTGCCCGGTGGTAACTCATCAATGATGGACATATCCAAATCAGAGTATTGCAACATCGCTAAAGTCCGAGGAATGGGGGTGGCGGTCATGACCAATTGGTGAGGCCTGACATTTCCTTGTTGACCTTTCTCTCTCAAAGCCAAGCGCTGATTGACACCAAAACGGTGTTGTTCATCAATAATCACCAGACCGAGCTGATGAAACAAGACACTTTCCTGAAATAAGGCATGAGTCCCAATAATGATATTAACAGCACCATCCGCTAAACCTTGTAGAATTTCTTTACGGGCTTTGCCTTTAATTTGCCCCGTCAAGAATACCACGTTAATCTGAAAGGATTCAAACCATGCACTAAAATTACGCTTATGTTGTTCGACTAATAACTCGGTCGGCGCCATCACTGCCACTTGATAACCGGCAGTTAAAGCTAATAATGCCGCATAGGCTGAAACAACTGTTTTACCAGAACCCACATCTCCTTGAATCAGACGCATCATGGGCTGAGGCATACCACAGTCTGCTTCAATTTCTGCAATAACACGTTGTTGAGCCCCCGTAAGTTTAAAAGGCAAGGCCTTTAGAAACTGCTCAACCCATACCCGCTTATTGCTTCCACGAAAAACAGGAGCCTGCCAGGCTTTAGTTTTGTTTCTGCTAACACATAAACTTAAATGATGAGCCAGCAATTCTTCAAAGGCTAACCGTTTAAGTGCGGGAACACTGCCGTTAAGTAATGCATCAATAGACACGGTACTATCAGGCGCATGCAATGTTTGTATAGCTTTGGAAAGAGACGGATATGCATATTTTCTTAGCGTCTGCTCGGGAATCCAGTCGATTAATAACTGCGACTGGTTATGGCAAAGTGTTAATGCGTGCTTAACCGCTTTTCTTATCGTGGCTTGACTTAAGCCCTCAGTTAAGGGGTATACCGGCGTTAAAGAGGCTTCAGTAATCTCGGCATCAGGATTAAACATAATTTGATAATCAGGATGAACCATCTCCAAACCACCAAAACCATAACGTACCTCAGCAAAACAACTGACTAAAGTACCCGGTTTAAGGGTATTGTGTTGATTAGCACTAAAGTGAAAAAACTTTAGGTTGATAAGTCCCGTATCATCCGACACTTTACACACTAAACTTTTTCTGCCTTTAGACACAATATCAACAAATTCGACACGACCACAAATCAATGCCGTCATACCGGCTGATAAAGAACCAATTGGATAAACGCGCGTCCGATCTTCGTAACGTAATGGCAGGTGAAAAATAAGATCCTGAATAACACGAATACCCAGCTTTTCTAAACGACTTTTAGTTTGAGCACCGACTCCAGTCAATACAGCAACGGATTGATTTAGATCATTCACTGTGTACTGACTGAGTGATTAATCTTCCAAAAATCAAGAGGCAGGATATTCTTGGGACTGCAAAAACATAACTCCATCCATTTCAACCGCTACGTTTTTAGGTAAAGCAGCCACACCCACAGCCGCTCTTGCTGGATAAGGCTCTTGAAAATAATTTCCCATAATTTCATTAACCAATGGAAAATGTGAAAGATCTGTTAGATATACATTGAGTTTAACAAAGTTCGAAAAATCGCCACCTGCGGCTTCAGCAACAGCTTTTAAATTATCAAATACTTGGATAATCTGTGCAGTAATATCGCCTTCCACAATAGTCATTGTTTCAGGAACTAAAGGAATCTGTCCTGAAAGATAGACCGTCTGCCCCACTTTTACGGCTTGAGAATAAGTCCCTATAGCTTTAGGTGCTTTATGAGTCTGAATAATTTCTTTAGTCATTGCCTAGTCCTAATGAGTCATAGAATACTAACGGGTGAAATTTAAAATATTTTAAATCAGTTCGTATTATAGCGGTTATTGTTTAAGGTTAAAAAGACTCTCAAGCATTTAATAGAGTTTATGCACAATAAGCAAAAAATGATGCGTATACTTCATTCTTATGACATAACGCTAAACCTCAAAGTGCAACATCATCCCCATATCTTCATGTTCAACTAAATGACAGTGATAGGGATATTTGCCGTGATAACCCTCAGGAAAATACACTAGCAATACTACTTTCCCGTCGGGTAACTGGAGCTTTTCATTCGAATAAACAAACTCTGGATTTTTAACCGTATCCTCTGTATCGTATACTAATAGCAACTTATCAAGCTCACTTTTAAATTCTGCCTGATTAACTGCCAATTGCTTTGCGAACAAATTCGTGTCAAATCTAACAACACATCCAAGCGTTCACCAGGGGCAATCAGGAGATATTCTTGCTCGCCCAGAGTTCGACTAGTCGCATACAAACCGGCCTCATTACCTATCACTGTTAAACAATCACTGTACCAAAATTTAGTGGGTTTATCGATATTTTCGGTTGTTGTCCAAGGACTGGGGTTGATTAAAGCCAGTGCATAAGTTCGAGCATTAGAACCATTGAGCAACCTAAGCCGGTAGACTTTTTGTGTTACCTTATGGTGTGGTCAAGGTCTACCATTAACAAAAATAGTGTCACCCAAAAATTCAATTGGATTGTTATTATCATGATTATCAATAACGTTAGTAATGTAAAACTCTGCCAGTGGTAAACGGTTTTCAAACAACGTTTGTTCTGGAAATCGCCAGGGATCATTATGTTTTCGAGTACGATATTGAATAGTGTGACCAACAAATTGGGAAATTAATGAAGCTCTATAATCAAACCCACCATCACCGCGTTTTGAAAAAAAGCCTCCTATCCGCACCAACGTTCAATCCAAAACGCTGGACATCTTCTTCAATAGTCTTACGCATTACTGCGTTATTATCACCCGTTAAAAATTCTCGTACATCTAGCTGATAAGTAGTTTTAAAGGATTTACCGACAATAGCACGGTGCGAGGGGACGATAGGATCAAAATCAATTTTGTCACCGTCCCAGTTGTAAGAATTTAAACCTATGATAGTGCTTTGGCTGAAACACATAAAATCACCTTTATTATTTTAGCTTAGGTCGTGTATTTTCAACTACTTACCAGTTGTCTGCACGAGTTGGGTAAGATGATTTTATTGCTCCCGTTGTTAGTAACGGAGATTACTGCCGATTTAGTGTTACAAGCAATGAACAACGTAAAGACATCGGCTGTAGACGAGTGGGCTGACAAGATATTTGGTACATCTGCATTGGCACTAAGAAGTGCCGCACTTTCCACGACATGACGGCATGAATAGTGCGTGAACTTTTATATGGGTGATTAAGGGATTTTCAACTACCTAGCGGTCAGCCTCGAAAACAATGACTTCAAATGTTAGTTACTTCCGTTAAGTACGAGCGGCGACGCTCAAGCATCATCAGCAACACACCGGACAGCAAACCCAAGGCCAACCCTGCAAGATTGGCATCAATTTCAGGTGCAGAAGGATAGCTTTGTACGCTAACATTGGTAAAAACAAAATCTAGGTCATTGTAGTTGTAATCCGACCCCGCTGTTTTGCCATGCGTACTGGTCTGGTCTTCAAAAGAGACAAACACTGGTGCCGTGCCGTTAATCGGTGTTGTAGCTGCACTCGGCAACTGACTAACCAATGCTGAAAGATTTTCAACATAACCTTGGTTGGTCACTGTATTGAAAGTGGCACCGTTCAGCGGTGTAGAAAAAACATGTTGGTTGGTATCGGAGTTCTGGGCTATATTGGATGATAAAGTGTAACTACCGTTAGTGGGATTACCTTTGCTGTCATATTGCGGAGTGTTCCAGCCCCAAACATAGTTAACAAAGGTCAGTTTGTCACCTGCATGTACATTCCAGCTCATTCCTGTGCCGATGGTGGTCTGCTTGTTTTCCAAGCCCCATTTGTTAGTGTTTACACCGTTGATTTCCAAGCCTAATATTTCATTATAACTAGCAGTTGTGCCGGCAAAAAAGGCGTTTACAGTGCCAGTATTGGCAGCAGTAAAAGTGTAGCGACACCTACGTTTGCGTAGGGGATGTTAGTGGCTGACGCGACAGCAAAAGCATTGCTTTGCTTTGCTTTGGCTGGCTAATAGAATTACCGGTACAGCCAGCAAGTATTTGATTGTTTTCATAATTGGTCTCCAAGTAATACTGTTGGGATCATGAGGTTTTCAAAATGCAGTGCCATTGAAAAAATCTTGCAATTCTTTGACAATTTAACAGTAAAAACCAATTAATTGCGAGCTATTATAACATATTTATAATGCGACTGTCAAAAATAAATACAGTCATTCAACAGCGTTAAAGCTGGATGAGATAACTGTAAAGCTTACCACAATGACCCATGCTGGGTTTGCCACATTTAAATGGTCAACAACGCATTAGTGGTCGAGTGAAGGACAGGGCGCAGTTTTATTGATTTTATTCATATTTAAACCATACAACAACCGCAATTGCAGATAATATTGCGATAAACGCCATTTCTTACCCCTCCCAGATAATTTTTATTATAAATTACAGATAAATTCTAGAATTTGTCTAGTTCCAGAACCACATGATATTCGATAATAGTAGATGATTAAACCTAATTTGTATTCCTATGCTTTTCATTCCTGCGCTTAATAAAAGAAGGCATAGCGGATATTACTAAAAATCGCTTTAGCTTCCTCCCTAACTCATCAGGCACTCATTATGACACCATCGAATTTCCAGCAAAATATTCTCAATTGGTTTGACGTAAACGGTCGAAAGAATTTACCGTGGCAACAAGATATCACAATATCACACCTTATCGAGTATGGCTTTCTGAAACCATGCTGCAACAAACTCAAGTCACCACCGTTATCCCCTATTTCGAAGTGTTTTTTCTCTATTTTTATTACGACCAAGCTACCCTCCGCATTTTTTTTGAGTCGTAGTGACGGTTTCGCAGCATTCCTGCCAGTTAACCGAATGCTCCTTGTAATCAATTTGATCTACCCAACAAAAAATCTGTTCGGTTTTTTTATCACCCGTTGAGGAATAGGTTATTTCTGTATGCCGGTTATTGGCTTGGAGGGGCTTTAAGATCAGCACTTCTTCCCAAAGCGTTTTTAAATTACCCTCTTTAAAAGTAACCAGATAAGCCCATTTATTTCCTAGCTGGACGGGATCTTGCGAGTCGCTAGTCGGGGTAACATACCCTATCCCGCTTCATAGTGTACTGTTGCTTCCGGTTTGAAAGCGATTGCCTCCGACCTTTTTACTCTTGCTTGCGGCTTTAAAGCAAACGCTTTGAACCGTTTTACTATTGCTTTTGCTCCGAAAGCAAACGCTCTCAACTCTTTTACTATTGCCTTCGTTCCGAAAGCAAATGCTCTCAACTCTTTTACTATTGCTTTTGCTCCGAAAGCAAACGCTCTCAACCGTTTTACTATTGCTTTCGTTCCGAAAGCAAACGCTTCAAACCTTTTTATTATCGCTTTCAGTTGGAAAGCAAAAGACATGAATTCTTTTCCTGAGATATCACCTGAGATGATGCTAAGAAATATAATATTAATTAACCTACATATTGTCATGATATAGGTTTATCACAGAGTAGCATAAAACACCGCTATTCCGTCGCTCAGGTTAGGGATTTAAGCGTCCCAACTCAGACCCTAGTTATTCAAACCTTTTCCTTTGTTGACCACACCAAGAAACGAGGTTTGCTCAACTCTAGGATATTTATGTTTTATATTTGCGGTAGCATTATTAATATCAGTTATTAAAAAGCAACTTTAGTTTTTTAGAGACCGCTTTAAGCTGCTGTTCAGCATCGTCTGTAAGTCGTTCTGCATATTGCGAGAAATACATTTCAAGTTCATTTTTTTCAGAATCAAACTCAACGATTACAAATACTCCTTTTAGAGTCTCTGAACGAAACCCCAGTCTAGTAGGAGACGGATCCGCAACTGTAGATTCGCTGTAGCCAATATCTTCAAACATACGCTTAATCGTGCTTAATGCGTTAGTGCCATCACTAACACCTTTAATGGTAACAGTCACCGTTGTATAGGGAGAAAATCCATAACAGCCCATTAAAATTATGATTAATATTATCTTTCTAAATACTGTAGTTATTGTGAACACGGTTGACCCATCGATGAATAAGAATATTTCTGAATATGTTCCTCAAAGAGATACCCTCCACATTTAAAACCAAGCTGCGTACCGATATTGCCTACAGTCAAATCCAGAAGATGTACTGGAGAATATAAAGCTCCAATTCCTTTCTCGAACTGATTTTCAAAATGATCACGTTCATGAAGCAAATTAACCGGATCTTGTAAAAATGCTTTTCCTCCGGTGACAACATTGCCAAAAGTAATGCCGCCCCCATCGGCTTTTTCGTAAATGAAAACACCCTTTTCAAAGCTCTTATATTTTCCTAAAGTATTTCCTATTAAGTGACCAATCGCATTATTAATTTGCCCAGTTTCTATTCCTCTCAATATAGCATCTTTACCACCTATTATTGAGCCACGAATACCATCACGTGCAATACCAATAAAAGTATTTGAATAGGGACTATTAAGATATGGTTCTGTAAAACCTAAATCTAATGGTATTGCTCCAGCTGCAAATCCCCGAAGGAATCCATTCATGTTACCCTTTTGTATATAACCGTTGACGCCACTACCAACCATTTGTCCCAAGATGCCATTCCCTGATAGTCCAAATCCTATACCACCAGCAAGCGCACCATAAGCTCCGCTTTGTAACCCCACATTCAAATTTCCACCACTCCCCAGAAACCCACCCGTAAAGCCTCCTGCAAATCCTGCCGTAGCACCGGCCATTACACCGCCAAAGGTGCTCGCAGTAAACGTGGTTGCGCCCGCAACAGTTGCGGTGGTGCCAAATATAGAGGTACCAAACGATGCCATCACCGAAGTCGCGGCACCATAAGTCACCACACTTGCCACGACAACAGCGGCAGCCGTAATGATTTTTCCCAGCGTACTGTGCATAAAATGACTAAACCACGAATAGCCACTCGGGTCGGTATAAGCCAAAGGATTATTCATGACATAACTATAACGGTTATAGCTTTGTAAATTACCCGGTGACTGAATAGAGGGATCAGCACTTAAAAACCGTGCTGTAACGGGATCATAAATCCGCCCGTTCATGTTGATTAAGCCTACATCGGGCAAATGTTCATGTCCGGTAAAGCCATGGTCGCTAATAGTGCTAAAGCCATAAAGGGTGGTGCGATTGCCGAAGGGGTCAAAAGCAAAACGCGCTAATATGGCCGCGTTATCATTGGTTATGGCATTAATAGAACCCAGATGATCAGTATGGAAATAATTCGTTTGTTTGTAACCCTTGTTGTCAGTCACGACTTCTGCAATCGCCTTGCCGGCTGCATACACGGTATGACGATAGCGTTTGCCACTGGCATTACTGATTTGCTCAAAATGCCCGCCCAAGTCTTGGCGCGGATTGAGAAACAGCGTGGTTCCGCTGGAATCTATTTGACGAAAACGTTCATGATTGCTGTCGTAATCAAACGATACGGTATTAATGCCATAGACCATTTTGGCAGGCATATTCCATGACGTGTATGTTGCAGTGCGATTGCCGATACCCCTGGTTTGATTGCCATTGGCATCGTATTGCAAAGCGGTGTTGTAATTCCCGGTTATTTTATTAACAGCATGAGGTTTTGCACCGTAGCTATAAGCGCCTACGCCGGTTTTAAAGGTTATGTTGCCGATTTCATCATATTGGTAATTCAGCATTTTGACATTAGGGCGAATATCGGTAATGACTCTGTCTAGTTCATCGTAAGCGAAAGAATCACTCTGTTGATTGCTGTAATCAGCACGGGTAATTAAATTACCCACTGCATCATGTGTCAAATACAAGTCCTGCACATCCTGAACAATACCCAACTTACCCGTCGAAATATGACGGGGTCGTCCCATGTTGTCATAATTGTGCTGTGTGTAAAGTTGGTTGCCCAAGAGTTCCAGGGTGATATGTCCCTCCGCATCCATAGCCTGCGCTTGCCAGAACAGGTTTTGATTGGCGGCATCCCGGACTTCAGCAAGATAGCCATTGCTGTTATACACATTAACCACTGCGAAGCCAGTAGGTTGAGTGAATTGTGACAGCCTACCCAAGCTGTCATACAAGCTGGTTTGAGCGAAAGAATCGGAGCCTATTTTGGTATTCGTTTGTGCCAGTCGTCCATAGTTATCATAAGCATAACTTCGCATAAAACCGTTACTACTGGACTCGCTGGCTAATTTACCCAGGCCTTTCACTGCGGTATCCCATGTCCATACGCTGGTTAAGTCAGGTTCTATTCGTTTCACCATTCGCCCCAGCAGGTCATAACTGACCGTGCTGATTTGTCCTTTGGCATCTTGTTGACTCAGCATTTGCCCCAACACATCATAACTGTACGTCCAACTGCCCATATCGGGATCGGTCATAGCGATTTTACGGCCACGTTTGTCGTAACTCAGAGTAACGGTATTACCGTTAGGATCACTGGTCTGAACGGGATTACCAAACGGGTCAAAACTAAACTGCATGGCATTACCGCGTGCATCGACAGTTTTCACTACTTGCCCCAGGCCATTTTTAGTTTGCTGGGTGGTGTGATTAATCGCGTTAGTAACACGGGTGGTCAAGCCGTCATAACTCGTATCCGTGATGCCGCCATCGGCTTCAGTCACGCGACTGACACGCCCTAATAAATCGTATTGCAACTGTGTCCAAACAATAGCCGCGCCTGGATAATACGGGTGTGAGCTGTTGGTAAGCCGCCCTAAGCCGTCATACACTTTGTCTACAGTCGCTAACCGACCATCAAAGCCCGCAGTTTCTGTTCTAAGTTCACGGTTCAAGCTATCAAAATACACCGTACGGGTGGGCGCACCACTGGCGGTAGATGTCTTGTAATAGACGGCGTTGGCAGGGCATGTGCTGCTACAAAAAGCGAAAGCAACACTACTGACAGTACCGTCCGCTCTTTTTTCTTGGATGTTGCGCCCAAAATCATCATAATTCCAAACAGTCGTCATGCCGTTGGGGCCTTTGAGCGATAGGAGATTACCAAAGCCCGGATCAAAGCTGCGGGTCTCTTGATGTCCCAAGGCATTGGTGCTGGCAATGGCAAAGCGGCCTTGGCTATCGTAAGTGGTGCTACTGGTTCGGGTGGTAATATCGATACCGCTCAGTTTTGTGGCAATGCGATTACCGAATCCATCCAAGGTATAGTCGGTGATCAGTTTCAGGCTGGCATTGTCCGGTTCGATGGTTTCTTGAGTCAGTAAGCCGGTGCCGCTTTGATAGGCGAAAGCAGAAGTGCGCGTTGCTGTGGCTCCGGTTGGCAATGTGCTAGTAACGGTGGCGCGGGTCAAACGACCCAGCAGCCAGTTGCTTGTATCGTTGGTGTAGGTATTGGTCGTGGTTTTGACATTGCCATAAGGACTGACCGGCCCGGCACTGGTGTAGCTGTCGTCAGTAGCGACGGTAATTTGGGTGGGATTACCATAGGCATCAAAGGTCGTATTGGTTTTCGTCCTTGGCAACGCCGCCCCGTTTAAGTCCCCATTTTGTTCGACGGTCTGGATTAAATCATTACGGTGATAGATTCCATTGATAACGGTATTCTGCCAAGTATTCTGCACACTGTTCAGTAAAACGCCGCTAGCAGTGCGCTTTTCCATGGTTTGTGCCAAGCCTTGATAAGGGTAGGTCTGGCTATAGGTGGTGGTCGTGGTGATGCCGGTTTGCGGATCGTTTGCGGCCACTTGTCGGAACCCTAAGAAGCCACCGCCAGTTAGATGGAGTTTGGCGCCGGCGTAGGTGTAGTTGGTGGTGTAGTCGCCGCCGATGCCGTCGCTGGTTTGGGTGTTTGAGACGACGTAGAGTGGGGATTGGAAGTCTAAGTAGGGGTAGGTTGAGTTACCATCCTTAAAGTATACTGTTTTTCCGAACGTTAAAGGGTTATATTTAATTACAATATTTATTCCTGTTCCATCAGTTATCATCGTTACCAAACTATCGGTAATGCAATGTGCAGGAAAAATCGCTGCATCACTTTTAGCTCCATTTTGCCAAATGCGCACTATATCTATTCTGCCATCTCCATTTACATCCATTACCCAATCTTTTGTTCTGCTATCCAAATAGCCTATGTCGGTGTTTGATATAGCCTGAAAGCTATTTCCGTTTGACAAGAATACCTGTGCGTTAATTTTAGCTCCATTTTGCCAA
>CAIMEB010000211.1 GCA_903839855.1 uncultured Methylococcaceae bacterium
ACATTTTCTGAATTTAAGGAAGCTATTGACGATTGTCTCAACAAGGTGAAATCGACTTATAAGGATCAGGTGAAAACGCTTTTGAATCCAAAGTTTCAGCTTTTTACAAAATCCGCATCTATGCCCGCGTGAAGTATAACAAGCAAGACCGATTGGGCGTGTATGGTAATTTTGGATGGCAAATTTCTGATTCAGTTGTAAACCGCACTTTTGTGAGCTATATCAGAAATAATCAGCAGTTACCGGGACAGTTGACTCGAGCACAATTCGCTGCAGCCCCCTATCAGGCTAGTTCACAAGCGCTTGGTGGCAATTATCAAATCAATACTGAAACAGAGCGTGTTGCCAATAAAACCAGTTGGACTATTAATAATAAAAGCTCTCTTGAGGTTGGATTTTCTTATGAAAATCAGCATCTTTATCATCCGATTGTTGATAAAGTGCTGTTACCCAATGCCAATGGTGGCTTAAATGATATGTTTAGTATGTTGGTAGACACCACTCAACAAGACTGGGGAACAACAGCTCGTTATAACTTGCGCTTGGATAGTCATGAATTATTATTAGGTTTGAACTATGGCACAAACTCAGATAACGGAGGAAATTACACCAATAATGCCGGCTATCGAGGTGCCATGACGAATAAAATTATCAAGCAAGCTGATAATATTGAATTTTTTGCTCAAGACCATTGGCATCTAACCGATAAATGGACCTTAACACCGGCTGTACAAGGTATATTTGCGCATCGTGAAGTTAATAATACAAGGTTGTCGATTCCTCAAGATGCACAACCACTCTTTGCTTATGCGCCTGCTATTTATAATATTCATAATTTTTATCCTCAGGGTGGTCACCCCAGTAACGATTATCAGGGATTTAACCCCAGTTTAGGGTTAATGTATAACGTGACTAAATCATCCAGTTTATACGGTAATGTCAGTCGGTTATATGCGCCACCAACTAATTATAATATTGCAGATAATATTACTGCCGATTCGGGTACGACAAACTTAAAAGCGATGGAAGGAACCTCGGTTGAAATTGGAACTCGTGGGCTAGAAAAAATAGGAGATTTAAATAGCGTTAATTGGGATTTGGCCCTTTATTATTCATGGCTTAATAATGAGATCCTATCAGTGACACCGGCCAGTGGTTCGCCAATAGCGGCTAACTTTAATAATACTATTCATGCAGGTGTTGAAGGTTTACTCGGTGCAAGTTTTGCGCTGGATGGAAAAGGAGTCCATACCATCAAGCCCTTGTTAACCTATACGATTAACCACTTTAATTTTAATAATGATGCAGTTTATGGAAACAATGCATTACCTGCGGCACCAGAATATTTTCTGAGAGGTGAGGCTATGTATAAAGTGGACCCCATTGTCCAGACAAATAATGCCTTAGTTTAAGATAGAGTTCTGTTTATCTTCCAGCTGAATGGCGCTGTCCCCTATTCGTTACGCATGAACCGATGTTTCTGTCGATCCATATTTATCTATAATTTTTG
>CAIMEB010000212.1 GCA_903839855.1 uncultured Methylococcaceae bacterium
ATATGACTGGTTGCCTTTTGACGCTTATAAGTCTTTTGCTGATCTCAAAAGAGAATTATTTGATGTGCTTGCTAATATTGGACTATCTTTCACCGTAGACTTTTCTTAAAAGTTAAATTAATTTTACATAGGTACTTACTTGATGAAGAAACTGAACTATTTGTTTCGTTCTTAGACTTTCCCTGGTTTCGTAAAGCGCCTGTCGAGCAACTTTTTTGTGTGGAAAGACCTTTACCGCATCATCTCTATTGGCCTGAACTCGATGTTGATTTACATATTGATTCAATTAAGCATCCCGAAAATTTCCCGTTGATTTCAAATGTTGGCTTAGATGGAGCACAGACTTAATATGCGCGGCACCGGTAAAATAGATATACAAGAAGCTGCGTAAAACGAAAACATAACTAGAGAATTATTATGCAAGCACAAAAACTGCTTTTAAAAACTAATTCGGAAGGAAAGCTTGAAGGCTTGCCGGCCTTTATGCCGAATCAAACTGTTGAGTTGATTTTATTGTTTAACGAAGAAAATACGCCTGTTACAAAGAGAGTTCACAGAAAACCACCGGCTGAATTAGCAGGAAAGATTAAGATTTTAGGCGACATTATCTCACCAGTCATCGATGAAAATGACTGGGATCCCTTCAACTAAATTTAATTTGGATATAAACGATTGGCTGTGCTTGTCCGTTCAGAGGTGTTGTCACCGAAAGATTTGTAACTCATAATCGATTCAATACAGTCGGATGTTATAAGCAATTATTGTTAATTTAATAAATAATTAGGTTCTTTTATGACTGATCAAGATAATGAAACTCTAAAAGGTACTGCTCTTGTTAGGGCTATTCTGAAAAACTCACATGAATCATTAAAGTGGCTGTGGCTCATTATCATGGGGGAGTCAATAGTTAAAGCAATAGAGAAATATTCATCCCTTCTTCACCCAGAGAATGTAAACAATTTGTTTAGTCTCGTGAATATGTTTTTAACAACAAATTCATTAGTACTTATTTCGTTTGTTTTTGTGTTTATAAGGTTTTATTTCGGAGATAGTAGATTTTTGGATTTATCTTACGAAGAAACACTATTTAGGAAGGGGCTTGAATCTGAAATTAAGAAATATAGCGGCAGAAAAAGGTTTTTTGATATTTTATTGCTTTTGACGCACGGCATTATTTTTTATCTTATGGCGTTAGTAATTGCAGACCCACTTCATTATATTATCTTTTTTATTGTCCTCTTGATGGCAAATACAGTTTGGTTATTAGCTCAAATAATGGTTAGAGTTACTAATTCTCGATCCTATGATGAACCGTTAATCGGAAATCTAAATACTGTGTTTCCGATGTTGGTTTGGATTATAAATAATTTGATTTTTCAAGTTATTATGAGCTATATGATTTTTTCTTCGTATTCTGATAAAGCAATATACGCTCTTCTTGCTTCTCTCTTAAACTCAGGCTTTGACTTTTATTTTACATGGAGATTTTACTTTCCCCCACTTAATGAATTTGTTGAAAATGAGTAACAAAATGAAGTTATTTAATGTATTTAGCTCATAGGGTAATGCATTTATTTGAGTGGGATTTTCTTGACCTAGTTTCATGGCAATGAAAGCGAGTAGCCTCGATGAAGCAACGCGGAATCGAGGTTTTATCATGTATGATGGTTTGATTATCCTCGATTACGCTGCGCTGCATCGAGGCTACATTTTATGTTTAATATTTAACATGTTACGTTTTGTATTTTACGCATGGTTTCCAATAGGTTTGAGTAATGGTTAATTACCGGCGTAATTTTGTTTCTGGTGGTACGTATTTTTTCACGGTTACTTTGCAGTCGCGAAGTTCTAGTCAACTCGTCGAATCTATAGATTTGTTGCGTTCGGCTTTTCGTAAAATACGCGAGGCAAAACCGTTTCAGATTGATGCGATGGTGGTTTTACCGGAACATCTGCATAGTATTTGGACTTTACCACCTAACCCATCATGATTGACAACCACTCGCCCCCGACCATGAAAGCCGAATGAATTAAATGGGTAAAATTCTACTCTAATAAAGTGGAAGAAGTTGGGGTAGAGGTCGTTTAACGAATGGTGGGATCGACCCCGATACCTAACCTGACTCACTTGGACTGGCTCGCACCCCAGATTGTATCACTTGTCTTGCAAGTAGAACGCACGGTAAAGAG
>CAIMEB010000213.1 GCA_903839855.1 uncultured Methylococcaceae bacterium
GGTTTGTGTTCATTTGTACATCGAAAGAAACCCGTTTTCATGACTTTATAAAGCCAGGAATTGCATAAAGTGTAAACCGGTAAATGAAGGATGCCCAAAGTTTGCTATAGGATTTGTTGTAATATTTTGGCTAATCAGATAAGTTGGTGGTAAGATTGTCGTACATGAATGGCAAGGTTGTGCCAAAAGCTGGCTGTGATTTGTATTCAGTTTCATTCTGAATCAAAATCCAGTGGCTTTTGGCCTACTGGCCTACTTGATCGTAACGCTCTGTTCGGTATGCGTATTAATCAATTTTGTCTTCAAATCGCTGTGTCCTAATAGGGGGTAATACATGAATACACGTATTTTGGCAAATTCTAGGGTCATGCCGTGTTCAAGCGTGGGAATGTCAGGCATAAAAAGCATGCCCGACTACTTTTTAACCAGAAATTAACCTATCGGAGTTTTAGTCAAAACTACCCACGGTGGAGTAAACTTAGTAAACCAAAACGAATTCAGGAAATCACCGTGAAGCTGATAATGAAGTGCTTAGCGTTATTGTTAATATTGATGGCAGCAAGTGCCTTGTTCGGATGTAATAAGGGCGATAAGGCCACAGATTCTGCTGGCCCCGTACCTTCGTTAGCCCCTGTGGCCTCATCAACAACGTTGGGTGCGATGATGGCACGAGGTGAGATGCGGGTCGCCTATGTCGCCTGGAATCCAGCCGTGATTAAGAACGCCGAAACAGGCGTGTTGACAGGGATTTTTCCTGACATGATTAACCACATGGCAGATTTGCTGAAAGTGAAGGTGGCTTGGAATGAAACTACATTGGCTAATTTCGCAGCGGGATTGCAATCGGGACAGTACGATTTTTCTGTCGGCCCAACCTTCATAACGATCCCCCGTTCAGTGCCGGTGGCATTTACGCAGCCGGTTGCCTATGTGGGCAACAGTGCGGTGATTCGTAAAAAAGTCAAGCCACCGGCTTCAGTGCAGGATATTGCTGATCGCGGGATGAAGGTCGCGGTACTCCAGGGGCAGGCCATGGATGAGTATTTCAAGCGTCGTTATCCCAAGATTCAATTACTCAGCTTATCGGGTGGCGATTTGACGGCTCCTTTGGCGGCTGTCTCGGCTGGCCAAGCTGATATTGGTTTTATGAATACTGTTACAGTTACACAGTTTGTCGATGCACACCCAGAAACCAAAGCCGTTTTTATTGGAGAGAAACAACTAGAAATGTTGCCGCTGGCATGGGCCACTCGGCATGAAGACCAGTCCTTACGAGCCTTTCTTGAGTCATCCATTACTTATCTAAAAGCAACAGGTCGTCTTGAAGAAATTCAGCGCAAATACCCGATTCAATTGCTCTACGACACGCCTATCCTTCATGCCGCCAAGCATTAAGCACATGGTCAGGTGCAGTTACCGCAATTTGAGTCGGCCTCTAATATGGATTGGCAGGGAGGTTTGCTAGTGGAATACGCCTGGGACTTCACTTCAGTCTGGCGGAATTGGCAAGTGCTTTTGCAAGGCATCGGCATTACCTTAGCTCTAAGCTTGGCTTCAATATCACTCGGTCTGCTATTGTCTATTCCACTCGCATTCTTGCGTAAATCTAAGCTTAAAATCGTTGTTTGGCTATCCAAGGCTTTTATTGAAGTGTTTCGGGATTTGCCCGTTCTTGTAGTTTTGGTCTGGCTTTTCTACTGTTTGCCAATTCTGCTTGGCAGCGATGTGCGGCTTACCCCATTTGTGGTTGCGGTAATGGGACTGGGTTTGAACTTTGCCGCCTTGCAAGCTGAGATATTCCGTGCTGGCTTGGAAGCCATCCCCCTAGGGCAGTTAGAAGTCGCCAGTACACTCGGGTTCTCGCGCTACCAAATCGCACGTTACATCGTCATTCCCCAGGCGCTATGGCGGACTTTGGCCCCAACTCTAGGTCAAGCAGTCAACACTCTCAAGCTAACATCGCTGGCGTCCTTTATTGCGGTTGATGATGTGTTTCACGCAACTACTTTTCTCATTCAAGAGACTTATAGGCCACTGGAGTTCTATACCATCCTGGCCGTTCTGTACCTTCTGACCATTATGCCTTTATCATTCGCTATTCAAACGGTCGAACGGCGCTTGGAGATGCGTTTTGGACAGGATTAAACACGCCATACATATTCGCTCTGTGACCAAACGTTTCGGCGAAAGGGTATTGTTTGAGAATCTCACGTTCGATGTAGATATTGGACAGTTGCTAGTTGTGACAGGGCCATCTGGCTCAGGCAAGACCACTCTGCTACGCATCATTGCTGGGCTGATTCCGTTTGATGGGAAGATTGAAGTATGCGGTCGGCCTGTCATCGCCGGAATTCCAAGCTCAGATTTAGTGCTTATCCCCCAACAACCTTCTCTTTGGGAACATCTTTCCGCTCTGGATAACATCGCCTTGGTCAGGCATCTCTTATTCAAGGAGTCCAAATCGGAGGCTCGCCGGAAAGCAAGTGGATACCTGGAGATTTTAGACTTGATGCAGGCGACGGATCGATTTCCGCGACGCCTATCGGGAGGAGAACAGCAGCGTGTCGGACTTGCTCGTGGCTTGGCCACTGAACGCCCCATTTTTCTTTTGGACGAAATCACCGCCAATATCGACCGGAACCGTAAAGAAATCGTGGGTGAAGTCATCGCCCGGTTGCACGATGAAGGAAAAACTGTGGTTTTGGTGACCCACGATCCAGTAATCGTAGAGTTATTGCAAACCAAGCCCTATAGTCTGGAACCTGACGGGTTGCATGCCGGTGGCATTATTGAAAGCGAGGATAATCAAAATGACAGATAACAATGGCGATCACAAGAAATTCCGAAAGAAACTGTCCTTGATTGAAACCTGCGTAGATAGGGCAAATGAATTAGAAAAAAAATTAAGAGAATCAGGAAACGGATTAATAAATGGCGAGAAAATTTGGCATCCTTCATTTACCGGTTTACACTTTATGCAATTCCTGGCTTTATAAAGTCATGAAAACGGGTTTCTTTCGATGTACAAATGAACACAAACCTTCAGTTCATTGTACAATGAAGGTTTATATCCATGCCATTA
>CAIMEB010000214.1 GCA_903839855.1 uncultured Methylococcaceae bacterium
CTTCTTCTGTTTTACCTCGACGTTTATGCCCATTCTTTTCTATATCGTCAAAATAAATACTTCCTAAGTGAGGGGCATTCGCTAAACTATTAAAGAAGAACTCTTCAGCAACATCACCTTGATTGTTTGTGACATTTCCTAAAGTAATACCCATCCTGTTTAATTTATCAGTGAGCATTTTGTCATTGCGCTTCATTTGCTCATCCGTTAGCTTCATTTGAGCAGTAGTTTCTTTGATTTGCTCATCCGTTAGTTTCATTTGGGCACTAGTTTCTTTAATCTTTTCATCAGTAAGCTTCATTTGCTCTCTAGTCTCCATTTGGGCGGCATGGAGATTTTTGCTATCAACAGCAAGGCTTGCAACGAGGTCTTTTAATTCTTGATCAGTCATGGGCTTAGAAATAATTATATTTTTTCAATATGTTAGCACATTACCTAAGTATTAGGGTTATGAGTTCATAGTTTTTAATAAGTTGAGTACTCCTCCATAAGCAAGACATTTATCATCTATGGATACTTAACTTTCACAAAACTGTTAAATGATCACCACTTTCGGTATGTACTAAATCACCGCTGCGCTGTAATACAAAATAACCGCGACTTAAAGCGGCTTCCTTGGCATCATCATTAATATGAAAAGCCGCAATAGCACCATATTGTTTATAATTTTGATAGATAGGGAAAAGCTTCTTAAAGTTTTGCATTTTACGATCTAATCTATCCAAATCGTTTTCATGGGCTTTATATTTAACTTCTACAATACCCACTACGTCACCATTGGTCATGATTAAGTCATATTCTTCTTCTGTTTTGCCTCGACGTTTATGCCCGTTCTTTTCTATATCGTCAAAATAAATACTTCCTAAGTGAGGGGCATTGGCTAAACTATTAAAGAAAAACTCTTCAGCAACATCACCTTGATTATTAGTCACATTTCCAAAAGTAATGCCCATACGATTTAATTTATCGGTGAGCATTTTGTCGTTACGTTTCATTTGCTCACTGGTCTCCATTTGGGCAGCATGGAGATTTTTGCTATCAATGGCAAGGCTTGCAACGAGGTCTTTTAATTCTTGATCAGTCATGGACTTATAAATAAATATATTTTTTCAATATGTTAGCACATTACCTAAATAATAAGGCAATGAGTTCATGTTTTTATAAGAGCTGCTTTTTTAGAAAAGAAAATCACCTCTGGTAAGTCTTGGAAATGATCATCGGCTGTTATTAGCGGTACATTACTATGCCTAGCCGATGCATAAATAATGGCATCAGCGAACGATAATTGATATTGTAAAGCCAAGTCTGCTGCATAAAGTGCCAGTCCGGTATTTAAAGATAATACATGGCCGTACTCTGTTTTAGATTCTATCCTGGAGATCTCTGTAGTCATTAGGGTCACAATCTTTAAAGCTACCTCTAGCTTCCTTTAATGAGCGAATCGGCACCAGTTCAATCGTATTACCTTTGGTGATAAGGGTAAACTGTTGACCAGCCTTTAGATCTAATTCATCACGAATAGCTTTGGGAATTGCCAATTGGAATTTGCTAGATAATTTTACTGAATTCATAATGATCACTTTATTATTTTATCGATCAGAAAATAGTAAAAAGCATAACGCTAACCATCCAATTAAGCAAGAATACGGACATGTTTTAAAAGTATGTAAGCAATTTTAGGATTTAATTTGATCTCGCTAGCAGTTGAGGCAAATGAGTTTATGCCAGGCAACTATAGATTATGAATATCTAACTTTCATAGAACTGTTAAGTGACTACCGCTTTCGGTATGCACCACATCACCGCTACGCTGTAATACAAAATAACCGCGACTTAAAGCGGCTTCTTTGGCATCGTCATTAATATGAAAAGCCGCAATAGCACCATATTGTTTATAGTTTTGGTAGATCGGAAACAGCTTCTTAAAGTTATGCATTTTACGATCTAATCTATCTAAGTCGTTTTCATGGGCTTTGTATTTAACTTCTACAATACCGACGACATCGCCATTGGTCATGATTAAATCATACTCTTCTTCTGTTTTACCTCGACGTTTATGCCCGTTCTTTTCTATATCGTCAAAGTAAATACTTCCTAAGTGCGGGGCATTGGCTAAACTATTAAAGAAAAACTCTTCGGCAACATCGCCTTGATTGTTTGTGACATTCCCCAAAGTAATGCCCATCCGGTTTAGTTTATCAGTGAGCATTTTGTCGTTACGTTTCATTTGCTCATCCGTTATCTTCATTTGAGCACTAGTTTCTTCAATTTGCTTTCTAGTCTCCATTTGGGCAGCATGGAGATTTTTGCTATCAATGGCAAGGCTTGCAACGAGGTCTTTTAATTCTTGATCAGTCATAGACTTACAAATAATGATAATTTTTCAATATGTTAGCACATTACCTAAATAATGAGGGTCATGAGTTAATGCTTTTTAAAGATTAGTATTCATTAGCTAGGTATCTGGAATCTAAGGATGCTTAACTTTTAAAGAACCGTTAAGTGCTCACCACTCTCTGTATGTACCACATCACCGCTGCGCTGTAATACAAAATAACCCCGGCTTAAAGCGGCTTCCTTGGCATCGTCATTAATATGGAAAGCAGCAATAGCGCCATATTGTTTATAGTTTTGGTAGATCGGAAATAGCTTCTTAAAGTTCTGCATTTTACGATCTAATCTATCCAAGTCGTTCTCATGGGCTTTGTATTTAACTTCTACAATACCCACTACGTCACCATTGGTCATGATTAGATCGTATTCTTCTTCTGTTTTACCTCGACGTTTATGCCCATTCTTTTCTATATCGTCAAA
>CAIMEB010000215.1 GCA_903839855.1 uncultured Methylococcaceae bacterium
ATTCAGGCTGCCAAATCTTTCAATAATGACGTGAATATCCTTAATTTGTTCGTGGAATTCAGATCCGATAAAGTAGCTAAGCAAGTCGTGAACAGGGCTAAAAGTGTTCTGGCTTGTGATTCATCCTTCTTCAGCCCAACCTCCCAGCATCAACGCATTAAAGGCCCAGAATTGTTTGAACGTCTGATGAGAGTTTTGGTAGAGACGATGTTAGAACCGAGGGAAGGTGCGTGTTTAACCGTAACTGAAGCGTATCGAATCTTTTGCCAACTCTCTGAACAACGTAGTCTAGGTCAAATCAAGCGCTCGATGTTTAAAGAGATAATGCGAGATTTGGTAAAAGATGTGCATGGTCTAGGTCTACGTCGTGATGTGCCTGATTCTCAAAATAAACAACAGGAAGCTTGGAGAGGGTTAAAATTGGTGGATGTTGAAGTTTTGGCTGCTTGATAGTCCGAGAGTGATTTAGATCCGTTGTGTGATTTTGGGTTCGGATTAACTCTGAAAACAATCGGACTCCCCACCTCCTTGATAAAAATCCTTTCATTCAATGCATTTGAGGTTGCATCCTGTGCTTCTCAAAATCGTAAGGCTCTTTGAAATTTGCCTGAAAAAGCAAATTGCCAAATTTATTCCAAAGGTAAAAGTTGCCAAAAACCATCCCATTTGTGTATTGCCTGTATTCTACAAGATGGTTACTGCTGAAATTGGCAAGATGATAATCCCAATTCATCCCTTGCGGATGATTATCCCGAAAATCAACAAGAACACCGTTCAGCAAACCTTGCTTCACCTCCATAAACCGAAATGACGAGCCAGAGCCTAAACGACCGATATGCACATTATAGCCATCATTGGATTTGTTGAGATGCCTTACAAATAACGTCCCTGATCCGAACACTATTTCTTCCACCGCATCTGAATTAGTGTATTGATACCGCCCAACCAACTGCTCACTTCTCACCGTTCCGTTTATATTATTGATTATATTTGTTTTATACAAACTGATCAATTCCGTGCCAATAGGTCCAGAATTGGTTGTTATTTTTGTGTATGTTGCAAGTGCGGTCTCAATGAGTTTTTGCTCCTCCAGCGTGAAAAGATTTTTATTTGAAAGAGCATTAGTATAAGCCGCTGGACACGGCTGCCCGCTGCCAAAAACATCCGACACAGTGATGGCTATATTGCTTTGACTTTCACTATCCAAGAAAGGGAAGATTAGTTTGCCTGCCTGATTTGTCTGACCAAAGAGGTTTCCAGATAAAAAGAATAAACTTAAATTAAGCAAGAGATGTCGCATTTTCATAAAGTTGTAGTTGTTAAGGGTCGCTGGGTGGCAAATTGTGTCCAAAAGTTTCAGGGTAATAATATTGTGTTGGAAGGTTATAGCCTGCTGCATTTCCTGTTTTAATGGTTTCTTGAATACAACTATTTGTGTCAGAGTTCCAGGTTCCTGGATTTGCACTAAGGCTTTCGGTTTGATTTAGTCCTTCAATCAAACCGAGATTTTGAAACCCGATCTGATAAGTTCTGTGAACAGTTTGAGAATCATCGCCAGCATAAACATGGCCGGGGCCTTGTTTTATAGGCGGTATGTATGAAATAAGCGATGCAGTGCTATCTGGCCCATAACCGGCGGTTTGATTTAACCACCGATAAGAATTTGTTGCTGTAAATTGATTGATGATATTAGTCGGAGCATCATTATCTAATTTCCACCAAGCATGACCAGCATCCAAAATATCTAAATCGTAGATAGGGTAGCCAATCGGCGGGGGATTTTCAGGTGTATAAGGATTATAGCCTGAATAATACTCTGGAAATGGCTGACGCACAAACACCTCAAAGTGAGATAGGTATTCCTGCCCGCTGACATTAAACGTATAAAAGTCATTGCCAGCGACATACGGTGTGATGTCCTTTTCAACATCATCCGGCAACGTTAGCCAAAGATTACCGTCTGCTTTCAATGCGCCAAGGTCTTTTAGCACAATCTGTGTTTTGCTCGTGATTTCATTCATGGCTGCACCGCCAAACTGA
>CAIMEB010000216.1 GCA_903839855.1 uncultured Methylococcaceae bacterium
ATGGCATGGATATAAACCTTCATTGTACAATGAACTGAAGGTTTGTGTTCATTTGTACATCGAAAGAAACCCGTTTTCATGACTTTATAAAGCCAGGAATTGCATAAAGTGTAAACCGGTAAATGAAGGATGCCCAATTTTGCTTTGCGTAAATCTTCACCTTTAATCATATAAACTAAATGCTCTGCGATATAACAGGTATGATCACCGACTCTTTCCAATGCACGAATTATCTCAAGCAATTCTAAAGATAGGGTGATATTTCTTGGATCTTCCATCATTCGTAAAACCAACTGCCTGAGAATACTATCGTATTCCCTGTCAACCTTTTGATCACGTTCGGTAATTGTAGATACATCTGCTAAGGCTACTCTAGCTAAGCTGTGTAAGGTATCATGTAGCATCCCTCTCACCAGTTCAGCCATATTCTCTAATTCATAATGAGAACGTAAGCTGTTGAAGCGTGCTAGTTTTATCGCCTTTTCAGCAATACGTTCAGCCTTGTTGCCTATTCTTTCAAGTTCATGTATAACTTTGATGGCGCCAATCAAAAACCTTAGATCAAAGGCTCTAGGCTGTCTTAACGCCAAAATAGTCATACATTCCTGATATATAGACTTTTCCAGCTCACTAATCTTATAATCCCGCTTCATAACCCGCTCCCCCTGCTCCATATTCCCTGTCACAACGGCCAGCATAGCCAGCTCAAGTTGCCTCTCGACCAAACCACCCATAGCTAATACTTTATTGTGTATATCCACCAGTTCTTTATTAAATTGTGCAGATATGTGTTGCCCTATTTTACTATTATCCATTATTCGCTCCTGATGACCGATGCAAAGAACTCTTATTCACGCACTATCGATGTCCCACGGGTTGAGGAGTTAACTTCCAGATTTCCCGATTGTACTCACTGATCGTTCTGTCGGTCGAAAACTTGCCACTGTTTGCACAATTTAAAATACTCATTTTGACCCAATGATCTTTATTTCGATAAGCAGCTTCAACACGTTGTTGGGCATCAATATAACTTCGAAAATCAGCAATCGTCATCCAGGGGTCATGGGGACTTTTTACTGAGTTAATTAGGTCATCGAACAGCCCCGGCTCAAATTGATTAAAATGTCCAGATTCCAAAAGATGCATAACATGTTGTAAGTCTTCATCCTGATCAATGATAGCAACAGGATTATAATGCCCCCGTTTTGCTTCAATTTGTTCTTCTGTTAAACCAAACAGGAAAAAGTTTTCATCACCCACTTCTTCACGAATTTCAATATTGGCACCATCCAGAGTACCGATGGTAATAGCACCGTTCATCATTAGTTTCATGTTGCCAGTGCCTGAGGCCTCTTTACCGGCGGTCGATATTTGTTCTGATAAGTCAGCACCGGAACATATTTTTTCCATGGCTGAAACACGATAATCTTCTAAAAACAATACGGTGAGTTTATGATTAACTGCGGGGTCTGAATTAATAACCTGGGCAACATTATTGATCAATTTGATGATTTTCTTTGCCATTCGGTAACCAGGAGCCGCTTTACCTCCGATCAATACACAACGCGCTACCCGGTCGTTAGTATCACCTTTTTTAAGGCAGTTATAAAGATGAATAACATGCAAAATATTTAAAAACTGACGTTTATATTCGTGTATCCGTTTAACCTGGACATCAAATATAGCCTCCACACTTAAATGTGATATTGCATCATTTTTGTTTTTTTTAAAATCAATCAAACTCTGTTTTGCAGATTGCTTGATAGCGTACCAGCGTTCTCGAAATGATGCATCATCGGCAAAGGGTTCCAGTTTTTTTAACTGCGATAAATCAGTAATCCAACTGTCACCGATGGTTTCTGTTATCAAACTCGCCAATTTTGGGTTACAGCTCGCTAACCAGCGCCGTGGCGTGACCCCATTGGTTTTATTATTAAACTTATGCGGCCACAAGGCATAAAAGTCACTGAATAAGCCTTGTTGCAATAACTGGGTATGCAGTTTTGCAACCCCATTCACAGAAAAACTGCCTACTATGGCAAGATGAGCCATTCTTACCTGTTGTTGATGACCTTCCTCGATGATGGACATTTTGCGTAAGACCTCGCTATCTCCCGGCCAGTAGGCGGAGACTTCACTGATAAAATGGGCATTAATTTCAAAAATAATGTCCATTAGTCGAGGTAATAGTCGTTGCATCAAGGTAACCGGCCATTTTTCCAACGCCTCGGGTAACAAGGTGTGATTGGTATAAGCCATCGTTGTTTTGGTGATGATCCAGGCCTCGTCCCAGCCTAAGCCATGCAAATCCATTAACAAACGCATCAATTCGGCAATGGCAATACTGGGGTGGGTATCGTTTAACTGAAAACAACTCTTTTCGGCGAAGTGTGTAAAATCATTACCGTGTAATCCTGTCCAGTGGGCAATGACATCTTGTAAACTCGCAGAAGCCAGGAAATATTGTTGCTGTAACCTTAACGTCTTACCATTTTCATTGGCATCATTCGGATACAATACCATAGTGATATTTTCGGCGGTAATTTTGGCCGCAACAGCTTCTGCATAATCACCGGCATTAAATTCATCCAGATTAAACTCTTCGGTAGCGACTGCTTTCCACAGGCGTAAGGTATTAACCGTGCCATTTTGATAACCGGGTATCGGCGTATCAAAAGGGATCGCTAGCACATCATGCGTATCAACCCAGCTAAATTGCTGTTTACCATTAGCATCCGTCCATACCGTGGAACGACCACCAAATTTAATGCGGTGTGAATATTCCAGACGTTCAATTTCCCAGACATTACCGTAACGTAGCCAATGATCCGGTTTTTCAATTTGCTCACCATTGACAATAGTCTGGGTAAACATGCCGTATTCATAACGTAAGCCATAGCCTATAACCGGTAGTTGCAGGGTGGCACAACTGTCTATAAAACAGGCAGCGAGCCGCCCCAGTCCGCCATTACCAAGTCCTGCATCTTCCTCACTGCTAATCAATTCTTCAATAGCAATGCCGAGATCATACATCGCTTGAGTCACATTATCTGTTACGCCCAGATTAAGCATGGCATTGCTTAAGGTACGTCCCATAAGAAACTCCATTGACAAATAATAACCCCGTCTACAGTCGTTGTTTTTATAGGTCTTATGAGTAGCCTTCCAATGTTCCATCAAGTGGTCACGAATCACCATTGATAAAGCTTCACCGGCATAAAAAGGTGATTGATGGCCTTCATCACGACCTAACAAATGCACATAGTATTGTTTAAAATAATTAATAAAATCCTGTTTTTTAACGCCCTGTTTTGGAAGTTGAGTAATAGTGGGCGTGGGTTGACTGATGAGAAATTGGTTAGTGGGCATTATTTAATCCTGAAAGAAGTTTAACAACTGGCTTACCCGTGTAAAGCCTTAAGCCCTGACTGCCTTGACCGCATCGGTAAGCTCAGTCCTAAGAATGGGTTTCTTTTTTGCCCCATAAGATAGCTTATTGATTCATGTAACGTAACAATTAAATGTCTAGATACTACTTAAAAAATATGACAACTTGATGATTGTTTGAAAAGATATAGTAACGCTTCACCCTGTTAATATTAAAGCAGATTACCCAACCCATTCCGCAATTAAAATAATGCTTGATAAGCACGGGCTGATTGTTCGGGAGCGCTGTCGAAAAGCCCACCAATAACCGCTAGTACATCAGCCCCAGCCGCCAGTAATAGCCCTCCATTATCTGGCAAAATACCGCCAATGGCAACTATCGGAACAGAAATCTTCAGTCTGGCTTGTCGCAAGGTTTCAAGTTGCGCAGGTGCCGCTAAGGGCTTTGATGTCGATGGAAAAAATCGTCCAAAAGCGACATAAGTCGCGCTTTGTCTTTCTGCATCTACCGCTTGATCAATGCAGTTATAGCAAGACACGCCGATGATGGCTTTTTCACCAAGGCGTGCTCTTGCTTGGGCAATAGCGCCATCTTCTTTGCCGATATGAACCCCATCAGCGCCTATTTTTGCCGCTAACTCAACATCATCATTAATCAGTAATGGCACGTTAGCACGATGACAGACGTTTAACAGTTCACTGGCTAAATAAACGGCATCAGACGGGTTTTTATCTCGATATTGGACAACCACTGCGCCGCCTTTAATGGCAGCAATGACCTCATTAACAATAATGTCAGTTGATTTATGATCGGTTTGGGTAATGGCATACAGTCCACGTGCAGGAAACCTCATGGTTCGTCCTCCATCCAGAAAAAACGATTGGGAATAAACTGGCCTTTACCGGGTTGATAGGCACTGTTTAATGAGTTCCAGGTATACTCCTGTGCTTCCATAACAGCCTGAATCGGTTCTAGTCCATGCGCCATTAATGCGGCAATACTGGTCGCTAAGGTACAGCCAGAGCCATGATAACTGCCGGGTAGTCTATCGTAGGTATAGGTTTCCCAACAACGACCATCATAAAATAATTGATTACTAACCGAAGGCGTGTCCTCATGTGTGCCGGTAATTAACACATATTCACAACCTTGATCCAGCAAATCTAAGCCACAGTCTTCCAGATCATCACCGCCGGTTAATTTGCGTGCTTCTTCGCTATTGGGTGTCAATACGGTGGTACAGGGCAGTAACAAATCGATAATCGTCGCAATAAGCTTTTCGTTAGATAATTCAGCACCACCACCCGCCGCTAAAACAGGATCAAGAATAACCGGAATGTGGGGGTGTTGTTTTAAAATTTCATGAATAGCGATAGCGGTTTCATGCTGTCCGATTAAACCGATTTTAAACACATTAACGGGTAAATCAACTAATACTGTGTTCGCTTGACGGATAATATTTTCTGGAGTTTGCGGGATGAGTCTTTTTACATTCCGGGTATCTTGTTCAGTTAACGCAGTGATGACACTGGCAGAATGACATTGATGACTGACCAATGTTTCAATGTCTGCCTGAATGCCAGCGCCTCCACTGGGGTCATGACCAGAAAAGGAGAGCACAACAGGGCGATGGGAGGGCATGAGGTTTCCTTGAAGGTGTTGGGGTGGAGTTAATGTCTATTTTAAGCAGGCACTTTTCGGCTATCAACTTAATGCAGGACAAACACGAGCTAGACTATCGTATTTTAGTATCATGAGTTAATGACTAAAAAAACAAAACAAAACAACACAGAAAATACGAGCAGCTAGCCGAGCAATTATTGCTGAAATAGCCCGAAGTGGCAAACAAAGTATGCGCAAACTTGCTAGCTGTCTTAATGCTTCCGCTGCCAAGCTAACATCAGACGACAACATCAAGTTATTCTGCGAGGCCGCAACTTGATGTATGTGGCGCATTAATCCAGTACCCACACCTGCCCATCAATAACTGCTACGAAAGGCTTAAGCATAAAAAT
This sequence comes from uncultured Methylococcaceae bacterium, assembly GCA_903839855.1. GTDB lineage: Bacteria > Pseudomonadota > Gammaproteobacteria > Methylococcales > Methylomonadaceae > Methylobacter_C. The sequence continues at coordinate 5,404 of CAIMEB010000216.1, forward strand.
TCGATTGCGCCAAACATCACTGTCATAAACCTCAGGTGCTCAGGCCTTAAGCTGATCAGCACTGTAATATTGGCAAGCCAGTTGATGAACCGATTAAATAAAAGTCTGACGAAGTTGTTCCTCTTCCCCAGCTAGGTATGGACGAATGAGCATAGATAAAATACCTTATTAATCATGTCATTTCTGGTTAATCATAAAGCTTTTTATCAAGTAGTTAGTCGTTGATAGTAAAACGATCAATACCTAATATTTATATATTTGAGGAACTTGCAAAACTATCGAGCAACAATAGGGTTATGTTGATTTTGACACCCACTGAGCCTGTTTTTTTGAGCATGTAAGTACTTATGAATAATTAATTTAACTAAGGCCTGGCATGTTTAGCGTATGATAGAGTCATTTTTAAATTATAAATGCTCTATATAAAACAGCTCACCTCGCAAGAAATTCTCACCTTAGAAGAGATGCATAAAAATC
>CAIMEB010000217.1 GCA_903839855.1 uncultured Methylococcaceae bacterium
CTAATGACTGTAACCAGTCATCTGGAATAAAGCCCATAACGAGGTCTCGGACAAATTCCGGATTGGCAAACAAAAACTTATAACTGCTATCGTGGTCTTGGCTCATTGAGCATTATAGCAAATGAATGGGTAAGCCCTTGGCTTTAAAGAAAATAGACACTACTCTTTTTTAGTGGTATCTAGATGACAATCATTTAAAGACGTCGGTTAAAAACTCGCATCAATCGCAGTATCGAACCATTGTTCAATTTGTTCTAAAGAGGCGTTAGCAATTTGGGCGGTGATTTCAACAGGGGTAACGCCAAAGCGTTTAGCTAATAACTTTTGTAAAGCAAGGGCTTCGCCTTCCTGTCTACCTTCCTGCTTGCCCTTTATTTCGCCTTCAGCAATATAAGCTTTTGCCCAACCTTCCAATTTATCGGAACAGAATGAAACGTTTGATCCAATGCACATAAAGCTTCTCTGTGACGAAGCTATAATGCTTCATCGAAGACGGTCACGCACCAAATCTAACAACTTGGGCGCTGGATTAGGACATGTATAAATCGTCTGCACAAATCGTTTGCTAACAAAATAAAGGTAGGGTATAGTCCTGAGAAATATAAATATACAAAAATAACATACACCATCGAGTAATTTTGGTTGTGTGGGTGTCGTATTTGTTTGCATGCTTTGTCGCACTCATTTACGCTCTGGCTAGCATAAACAACAGGTTATATTAATTGATCATGATTATACGACAATTAATGTCGTATATATTACGTTATGCATCTCAAAATGGAAGTTCGGGTTTTGAGCTATTTGCAGTAAATCGCGTATTTTCCGAGTAAAATGGGTTGAATATCATAATCACAAAATTTCCCCTTAAATGCGCCCAAAATCTGGATTACCTAAACGAAAAGCATTGCGACGAAAGCCTGAGTTTCAATTTGGGTTAAAGAATCACCCATCAAATTTTCCTCTCTGTCACCCAAATATGCACGGTGATGCATTAGAAGATGCATCAGATGTCATGTCAATGTTCTGCGGTTGTGGCGGCCTTGACCTCGGATTCTTGGGGGGGTTTTCTTACCTTGGTAAAGCTTATGAAGCGTTGCCATTCAATATTGTTCAAGCTGTAGATTTCGATGAGAAATCAATAGAAACCTACAAGCTGAATATTAGCGACCATTGTACCGTGGGTGATCTTACGCAAATAGACGCTGCTGACCTGCCAAAGGCACGAGTCTTGATTGGCGGGTTCCCATGCCAAGACTTTTCTTCTTCTGGACCAAAATTAGGTTTTGCTGGTAAGCGTGGGCAACTTTATACAGCCTTGGTTGATTATATGCATGAGCATAAGCCAGACATCGTAGTAGGCGAGAACGTTTCACATCTTGCAAGTTTGCATGGAGGAGCATATCTCAGGGCAATCCTGAACGATTTTGAAGCAGAGGGGTATAACTTCAATGTATGGAATCTTTTTGCACCTGATTACGGTCTTTCGCAAAGCCGCAGGCGACTATTCCTTGTCGGCGTTCGTAAAGAGCTTGGTGCGCCACCAAAACCGCCAACACCCACGCACCTAAATCGTTACAGTCCCATCGAAGAAGCCATTGGTGACCTAAAGTCAATTACGGATGAAAGCATTACCAACCAAAGTCAGTATTTTATGGCTACTAAAGCTACCGCTGGCGGGGGGCAGGGAGATCACGACAATAAAATTGGCCAGCTTGCATATTGTATAAGAGCGAATGCTAAAGCACGAATTCAGTTTCATTATGAATTGGAGCGACGATTAACTGTTCGTGAGTGCGCACGTCTTCAGTCATTTCCTGACGAGTTCGTCTTCCCATTCGCAGCCATGACAAATATGACTCAAATTGGGAATGCTGTGCCTCCGACTCTTGCACATCACGTTGCTAGAACAGTAGCGGAATATCTATCGCAAATCGATCAAGGAGAACGCTTGGAATGGGACGCTAAGCCAATTGACGAGCGAATACAGGCTATAACTAACCGACGACGCCTGTCGTCGCATATCGAGTCTCAACTTGATCTCTTTCTTTAAGGATTAATTTATGCCGCTATCACATGATCCAGAATACGTGAGGATATTATTAACTCCTCTTGCTGAATGCACACATTACCGGCCTGCTTTTGGACAAGCTGCCGGTGATGGCATTGACTTATCACAATTTCAAGCCTTGTATGGTGGAGATCCCCTGTACCACTGGATAGGACTAGATTCGGATTTAATGTATGCGGCGCATAAAGCTGCTGGCGGAATGACTTCAATTTATCGGCAACTAGGAATTGGGTGTGAACGGTTGCTTCGACAAGTAATTCAAGATCATCTTGGCTTAACAAATGAACAGGTGGCATGGTCATACCAGTACGATAAGGGCAATGGTCAAATGGCTACTCATACGCTTGATGCCCGCATTGAAATTGCGGATATAGCAGACTCCAGTCGCAGAAAAATTGTTAAGTCTTGGATCAATGAATCTGCGCTTGGACTTGGCCTGCCACAAGCCAGAGCAGCATCATTAACTGGTGCTGCATTTGAGATTAGGCAGAAATAACTGGGGAAATAACTGGGGTCAGAGTAAACTTAAATTAACTGAAAAAATAACTGGGGTCAGAAATAACTGGGGTCAGAGAAATAACTGGGGTCAGAGTAAACTTAAATTAACTGAGATAATTATAAATTTACTCTGACCTTAATAGCAATTTGATAGTTTTACTTACTTTGCCAATGACCGGTATCGGGAAGCCTAAATCCATATCCCGATGTCTGCAATGGGTCGGTTGCTGTCATTGGAATAGTTTGTATTTTCTGATTTGCAATTAATTCTGGTAAATAATTCTGGTAAAAAACGGGCAGCTACAAATTATTTTTAATGCCAACTGACATTCAAATGAATGTCCAATAAAACATTAGACAGACCGAACTGTTTTTTTATACTTATCCGAATAATCCACTGTGAGATCCCAACCGGGCTAAACGCAAAACCTTATCATCATGCTTTTTGTAAATTAAAAGTAAGTCTGGTTTTACGTGACATTCTCGATAGCCAAACCAATCGCCGCTTAGGACATGGTCGTGGTATTTTTCGGGCAATTCTTCATCATTCATGAGTTTGTATAAAACCTCAATCAGCGAGGCATTTATATCACCATGTTTTTTAAAGTCTCGTTTAAACGTTGAAGAGTGCTCAATCGTCCGCATTGAGATCAGTAATCAGTTCATCAATAGTGTTACTGCGCTTGCCGTTTCCTGCTTCAAGTTCAGTGATGGCTTTTCGTGTGGTTGCGTTGGGTACTTTGATGGTAAATGGAAGGCAGCGTTCCTCTGCAATACGTATCATAAGCAAACGTATGGCATCGGACACAGTTAATCCCATCGCCTCTAAAGCATTTGTTGCCAGTTCTTTGGTTCTCGGATCTATACGAGCACGAACATAGGCATCAGCGATTCCCATATATTTCTCCTTTTAAATGTTTATTTATATTGTAGTCCTAATGTAGTCACGCGTCTATTTAATAATCACGATTTCCCTCTATATTAACTTTACCCGTATTCAATTTGGCAACAAGTCCATATTAATTATTCATTCAGACTCCAACTGTCAAA
>CAIMEB010000218.1 GCA_903839855.1 uncultured Methylococcaceae bacterium
CAGGCACCTATGAAAAGGGCGTTAAATTAGCCGCCGACCAGATTTGTGAACTTGAAGCAAGACTGGAGCGTTCAACAGCTTTGAAATGGTGGGATATTACCATCTCGCCCAAACAGGTATTTTGAAAACTGCATCATCCCTTATTCAGTTTTCCTTGATTTCGGTCTGCCTTGTTTTATGGTATGAAAACCAAGGCCATTACCGTAACCGCATTCCCCTATGGATAGAGTTTAAACAAATCCTCAATGCAATTATTCTTGTGATGCTGGTAGACGCATTTCTACGATTCACTTTTAAACAGGATTTTTCGCGTTTGTTTTTGGTTTCAGGCTGGGCTATTACCGCTATGGCCATAGTTATGGGTCGCTTTGTCATGCGAGCTGTGTTAAAAAAATTCGACCTTTGGCATATTAGAGTATTGGTTATTGGCGAAGGCGAAGGAAGCATCGTAGAAAAAGCCATAGAAACCATCAATCTCGAACGAGACCTTGGTTATGTGTATGCAGGTTTAGCTGATCCTGATGATCAAGAACTAAGACAAGGAAAGACTTGGCAACAAATTTGTGGGCAATATGATGCTGATCACGTTATTATCGCAATGAGTACATCTGCTCCTCAAACTACCAACAAAGTCATTGAGGAACTACTTAGGGAAAGTATTTCGTTCTCGCTGTTTACAGTGTTACAAAGTTTGCCGTCATGTAACTTATCAATGCACCCGTTTATCAATCGACGGGCTTTTTTGGTGGTTCATGACAGTAAACTTCAGCAATTTTTACCCCGAACCATTAAGCGTGCTTGCGATATCGTATTTTCAATTATCGCTCTAATTTTATTGCTACCCATCATGCTGGTAGTCAGTTTTTTTGTGCGTCTTGATGGTGGCCCAGCCACCTTTAAGCATCGGCGTATGGGCATGTATGGCAACAAATTTAACTGTCTTAAGTTTCGCTCCATGATCGAGAACTCGGCAGAAGCGCTGAAAAAACATCTCGCAGAAAACCCAGAAGCTAGGGCTGAGTGGGAAAGAGATCACAAATTAAGTAATGATCCACGTATTTCAGCGATAGGTTCTTTTCTGCGTAAATCCAGCTTAGATGAGCTTCCTCAACTAATTAACGTGATACGTGGTGAAATGAGCCTAGTAGGCCCACGTCCTATTGTTGATGCCGAGATATATCGATATGGTGATCATATTGGAGATTATACCAATGTACGCCCCGGTGTTACGGGTCTCTGGCAGGTTAGTGGGCGCAACAATGTCAGTTATGATGAACGTGTAGAAATGGATGCCTGGTACGTTAGAAACTGGTCTATTTGGCTTGATATTGTTATTATATTAAAAACCATCCCTGCCCTGATGAGTAAAAGAGGGGCTTATTAAAGAAGCGAAATTGTTACGTAGACATCAAGGAAGGTTGGGAAACTGGACTTACTAAAAAGTAGAGTCGTGGATCAAAGGAGGTGTTGAAGGCTGCCTGAGCAAGCTATGATATAGTTTTAAAAATACATTCCTTACGAGGTGATTCATGTCCGCTTTACTTACAAAAACGCATTACACCGTCGAAGACTATTTAACACTAGAACGTAGCGCGTCTTATAAAAGCGAATTCCGCGACGGTCAGATTTATGCGATGACTGGTGCAAGCAGGAAGCATAATCTGGTTTCTGGAAATATTTACCGGGAACTCAGTCTGCAACTCAAAAAACACCCCTGTGAAGCTTATATTAACGATATGCGCGTCAAAGCCGCCGAAGCATCAAGCTACCATTATCCAGATGTCTCGGTTGTTTGCGGTACACCGCAATTTGAGGATGCGCAAGTAGATACTTTGCTTAATCCTACGTTACTGATTGAAGTGCTTTCCCCTTCCACAGAAGCTTATGACCGGGGCAGTAAGTTTGCCCGTTATCGTAAAACTGCTTCATTACGAGAATATCTATTGGTCGCACAAGACCAGCCAATCATTGAGCGCTATGTACGGCAGGGAGACGTTTGGATATTATCTGAAGTTGCGGGGATTGATGCTTCCATATCATTGGAAAGCATTGGCTGCGTGCTTAGTTTGCGTGAGGTTTATGATAAGGTTCTAGATGATGTGGATAATAATTAGCACCTATCAAATACCGCTTGAATAAATAAGTATTTTATTTATCAGCTTAAAGAGCCTATTCGGAAACTCAATGATTTTGAAAGGAATAATATGCTGAATAGTTACCAATCTCTGTGAATTTATGAAACGGGCAGAAAAGTTGCGGAAAGCTTTAAAAAATCAATGCGAATTGTATTTAATCAGCATCCTCTTGAGCGATGGATTTATGTCACCACACCTAAAGCTGTAATTTTATAAGTTACTCAAGTTATTTCCTGCCCATTCCATTAACAATGAAAAACAATAATGAGGTCAAATGAAATATAGAAAAGAAATTGACGGACTAAGGGCGCTAGCTGTTGTTCCTGTTATTTTATTTCACGCAGGATTTGAATCTTTTCATGGTGGATTTGTTGGGGTCGATATTTTTTTTGTAATTAGTGGGTATTTAATTACATCGATTATTATTGATGAAAAGCAACGGGGCTTGTTTTCATTACTAAACTTTTATGAAAGACGAGCAAGAAGAATCCTCCCGACATTATTTTTTATATTGCTAATTTGTTCACTATTTGCGTGGCTTTGGTTATTACCCGCAGAAATGAAAGATTTTTCACAAAGCCTAATTGCTGTATCTTTATTTAGTTCAAATATACTATTCTCGTTTACTAGCAATTATTTTGAAATAGACACAGAGTTAAAACCTTTATTACATACATGGAGTTTAGCTGTTGAAGAACAATATTATGTAATATTCCCTTTGTTTATTATGAGTTGCTGGCGCTTTGGTAAACGGTGGACAGTATCAATATTAGCGATTATTACGATTATAAGTTTACTAGTGGCACAATGGAGTTCACACACGTATCCAATTTATGCCTTTTATTTATTACCTACTCGTGGCTGGGAAATTTTGGTTGGCGCATTTATAGCGTTTTATTTTGACCATAATAAATCTACTTATACAAAGACCAATCAAGTCAATTTAATAATGCAGTTAATGAGTATTATTGGATTATCTTTAATTATTTATTCAATATTTACATTTGATAAGAATCTACCATTTCCAAGCATCTATACATTAATACCCACATTGGGTGCTGCTTTAATAATTTTATATGCCCGAGAAAAAACAATCGTTGGTAAACTACTTGGAAATCAATTTTTTGTTGGAATTGGCTTAATTAGTATCTGAACGGAAAAGCTACAAGCCACGACAGGCATGGGATTCAGCTATTTATTGAGCGCGAAGTTTTTTTATTCTCCATTGTCATTTTACGAAAAAGTGATGTTTGGCGGCACTTACAGGGTTACCGTTAC
>CAIMEB010000219.1 GCA_903839855.1 uncultured Methylococcaceae bacterium
AAAAATTATAGATAAATATGGATCGACACAAACATCGGTTCATGCGTAACGAATATGGGACAGCGCCATTCAGCTGGAAGATAAACAGAGCTCTATCTTAAACTAAGGCATTATTTGTCTGGACAATGGGGTCCACTTTACAGAGCTATTGAACAACAGGCTTTATTGCATGGAATACGCTTATGATTAAGCTAAGAATGGAAAGGCTTATCAGTGAGTGCGATAAGCATGTACTAAGAATGAATTATGCTTATACAAAAATGGCGTTATTTATGCCCCTTGATTCAAGTCGATATCAGACTCTTTCTGATGATGAAGTTGAGCACATCGATCAATTTTTATTTCGATTTTCAAAACTACAAGATGCAATGGGTGAGAAATTATTTGTATCGATGTTAGAGTTTTTACAAGAAGAAAATCCTAAATCAAAACCATTTATCGATACGCTTAATAGACTTGAACAGATTGGTTTGTTAGAATATAAAAATACTTGGTTAGAACTTAGAAAAATCAGCAATAACATTGCTCATCAGTATGAAGACGAGCCTAAACAAGCCTCAGAAGCGTTAAATGCCATTTATGCGGTAAAACCAACTTTAGAGAGTATTTATCAGCTTATTAAAACACGATATATGGCCATAGGTGATCGTTGTGATTAATTATTCTAACTTCATGACAGTAAAATCAAAATACCGGCCTGATATTGACGGATTACGTGCGGTTGCAATTATTGCGGTGGTTTTGTTTCATGCTTTTCCGGCAAAATTTAAATCGGCTTATACTGGCGTTGATATATTTTTTGTTATTTCTGGTTTTTTAATTAGTTCGATCATTTTTAATGATTTAGAGCATAAGAAATTCAGCTTTATTGATTTTTATTCCCGCAGAATAAAGCGAATATTTCCCGCACTGATCGTGGTTCTAGTCAGTTGTTATGGTGTCGGATGGTTTGTTTTATTTAGTGATGAGTTTGCACAATTAGGCAAGCATATTGCGGGTGGCACGGCTTTTCTGTCTAACTTTATTTTGTGGGCTGAGGCAGGTTATTTTGATAACACTTCAGATTCTAAGCCATTGTTACATTTATGGTCTTTAGGTATTGAAGAGCAGTTTTATATTCTATGGCCCTTTATTTTATGGGTATCATACACTAGACATAAGAGTTTTTTAGGGGTAACAATCTTAATTTTGTTAGCGTCCTTTTTTTATAATCTTACTGCCGTCTTTAAGCACCTTGATGAGTTAGCTTTTTTCTCTCCTTTGTCACGCTTTTGGGAGTTAATGGCCGGTGGGATATTGGCCTATCTGAATTTACATAAGCCAAACTTATTAAATCGTATGCCGAATATTAAGGCAATTATCGGGCTAACACTGATCATTTTAGGTTTATTAGTGTTACGTAAACAGACCGGTTATCCTGGGTATAGAGGTTTATTGCCGGTCGTTGGGGCTTTTTTACTGATTTCTGCTGGCCCTTCTGCTTGGATAAACCGGTATGTTTTGGGTAATCAGGTTATGGTGGCCATCGGCAAGATTAGCTATCCCCTGTATTTATGGCATTGGGTGTTATTTTCCTTATTATGGATATTGGAGGGCGGCACCCTTGCAACTATGACGGCACTCGTTGCTATTTTACTCAGCACTGTGCTGGCAATCGGCACGTATTTATTGATAGAACGGCCGTTACATTTAATTAACGTAACGTCAACTCAAGGCAAAAAATTAAATTTCTCCTTAATAGTTGTCATGATGTTTATTGGTGGGGTTGGGGTACTAACCTACTATCAAAATGGTTTTGAGGCGCGATTAGCCAATAAGTATGCTCAACAATACAATGCAGTAGCGTTTTTAAATGATCAAAATTATCCATCAAAAACCTGTCAAGAACTATTAGGGATTGATCCTATTCCAAATGAGCGTTGTGAGGCTAATTCAAAAAATCCACAGTATATGATTTTAGGAGATAGCCACGCGGATGATGTTTATGAATCTATAAGCTTAAGTGGTTCGTCATTACCCGCGCTTAAAATAGCTAAAAATAATATGTTGCCGTTTATTGATTACGTATCTCATTATGCAAGAGATTCTGCAGATCATTACGGTAAATCAATTTTGGTCGTTAATAACGCACTCGTGATTGCTAATAAGTATCCGTCTATTACAACGGTAATACTCGTGACGAGAGGTGAGGGTTATTTCACTAAAGAGAATGCTATTTCAAAAATGGGAAGCGAGGAAAAGCTATCCTCAGGTGATAGTGAAAACGCATTTGTTGAGGGTTATTCTGATGTGATTCGTCGTTTTCAAAGCCTAGGTAAAAGAGTTGTGTTTGTCAGTGCGTGGCCTGAACTTGAGCATCCACCTCATAGTTTTATTCCACGGGCCATAAGCATTAAATCAGGTACACATGATGATGTAATGACTAGGGAATCAGTCGAAAATAAGCAGCGTAATTATTTGAGATTAGTTACTGAAATTAAACGGTTAAATCCTGAGATAACCGTTTTTGATACGTTGCCTATTTTTTGCAATGATAGTATTTGTTTTGCTAAAGATGACAAAAGTCTTTTTTATACGGATGAAAATCATCTTAGCTTAACAGGGAGTCGAAGATTAATGCTTAGCTTTATCAGTTGGCTGCAAGATAATAAAAAAAGGGTACCGTTTTAGCAACAGAAAATCGATGTTGTCATAGCTACAGATCAAAGCAGAGCTATTGAACAATAGGCGATATCGCTTATGATTAAGTTAAGAATGGAAAAGCTTATCAATTTAACGGCGTTTGTAATGAGAGGACTTTTGTAAAAACGGTTTTTCTATCAGGTGCCAAAGTATAAATGCACTCGTTAAGACTAATGCCGTTGCTATTAACAGCGTTAACCAAGGTGAGGTTTTAAAATACCCCATAGAAGCCAAGCCTTGTAAGATTGGAAAGTGCACGATATAAATGCCGTAAGAAAAATCGCCGTATTTATTGAAGTTTTTAAGGCTCGGAAAAATACAGGCGGCCGCTATTACTAATACAGCTAAAGCAAGTGGTTGCACGATATGCCAAGGTAACCAAGTTTGGGCGAGAAACGCTATTATTGCGAGAGTGATTAAACCTTTTGCAAAGTGCACCACATAATCTAAATAATAATACCCCGCCGCACCCGCTATAAAATAAACAAGTTGTCCCGGTAGTTGACGTTGTAATTCTACATACATTCCTGAGCCCGTTTTATCCGCCAGTGCCATCATCGCGATGGAATAGAGTGCTGAGCAACAATATAAAAGAATTAAAACCGGCAGTCTGCCCCATTGACGAAAAGCTATAATCGCGATGGGAACGAAGATATAAAATGCCACCTCAACTTTTAATGTCCAAAGAGCGCCATTCACCGCTTGTAAGGTATTATGTTCAAATACGCCAGGTAAATTGGGTTGTATAAAATTAAGAAAGACCACATTTGAGAGTATATATTTTAATAATGACACTGATATATAGTCTGAGAGTGGCAATGAGCTTATGATAAAACCTAACGTGGCACAGAGTAAGATAATAAACAAATAAGCGGGGTAAATTCGTCGCAAGCGTTTTACGAAATAGTGCCGCAAGTTTTGGGTGTTTTCATAACTCATGAAAATTAAAAATCCACTCACGATAAAAAACGATTTAACGGCAATGTCTGAAGATAGATAAAGGTTAAAAACCGCTAAGGTTTCACTACCCGATAAGCTGGCCGTGTGAACTAAAAAAACAATAAAAGCGAACGTAAAACGTAGTAGATCAAAATTGTTGTTTTTTAAGTGAGTTTCTCCAGCAATTTTTAAGGGGTTGATAAAATTATGAGTGGTGTTTATCTTTAATTTAGCCATCTTACTTAAATTTAGTGAGCCATTTTTTGTACAGAATTCGTAAGAATGCCGATGACAGAAAATACCGGGTCATGCTACTTAAGTGCCAGCGAAAGTATTTTAAATTGGCGTGACTGGTGCGTTGTGCATAGTGAAATATTTTGGCTAAAGTGGACCCCATTGTCCAGACAAATAATGCCTTAGTTTAAGATAGAGTCCTGTTTATCTTCCAGCTGAATGGCGCTGTCCCCTATTCGTTACGCATGAACCGATGTTTCTGTTAATAACTGAATAACTGGGGTCAGAGTAAACTTAAATAGTGCCTGAACGGTAATCTATAATCTAATATAAAACAATAAGTTGTGATATAATACACATCTGAATATTAACTATCCTGATTCTGGCTTAAAACATGCTTATTTAAACAACTTATTGATAAAAAAGGCTTTATTT
>CAIMEB010000220.1 GCA_903839855.1 uncultured Methylococcaceae bacterium
AAAGTGATGTTTGGCGGCACTTACAGGGTTACCGTTACCGAAACCTCATCATTTCTTCAAGTTTTTTGTAAATCTTCGATTCACTATTTTGTCTGTAGCCCCTTATTTATATGGTCTACAGCATTTCCGTTCAGACACTAGGTAATAATGCGATTAAATTTACTGACCAAGGCGAAATTATCATTGGTGTAGAGAAAGTGGCTGAAGATTCTCAGGGTGTTAGGCTTCATTTTTGGGTTAAAGATTCAGGAATAGGAATGACTTCTGAGCAATGCAACAAGATGTTTCAGTCTTTTAGTCAAGCAGACTCATCGACGACTCGTAAATATGGTGGCACGGGTTTAGGTCTGGTGATTTGTAAAAAGTTAGTTGAATTGATGGATGGGCGAATATGGGTTGAAAGTGAAGCTGGAAAGGGATCAGTATTTCATTTTCAGGCCTATTTCGGCATCAATAATAATGCACCTTCAAGCCAAGTACAATTATGGAGTTTAAGCGAATTTCAGGAAGTTCGTACGCTAGTGGTTGACGATAATTTAATGGCGCGTGAAATTATGGCGTCTATGGTGCAAGGGTTGGGTTTAAAAGTAGATCTGGCAAAAAGCGGTCGACAAGCGCTTTATATGTTAGTGACTGCAGATCAGTTGGGAGTGCCGTATCATTTAATGTATGTCGACTGGCAAATGCCTATTATGAATGGGATAGAAACCATTAAGCACATACAAAATTTAGGGTTATCAGTGCCGCCTGTCACGATTATGGTCACCGCGTTCGGTCGGGATGATGCGCGTGATTCGGCAAGAGATCAGGGGGTAAATTTACATGCGGTATTAATAAAACCGGTGATTGCTGCTAATTTGCTTAGAACAACAGCCGAGGCACTGGGTTATAGAGGGGTAGATGCATCTTCTAATAGAAATAAACAAGATAATATCGACCAGTTGATTGCTCAGCTTAAAGGAGCCTATATTCTTTTAGTTGAAGATAATAAAATGAATCAAGAACTGGCTATGGAGATACTGGGTGGGGAAGGTATTCATATCAAATTAGCTGAAAATGGACAAGAGGCACTTGATATTCTTAATACAGGTGAGTTGTTTGATGGCGTATTAATGGATTGCCAAATGCCTATTATGGATGGATTTACGGCGACACGGAAGATTCGTAGTAATCCTGCTTGGGCAAATTTACCGGTTATAGCCATGACGGCTAATGCCATGATTGGCGATAGGGAGAAAGTGATCGAAGCGGGTATGGTTGATCATATTTCAAAGCCGTTGAATATTCAGGTGATGTTTGCGACTATGGCTAAATGGATTAAACCCTCTACTATAAAGAAAGAGCCTATACCGTTATATAATCAAGAGACAACGGTATCATCTGCTGAGGTTGTTGCTTTGCCGGATGAATTACCCGGTATAGATATAAAGGCCGGTCTTGCTGTTACCCTGAATAATATAAAGCTTTATCTGCGTCAATTAGAGATGTTTTATGAAAGCCAAGCAAATTTTGTTGACCAATTTTATTTGGCTACAGCAGATGTTGATCCAAATGCTCAAATGCGTTTAGCCCATACTTTAAAAGGTACCGCTGGAAATATCGGTGCTAAAGCGGTTTATGAGGCGGCGAGTGAGCTTGAAATTAAATGTAAACAAGGCGAAAGCCAAGAGACTATCGCCCCTTATTTAGCATCGGTATCGGCAGTTCTTGAGATTGTTATTAATGGCTTGGCTTTATTAAGACAAAAGAAGCAGATATCGAATGCTGTTCATCCTATATCCGCCGACACTTTTAATAGATTATCTGAACAGCTAAAAGAGTTGCTTGAAGATTATGATACCGGTGCGGGTGATGTTTTAGAGGAGTTATTACAAATTTCTCAAGATTCTACGATGTCCTTGGTTTTAAAAAAGATTCAGCTTGCACTAGGGAGTTATGATTTTGAAGCAGCACTTGAGTTGATGAATGACCTATCCATTTAATATTTAATCATCATTCTCGGTTGGGATTTGGTCTTTTAATTCAGACATAAGAATTTGTGCACCTTTGGTCACAATTACATTGTCTTTTTTTTAAAATGCAGACAATTGGTGTCATAAAAAAACGCAGTTGGGATGCATTTCAAAAGAGTCTGTTTTAGCCAATCGTCCATTTACGCATTGATCAACAGCTCCGCTCATGAGGGCATTCGGCTTTCCAAAGCGTCATATTGCTTTAACCAACGGTAAAATACACGCACGATTAAAAAATGGCAGGCCTTGGCTATTAAACCAACAACCCGAACAGCATGTACCGCCATTATCCATATAGGAAACATAACCTCATCGGGCTCTTTTCTACCATCATCCAACCAATCTATATTCATCTCGCACGTATTAATCAGTGGCTAAATTTTAACTGCTCGTTCGAAACCTAAATATCAAAAATGTTGCTTAATTAATTGTTGACTCTATATTTGCTGCAAGGCTTTAATTAAACCTCGGAACGTCTGGCAGCGACACAAAGTAATGCACCCGCTATTACTATTGTAAATAATATTATTACGGCCATCAAAATCACCTTTTACCAAAATGCTAATTTACCCATTAAAAAATACTGTAAAAAACAACACATTTCTTAAAATTTTCCAAAAACCACAGTTGGCGTGTTTTTTGGTTACTTTGGCCGATTCATGATTTGTCATATAAATCCGGCCACGTATTTTTATCTATAAAAAAAATACAGAAAATAGCTTATTTGTACGTATCGCTTGTAATTCAGGGTTGTCTGCTTAAAACCGACAAGAATTTAATTTATTCCTGGATACTTTTCCAGAAAAGAATAAAAATTTTGTAGCTTAAACCCTCACTGCCATTAAGTTAAGACGTTCGCTGAGCGGAGTCGAAGCGATTTTTCTGGCTTCGGCTCCGCTCAGCCAACGGTTTATCTTGCCAAAAGGCGCTTAACTTAATGGCAGTGAGCTTAAACCCTGCATACGCTTTCATTAAAGCACAGAAGAAACACAAAAAATATACGTATAAATACCTATACGCACTAAATAAATGACTTTTTGATGTAACTATTCAGCCCCCCCTATTTAACAAAGAGGGGGTTAGGGGCGATTTTATTAGCCTCAAAGGGGCAATTGATCAACGATATACTCGCCAATTGCAAGTGATAAACTGGGGTCAGGATAAACTGGGGTCAGAGTAAACTTAAATCACCGGAAACAAAAAAGTTCATATAAGTGTAAGTGATCAGATACACGAATTCAAATATCGCATGGCATTTCC
>CAIMEB010000221.1 GCA_903839855.1 uncultured Methylococcaceae bacterium
GAAGGATGTTCCATGAATTGTTGGTATAACTGTTCAACTTCGGCCTCTGTGAATTTGATTTTAAGCATGTCATATTTTTAGGTAAATTGGAGCATTATACCTCTTTCATTTTCCGCATCTGTGACCGCGCCGAGTATAGTTGCTTCTGGCTGAGACCTTAGACGGCGCTCCGCATAATACAGTAGGCACGTACTATGTCTTAGACTTCGCTCCGTTGAGTCCTTGCCGCATTCATGACACGGTCGGTTCAATGGTACGCGCACCATAGAGAAAGGTCGCGACCTGTCCCTATGATGTTTCACATAAAAAAGCCCGGCAGTAATACCGCCCGGCTTTTTTGTATTCAAGTCAAGCATATCACCATCACTGCGCTAAAACCGTCCAGACATAGGCTTTCACAGCGGTAATTATAAATATCTCACTCGTGTAACTGTTGATATATCAACACTCAAGTAACAGAAGCCCATTCAATTTGATGCTCAACAAGCAGTTCATAAATCCCCGCCCACTAACCCTTCTCTAAATTAATAGCTATTAAACGTAACTCCAATGCCTAGAGTAGAATAATAGCTTTTTAAATTCATCTAGTTACAGACATAAAAATAAATATTCAGGTTGTATTAGGTAATTATTTAAAATATGGCACAGTACATGCTTTGTTATAAATAAATACAAACCAAAGCCGGATGCAGTAGCACAATCATTAACTACTCATTATTGAACAAGCTGTTCCGGTGCTTTTTTATGAAACGGGAGATATTACATGAATAGTCCTTTGAAGGTTTTGGATAAACCTGAATCACTCGAACCTGCTAGAAGAAAAGACAATGTAATTGCTATCAATCCAAACAATGACCCTTTCTTGACTCGTCTTTCCAGCTCAACTGTCGGGTTAGCTTTAAATGATTTTAAACACCGCAGTGACTACCGCGATAGTAAAGTCATAGATTATTTATTGATTGGCGTATTTTCAGTGTTAGTTCATTCTTTTGTGGTCGAACACTTTAAGAATTTACCCCCTGCACCTGAAGCTGTTAAACAACCTAAGCCTCCAGCAAAGGTACAGATTTCGTTTGTGAAGCCAACGCCACCTCCCCCTAAACCGATTATCCAACCACCGCCACCACCTCCTCCTAAAGTAGTTGCGCTCAAAAAACCACCTAAACCTAAAACGCCACCTAAACCGGTACCCATTTACGAACCAGTACCGACGCCAGGTCCAGTTTCAAATATTGCACCGCCAGCACCGCCAGCGCCTGCACCACCGCCTGTCGTAGAGAAAGTGACGCAACCTAGAGGCAGTGCGGGCTATAAAAACAACCCGGCGGCTGAATTTCCCGATGTCGCAATAGAGCATAATTGGGAAGGTAGAGTGGTGTTGAAAGTGCATGTTCTCGCAAACGGTTCACCAGACAGTATTACTGTCCAAACGTCTAGCGGGCATGAAGTTTTAGACGAATCGGCGGTAAAGACCGTAGGTAAATGGACTTTTGAACCTGCAAAACGTGGAAACACACCGATCGATGGCTGGGTAACCGTCCCCATTAATTTTAAATTAGACAATTGAGGTATTTATTATGACCGACACAACAACTACTGCAGCAGTAACAGCAGCAGACGGACTTCAACAGGCAGCGACGCAAGCACCCGTATTAGGTGCTGAGGTTGCTG
Organism: uncultured Methylococcaceae bacterium; assembly: GCA_903839855.1. Classification (GTDB taxonomy): domain Bacteria; phylum Pseudomonadota; class Gammaproteobacteria; order Methylococcales; family Methylomonadaceae; genus Methylobacter_C. The sequence goes on from CAIMEB010000221.1 coordinate 1,672, forward strand.
GTGCAGTTAACACAACTGCATCAGCTGCCGCTGATATTGCTCCAGCAGGACACGATCTTACCTCTGCGTTCATAGTGGATGGTACTTTAAATGTCCTGATTGCTTTTTCTGTTGTAACCTGGGCATTGATTCTTATTAAAGGCATCCAACACCTGAGAATCTCTTTCCATAACCGTAGCTACAGCAAAAAGTTTTGGGGCGCTTCAGATTTTCAGACCGCAGCTGAGTTAAAAGAAATTAAAGGCCCTGCTGCTAGAGTTGCAGAAGCTGGTTTTACTACCTTACGTGAAGCCGATGGTGGCACCACAACCCATGATCTTGAACATACAGGTGATCGTCAAGAATTATTAGATAGACGCTTACGTCAGCAAATGCAAAAGGAACGTGGCGCACTAGAAAGTGGTCTAGCCATATTGGCAACTATTGGCAGCATCTCCCCGTTCGTCGGTCTGTTTGGTACCGTTTGGGGGATTATGGGCGCGTTAACTAATATCAGTAAAAGTGGCTCAGCAAGCTTAGAAGTTGTTGCGGGTCCTATCGGGGAAGCCTTGGTTGCTACAGCTGTAGGTATTGCCGTTGCCGTTCCGGCAGTTATTGCTTACAACTTCTTCATCCGAAGAAATAAAGTTATTTGGGCTTTTCTTGATGATTTTTCTATAGATTTTGTGCATCTGGCTTTAAAAACATCCTTCCTGATTAACCGCGTAACACCCGCACACGGTGCGTCACAACGCAATAATCAGTATGGAAACAAAAAAACGGTTAAAGCAAATATCAATGACCTTGAAGCAGAAGGAGCACAAATCTAATGGCTATTAATGTAAAAGACGATGGTGGTGATGATGTGATGAGTGAAATTAACGTCACACCACTGGTTGATGTGATGTTGGTATTACTGGTTGTATTTATAGTCACTGCACCTTTATTGACACAGGCTGTACACGTTAATTTACCCAAAACAGCCGAAACAGCCCCCCCTGAAATAAAAGAAGCCATTTACATTAGCGTTGATGCTAAAGGTAAAATTTTTATGGATAAAACTGAAATACCTCTAGATCAATTTGAAAAGGAATTACTTACACGTAAAGCAGCCGACCCTGAGATTGCTCTTAATCTTAATGCCGATGATGCTGTTCAATACGGCACAGTTGCTAAAGTAATGGCTTCAATCGAGCGGTCTGGAATAACAAGATTAGCGGTACTAACAGCACCAAAGAGCTAAGGAAAAATTGGGTTGGGTTAAATTATGATATCTCTAACCCGATCCGTTTATTACAGAACAAACTGAGTATCGAATAAAACACTATTTAATGTAAATCCAGAGGACAAGATGTTGCTTAAAAATCCACAAACAAAATTTTATTCCTTATTGGGCGCTTTTGCGTTAGCGGGAATTGTACACGCTGACGAGCCTGTCACTCCGCCCATTCCTGGCGTAGCCGCTGGCGGCGTTGTCATTGAGTTGATCAAAAGCGGTTTTAAAGGTACCGAAGGTTCTATTGGCTTTTCTGACGGCAGTTTGTTATTTACACTCGATGTTCAAGTTTTTAAGAATTGGAAAATAGCACTAAACCTTGTAAGATAATTCGTGTAAACTTCCACGTATTTCAGCACAATGTTGATGTACGAACCCGCTATCTTTATCAAAACGTTTGTCACTGATCTTGATA
>CAIMEB010000222.1 GCA_903839855.1 uncultured Methylococcaceae bacterium
GACTGGTTGCCTTTTGACGCTTATAAGTCTTTTGCTGATCTCAAAAGAGAATTATTTGATGTGCTTGCTAATATTGGACTATCTTTCACCGTAGACTTTTCTTAAAAGTTAAGTTAAATTAATTTTACATAGGTACTTACAGGTTATCTGGCAGAAGACGTTGTCGGTAAGACGCCTCGGGTACTGCAATCAGGTAAACAGAAGGCAAGCTTCTATGCCGCCATGTGGAAAAGCATTAATACAACGGGAGCCTGGGAAGGTGAAATCTGGAACCGACGTAAGAATGGAGAGGTTTTTTTAGAGCATCTCACCATTACCTCTGTAAAAGACCCAAATGGTGTTATATCTAATTATGTTGCCACACTCACCGACATCACTCTACGCAAGGAGGCGTTAGATAAAATTGAACGTCTGGCCTTTTATGATTCACTAACAGGACTACCTAACAGGCGGTTACTTCAGGATCGATTAACACAGGCCTTAGTGTTAAGTCATCATAACGGTCGACAGGGTGCGTTACTTTTTATTGACCTAGACAATTTCAAAATGCTCAATGATACCCTAGGTCATGATATGGGGGATTTATTACTTCAACAGATTGCTCAGCGTCTTGAATCTTGCGTGCGGAAAGGTGATACCGTTGCCCGTCTCGGTGGTGATGAGTTTGTCGTGATGCTGGAAAACCTGAGCAGTTATACTCTCGATACGATGGCACAAACCAAAATTATTGGTCATAAGATATTGACTGTTCTGAACCAGCCTTACCGCCTTGGTTCCCATGATTATCATAGTACACCCAGTATCGGCGTCACTTTATTTACGGGTCATGAACAGTCCAACGAAGAACTGTTAAAGCAGGCTGATATTGCCATGTACCAAGCCAAGAGTTCAGGGCGTAATGCGCTGCGTTTTTTTGATCCCAAAATGCAATCGTCCATCAATGCCCGCGCTGTATTGGAAGGAGACTTACGGCTAGCCATGAAGGAGCAGCAATTTACAATTTATTATCAACCGCAAGTTAATCAGAGCGGTAAGATCATCGGTGCAGAAGTACTGATTCGCTGGCTGCATCCAGAGCGCGGCCTCATTTCTCCCGTTGAATTTATCCCCTTTGCTGAAGAAACCCGCTTAATATTACCCATCGGTGAATGGGTGCTAAAAGCCGCTTGTTCTCAACTTAAAAGCTGGGAAAATCATGAACATACCCGCTTCTTACAATTGGCCGTTAATGTCAGCGCACGTCAATTTCATCAGATTGATTTTGTCGAGAGAGTCTGTGATATTTTAAAGCTTGACGGCATTAATCCAAAAATGCTTAAACTGGAACTCACCGAAAGTCTGCTTATTGATGATATTGAGGACACTATATTCAAAATGAATACACTTCGAAAATTGGGCGTACATTTTTCGATAGATGACTTTGGTACTGGTTATTCGTCCTTGTCCAGCCTAAAGAAACTGCCGCTTGATCAACTTAAGATTGATCAAAGTTTTGTCCGCGATATTTCTATTGATCTTGATGACGCTATTATTGTGGAAACTGTCATAGCCATGGCTAACAAACTCAATATACAGGTTATCGCCGAGGGCGTAGAAACAGAAGCCCAACGTATTTTTTTAGAGAAAAAAGGGTGTCAGTTCTATCAGGGTTATTTGTTTGGTAAGCCAATACCCATTGAGCAGTTTGAATTATTGCTGAAGAAAAACTTACCCCGGGATATTAGCAAGTCATTTTACACATACTGCCCTGCACACCAGGCAGACGACCACGCCCACTGAAAATTATAACCCCCTAACCAGCCGGTAACATCAACCACCTCACCGATAAAATACAAACCGGGTACTTGTTTACTTTCCATTGTTTTAGACGACAAGGCATTGCAATCAATACCGCCTACCGTTACTTCAGCCGTCCTATAACCTTCTGTACCATTCGGTCTTATCATCCAGTGATGTAATTGACTGGCCACCTGCTGAATATGCCGATCTGATAAATCCGGCATAGAAAGATTCAGTAACTCTTCCGGAATTAAACAAGTCACTAGGCGTTTAGCTAGATAATAATCCAGAACCGTTTTTAAGCTACTCTTTACTTTTTGCTGGCGGGTTTCCTTTAAAAGGCTTTCTACATCAATATCTGGCAACAAATTAATTTCTATAAACTCGCCTGCTAGCCAATAGGAGGATATCTGTAATATCGCCGGGCCACTTAAACCCCGATGCGTAAACAATACGTTTTCTTTAAATTGCTGACGCTCATTGCTGACAATACAAGGCACCGCAATGCCCGATAACGGAGAAAACAGCGCCTTATCACTGGGTTGTAAGGTTAAAGGCACCAAGCCAGCCCGAGTAGGAACCACCAGAATCCCAAACTGCTGTGCTATCTTATAACCCAATGGAGTTGCGCCCATTTTAGGAATCGATAAGCCTCCAGTGGCTACCACTAAAGACTGACTCTGATAACTCCCCTGAGCTGTGTTAAGCTGAAATCCCTCAGCGTTTGAGGCAATCGTATCTATCGTAGTATTCAACTGAATAACAACCCCGGCGGCTACACATTCTTGCAACAAAAGCCCCAAAATATCTTTAGCACTGTCATTACAAAACAACTGCCCATGTTCCCGTTCATGAAAGGGAATTTGATAACGCATTATTAACGCTAAAAAATCCCACTGCGTGTAACGACTCAGCGCCGATTTGCAGAAGTGAGTATTATTGGACAGATAATGACTCGGTTCAATCGTATAATTGGTAAAATTACACCGCCCTCCCCCCGACATCAGAATCTTTTTTCCGGCTTTATTGGCATGATCCAAGACCAGCACTGTTCGCCCCCGTTTACCCGCTTCGATAGCGCACATCAAACCAGAGGCACCTGCTCCGATGATAATGACATCAACGACCATCATGATTATAGCTGCTCAAAATATCACCACTCAATTCAATTCAATTCAATTCAATAAATTTAATACACTAACCCAACATGACCTAACTTAATCTAACCATTAAGAACAAGGTGTATTTTGTACCTGAAATTAATAATTATAATGGTTTTATCTGTTGAAGTGGCTTAAGCTGATACCCTGTAAGGCAAATAGAGACTTATTAACCGGAAATACTACCCAACGAACAGAACTATTTGTATCATTAACCTTTCACTGACTATGACTCACTCACTCATGCAAGCACGTTTTAAAAATATAGGTATTGTAGGAAAACCTAGCGATCCAGACATTACTGAGACGCTATCAGCGCTGTATGCTTACCTAACACAGCAACACTATAACCTCTATATCGTTGAAGACAGTGCCCAGTTCATCAATAACCAAACAGTTAACATTTGCGCACTGGATAAATTAGGACAGCATTGCGATTTGGTCATTGCGGTCGGTGGCGATGGTACTTTCTTAGCGGCGGCCAGAGCTATTGTTGATTACAACATTCCTTTAATTGGCATTAATCTGGGGCGCTTAGGTTTTTTAGTGGACATCTCCCCGAATGAATTACCGGCTAAATTACACCGGATGCTGGAAGGTTCTTATACTGAAGAAAATCGCTATTTATTGCGTGCAAAAATTATCCGTGATCATCAGGTCATCCATGAAGAAACTGCCGTCAACGAAGTGGCTATTCTGCGTTGGGTGACACCCAGTATGATTGAGATAGTCACTAAAATTAATGGCGTATTTTTAAACTCACAACGTTCTGATGGCTTAATTATCTCAACACCCACCGGTTCAACTGCATATTCTTTATCCGCTGGAGGGCCTATTTTGTATCCGTCTTTACATGCACTTGTGTTAGTCCCTCTTAATCCCCACACCTTGTCAAACCGACCGATTGTGATTCATGATTCTGCTGAAATTGAAATCAGCTTTTTACAAACCAAACAAATCAACGCCCTGGTCACCTGTGATCATATTGAAATCCCCGATGTGTTAATCAGTGATAAAGTATTGATTAAAAAAGATCCCGTCCCTATTAGAATTCTTCATCCAGAAGGACATGATTTTTTTCAGATCCTTCGGAATAAATTAAACTGGAGCAGTGGTTACCACAGTTAAACACTATGTTATTAAATCTAACTATTATTGATCTTGCCGTTGTAAAAACCCTTAACCTCGACCTTGATAAGGGTATGTCTGTTTTAACCGGTGAAACAGGAGCCGGAAAATCGATTTTATTAACGGCCTTAGGACTTTGCTTGGGCGATAGAGCCGATTCGGGTTATGTCCGACCAGGCAGTAAACGCGCTGAAGTGAATCTTGAATTCGACTTAAGTGCTGCACCAAAAGTACAGCACTGGTTAATCGATCATGAACTTGATGATGAGCAACAATGTCTTATCCGACGCATTATTAATCAGGATGGGCGTTCCAAAGCCTACATTAACAATCGCCCCGTGACTTTACCGTTCTTACAGGAACTCAGTGCGCAACTGGTCGAAATTCATGGTCAACATGCCCACTTAACCCTGTTGAACAGCGATGAACAACGCCGCTTACTAGATGCCTTTGCTAAAAATCAACCACTGCTGGATGAACTGAATAGCTGTTGTAAACAATGGCACAGTACCCATAAAGAATTAACGCAACTGCTTAAAGCCAGCACTGATCAAACAGAGCGTGAAGAATTATTGCGCTATCAAATTGATGAATTACAACAACTCGATTTAGCTAATTTTAATTACGCTGCTTTATTAGAAGAACACAGCAAACAAGCCAATCTGGGACAAATACTCATCACTGGTCAAGCGCAAGTTGATATCCTGTATGAGAATGATCAAGCTTCAGTGAACCAATTATTAACCCATTGTATTAATGACTTAAACTACATCACCCGCTTTGCGCCTGAATTAACCGAAGTGTGTCAGTTATTAACCGAAGCGCAAATTCAAACCGAAGAAGCGGCCATCCAGTTACGGCGCTTTTTAAAGTCCCAAGAAGCCGATCCACAACGCCTTGAAGCTATTGAAACTCAACTGGGCGTGATTCAAAACTTAAGCCGAAAACATCATGTCAGCCCGGTTGAATTGCCTGAATTAGTTGCAACGCTGGAAGCAGAACTGGATGCCTTAACCCATAGCGGTGAACGCATAGAAGAATTAACCGTTGAAACAGCCCGTCTACTCAGTCGCTATCATCAATTAGCGGCACAATTAACCGAGCAACGGCGCTTAGCAGGACAGAAATTACAAACACACATTTCTGAAATGATTAAAGAACTGGGGATGCCTCAAGGTGAGTTTGTGGTCGCGCTTACTGATGCTAACAGTGATGTGCCTAAACTTAACGGCAAAGATAAAATCGAGTTCTTAATCAGCGCCAATCCCGGCTTGCCGCCTAAGTCTTTGGCTAAAGTTGCCTCAGGTGGTGAATTGTCACGCATTAGTTTAGCCATTCAGGTCACTACTTCCAGTGATAGAACTACACCTACGCTTATCTTTGATGAAGTGGATTCAGGCATCGGTGGCGGTGTAGCTGAGATTGTCGGGCAGAAATTACGCCGCCTGAGTCTTAATCGCCAAGTAATGTGTGTGACTCACTTACCACAAGTAGCCGCACAAGCGCATCACCATCTTTATGTAGAAAAAAATAATAAATCAGATATAACCTCTTCTAATGTGCGCTTATTAACTGAAAATGAACGTATCGAAGAAATTGCCCGTATGTTAGGTGGTGTTACCATGACAGCAAATACCTTAGCGCATGCTACGGAAATGCTATATCAAGCGACTTCCGAAGGTACATCCGCAGGAGACTAAAAACGTATTACAAGAATATCGAGTAGGTAACAGCTTTCTTGATTGTCGACATAAAAAAAGCCGGGTAGTAAAACTATCCGGCTTTTTTGTATTTAAGTAAAAACTATTTATTTGTTTTTCTTGGCGTTACGTTCGTTAACTTCTTTAATTACTTCGTCCGCTACGTTCTTTGGACAAGGTAAGTAGTGTGAGAATTCCATAGAGAATTGTCCACGACCTGAAGTCATGGTACGTAAGTCACCGATATAGCCAAACATTTCACTCAATGGTACGTCAGATTTAATACGTACACCGGTTACACCTGGATCTTGTGATTTGATCATACCACGACGACGGTTAAGATCGCCGATAACGTCCCCTACGTGATCAGAAGGAGTAAAGGTGTCTACCGCCATAATAGGCTCAATTAATTGTGGACCCGCTTTTGGAATAGATTGACGGAAAGCCGCTTTAGCTGCAATTTCGAAAGCAATCGCAGATGAGTCAACTGCGTGGAACGCACCGTCAGTCAAGATAACTTTAAAGTCTAAACAAGGGAAGCCTGCAAGCACACCTTTATCCAACATGCTCTTAAAGCCTTTTTCAACCGCTGGCCAATATTCACGAGGAACGTTACCACCGGTAACCGCAGACTCAAATACGAAACCTGAACCTGGCTCACCGGGTTGAATAATGTAGTTGATTTTACCGTATTGACCAGAACCACCTGATTGTTTCTTATGAGTGTATTCATCTTCAACCGACTTGGTAATCGTTTCACGGTAAGCTACTTGTGGTTTACCGACGATAACGTCAACACCATGAGTACGTCTTAAAATATCAACCTTAATATCAAGATGTAACTCACCCATACCTTTCAGAATAGTTTCGCCACTGTCTTCATCCGTCTCAACGTGGAAAGAAGGATCTTCCTGGATCATTTTACCTAAGGCAATACCCATTTTCTCAGAAGCACCTTTATCTTTAGGCGTAATCGCTAATGAGATAACGGGATCAGGGAATACCATCGGTTCTAATGTAGCCGGAAATTTAGGATCACATAAAGTATGACCAGTCTGCACGTTCTTCATACCCAAAACAGCAACAATATCACCTGCTTGAGCAGATTCTAATTCATTACGTGCATCCGCGTGCATTTCAACGATACGACCAATACGCTCCGTTTTACCGGTAAAGGTATTGAGTACAGAAGTACCTTTTTCTAATTTACCGGAGTAAATACGCAAGAACGTTAAAGCACCAAAACGGTCGTCCATAATTTTGAACGCTAAAGCACGTAATGGTTTGTCAGCATCAACAATTGCAAATTTACCCGTTGGGTTACCTTCCAAATCAACTTCAGGTTGTGGATTAACTTCAGTAGGTGAAGGCAAGTAATCAATAACACCGTCAAGAACTAATTGTACGCCTTTGTTTTTGAAAGATGAACCACAGAAAGTCGGGAAGAAGTCAAGATGGATGGTACCTTTACGTAAACAACGTTTTAAGGTTTCAACATCAGGTGTTTCACCTTCAAGATAGGCTTCCATCACGTCATCATATTGATCAGCTACCTGATCAATCAATTTTTCACGCCATTCTTTAGCCGTTTCAACTAAATCAGCAGGAATGTCCTGAATAACATAATTCATTGGATCGCCAGAGTTATCCCAGATCCACGCTTTTTCAGTTAATAAATCAACAACGCCACTGAATTCGTCTTCTCTACCGATCGGTAAAGTCATCACCACAGGTACTGCGCCCAATACGTCCTCTACCTGTTTAACAACACGGTAGAAGTCTGCACCGATACGGTCTAATTTGTTGATATAGATAACACGGGCAACTTTAGAGTCATTCGCATAACGCCAGTTGGTTTCTGATTGAGGTTCTACACCACCTGAACCACAGAATACGCCGATACCGCCGTCTAATACTTTTAATGAACGATACACTTCAATTGTAAAATCAACGTGCCCCGGGGTATCGATAATGTTGAAACGGTGGTCTTTCCAGAAACAGGTTGTTGCTGCTGACTGAATGGTAATGCCGCGCTCACGCTCTTGATCCATAAAGTCAGTGGTGGTTTCACCATCATGAACCTCACCGATTTTATGAATTTTACCAGTAAGCTTTAAAATTCGCTCGGTAGTAGTTGTTTTACCAGCATCAACGTGAGCGAAGATACCAATGTTTCTGTAAAGCGCTAAATCTGTCATGTTTTTACTCTAAAGTTGGACATATAAAAAACTTTTTGGTGACCTCACTTGAGTATCAACTCAGGAGGGTTCGTACTGGTGACTAATCCAGCTTCGAAAGCCGTCTATTTTAACCTACAAAGGTACCAAAAATACAGGAAAACCCTTTCGTTATATCAAGAGCCTTTAAAATAAAGCCTTTTGTGATCTAGTTTCTTCAGGAAATATTACATAAAGACAAGAATTTGACTTAAGATTTTGCCATTCGTCGCCAGAATTTGCTTTGGAAAAATTCCTTCATTCCCATTAAAATCAGTGACTGTCGCCCCCGCTTCTTTGGCTATTAAAGCGCCAGCCGCAACATCATAAAGATTTAACTCCTGTTCCCAGAAGGCATCAACCTGACCATCAGCCACCAGACACAAATCCATCGCAGCAGAACCAAAACGACGCTGCCCTGTTGTATGTTGGGCAATTCTGCCAAAGCGGGTCAGATTATTATTGGTTAAATAAGATCGAAGACAGGCAAATCCTGTTGCCACCATAGCATCTTCCAAATTACTTTCTTCGGAAACCTGAATTGCGACACTATTTTTGAACGCCCCCTTACCCAATTCTGCACAATAGTAATCATTGAGTGCTGGTGCATAGACCGCACCGATCACAATTTCATTATTAAGCTCAAGCGCCACACTAATAGACCAAAAGTATTGTCCTCTTGAAAATGAGTGCGTGCCATCAATGGGATCAACTATCCAGCGATTGGTTTGACTTGCTGACTGCCCACTTTCTTCACCCCAAAAACCAAACTCAGGATAGCTTGCCGTCAACGTCTTCTTTAAGAAAGCTTCTACCGCAATATCTGCCGCCGTCACAAAGTCTCTCGGACTTTTTTTATCAAGCCCGACATTTTTTAAATCTTTAAAATATGATAATGCAATAGTCCCAGCTTCCCGGACTACACTTTCAAGCTCTGCAAGCGAAATAGACATCTAAAGATAACCTTTTTTAATGGAAACGGGTCATTATACTGCAACAAATCGAGATAAACTTTACCGATTCAAATACCACTCAACCGTTTTAAGAATTCCGGTTTCAAAGTTTTCATCTGCTTTCCAGCCCAGTTCAGATTCAATTTTAGTCGCATCAATCGCATAGCGCTTGTCATGCCCAGCTCGATCTTCCACAAACTGTAGCTGTTCCTTATAACTGCCTTGCGCTTTGGGACGTAAGGTATCTAATATTTCACAGACCTTATCGGCAATATAGTTATTATTGCGCTCGTTACGGCCACCAATATTATAGACTTCGCCGACTTGACCTTTATGGTACACCAAGGCAATGCCTTTACAATGATCTAGCACATATAACCAGTCACGGATATTTTTACCATCCCCATAGATAGGAATAGCCTCATTACCGATCGCTTTACGAATAATGGTAGGGATCAATTTTTCATTATGCTGTTTAGGACCATAATTATTCGAACAGTTAGTAATCACCGTATTCATGCCATAGGTATGAAAATAACTGCGCACGATTAAGTCGCTGCCTGCCTTACTGGCCGAGTAAGGCGAATTGGGCGCATACGGGGTCGCTTCAGTAAATAGACCGGTTTCGCCCAAAGTGCCATACACTTCATCAGTCGATATATGATGAAAGCGACAGTCTTCATAACCTGGTTTAAAGACAAACGACTTTTCCATCCAGTATTTATAGGCAACATCAATCAGTGTAAAGGTGCCAATCACATTGGTCTGTACAAAAACGCCAGGGTTCTTAATCGAATTATCAACATGGCTCTCGGCAGCAAAATGAATAACACCGCGAATATCATACTCGGTAAATAAACGCTCTAATAACGCGCGATCACAAATATCTCCTTCCACAAAGGTATAACGCTCGTGGTCTGCAACTTCTTTAAGGTTATCTAAATCACCTGCATAGGTGAGTAAGTCAAGATTGATAATATGATCGTCGGGATACTGCTCCAAATAATACGGAACAAAGTTACTGCCAATAAAGCCGGCACAGCCAGTCACTAATAGAGAGGTCATTATTTATTTCCGTTTAAGTGATCAAGACAGCCCTTTAAACTGTCCTTCCAATAAGGAATGGTTAAATCAAAGCGTTGTTTAATTTTAGCTTTATTCAGCAAACTGTAGTGCGGACGAGTCGCAGGTGTTGGATAATCTTTAGTCTCAATAGGCTTAACATGACAGTTTATGCCCGCATATTCGAAGATAGCTTTGGCAAAGTCATACCAACTGCAAACGCCTTCATTACTAAAATGATAAATTTCCGGTTCATTTATTTCATCCAGCTCTGGATGCTTAATAATAGCCAGAATAGCCTGAGCCAAATCACGCGCTGATGTCGGCGACCCTATCTGATCATAAATAACCCCAAGCTCTGCACGCTCCCTGCCTAAGCGTAACATCGTCTTAACAAAATTATTGCCAAACTGTGAGTACACCCAAGAGGTTCTAATGATAAGAGTTTTGGGCGCACCTACGGCTAAAAGCGCCTGTTCGCCTTCAAGCTTAGTCTGTCCATAAACGCCCTGTGGAAGCACAGCATCGTCCTCGACATAAGGTTTAAAGCTCTTACCGTTAAAAACATAGTCTGTGGAGATATGTATTAGTGCACTATGACTCTTTTTAGCGAGAGCCGCTAATGTTGCTACAGATGTAGCATTAATTGCTTTTGCTAATTCAGGTTCCGATTCGGCTTTATCGACTGCCGTATAAGCAGCGCAGTTAACGATCACATCAAAGTATTTATCAACAAACCAGACCTCTAGTGCTAAAGGATCACTAAAGTCTAGTTCTTTCCGGGTGACAAAAGTAAACGTCCATGAACTTTTCAAAGCACTTAACTGATAAAGCTCACTACCGAGCTGCCCATTAGCACCAGTAACTAGTATGGATTTAGACATAAAGTGGACTCGCAAAATCAAATACTTCAGCTTTCTCAAGCGATGGTTGACGCAGGTCTTTAGCTGATAGTTGCAATTGTTGTTTATCAACGATCCAATTGATGCCGATAGCCGGATCATCAAATGCCAAACCCCGATCATTTTCTGGCGAATAATAGTTATCGACCTTGTAGGCAAATATCGTGTCATTTTCCAGTACCACAAAACCATGTGCAAAACCACGGGGTATCAACAATTGCCGTTTGTCCTGTTCTGATAACTCCACGCTAACATGCTGACCAAAGGTAGAACTACCAGCTCTTACATCAACAGCCACATCCAGCACCTTACCCTTGATTACCCGCACTAACTTGGTTTGTGCTGCGGGTGCCAACTGATAATGCAAGCCTCTTAAGACACCCAGACTGGATTTTGATTCATTATCCTGAACAAAATTAACTGAGAATCCTAAAAAGGCTTCTAATTTATCTTGACGAAACGTTTCGACAAAATAACCCCGCTCATCACCAAACACCGTCGGTTCAATGATAATGACATCAGGAATAGCGGTTCTAATAAAGTTCATTTAAGCTACCTCTTCTTCCCCGGCACGGCGTAACAAATATTGGCCGTATTGGTTTTTTAGTAATGGCTGCGCCAGACTGATTAATTGTGCTTTAGAGATATAGCCCATTTCATAAGCAATCTCTTCAATACAGGCGACTTTTAAACCCTGCCTTTTTTCAATCGTTTGAATAAAATTAGAGGCATCCAGTAAAGACTCGTGTGTACCTGTATCTAACCAGGCAAAGCCACGTCCCATTAATTCAACTTTTAAATTGCCCTGTTCAAGATAAGTTTGATTAACCGTGGTAATTTCTAACTCGCCACGTGCCGAGGGTTTGATGTTTTTAGCAATCTCAACGACCGTGTTGGGATAAAAATATAAACCCACTACCGCATAATTACTTTTGGGCTTTGCCGGTTTTTCTTCAATCGATAGTACAATCCCTTCCGCATCAAACTCAGCAACACCGTATTGGTCAGGATCTTTAACATGATAGCCGAAGACAGTCGCTTTCTTCTGTTCAGTCACATTGGCTACGGCTTGACTCAACATAGCGACCAAACCGTGACCATAAAAGATATTATCACCTAACACCATACACACATCATCATCACCGATAAAGTCTGCGCCTAATATAAAGGCTTGCGCTAAACCATCGGGTGACGGTTGTTCTATGTAGGTAAACGAAAGACCGATATCAGAACCATCGCCCAATAACTCCTCAAAGCGAGGTAAATCTTGGGGGGTAGAAATAATTAAGATTTCCGTAATACCAGACAGCATTAATACGGATAACGGATAATAAATCATGGGTTTGTCATAGATGGGTGTTAGCTGTTTACTAACTCCCTTGGTAATAGGATAAAGCCGTGTCCCACTACCGCCTGCTAAAATAATGCCTTTCATGAATGTATCCTAATGAACCTAAAAAAATCCTCGGTCTATGTTAACCATAGATTGAGCTGATGTAAATTTTAAACAAATAGTCAGCAATGTTTCCCAGGCATCACCGGCTTGCTGTCCTTTAATTTGCCTGTCTGCGATAGCGCTGGTTACCAAGATATGATTTAAATCCCGATCACTCAACCTTTTTAAGGCCTGACTGATCAATGTCTTACGCTTATCCCAGATATTATTGCTTTTGAAGACAGTTTCTTGATTTTGGCCTTGAGCCAATGCCAGTTTAATTTTAATTAAAAGTCTGGCATCCCGGGTCAATGCCCATAACACAATAGGTGTCGCAGTTCCTTCGGAGCGTAAACCAGACAAGACCTTAGTGATACGATTGACGTTTGCAGATAACACCGTGTCCATGAGTTTAAACACATCATATCTTGAACTATCCGCCACGACCTCATTAATCTGCTGAACACTCAGATTCCCTGCCCCATAAAGCACGTAAAGTTTTTCAATTTCCTGGGCTGCGGCCAACAAATTACCTTCAATTCGAGAAGCTAGTAATTGTACGCCATCGGACTGAATCACCAACCCTCTTCGTTGCATTCTATTCTGTATCCAACGAATTAAATCCTGTCCTTCCAAAGGCCAAACCTGAATCACCAAGCCTTGTTTATCCAAGGCTTCAACCCAACGACTCTTTAAGGCTTTGCTATCTATCTTTCCTGAGGTAATCAATAAAATAGTATCTTCGGACAGGCGTTCACAATAATTAATTAATGCTTTAGCCCCATCAGTACCAGGAGTCCCCGAAGGTAATCTCAAGTCGATGATTTTTTTATCGGCAAAAATCGACAAAGAGTCCGCCATAAAGGCTAACTGGTTCCATTCAAACCCCGTCTCAACAGAGACTATTTCACGATTATCAAAGCCATTTTTTTTAGCCGATTTCCTGATCTCATCGGCTAATTCACCTAACTGCAATGGCTCATCACCCGTTATAAAATAAACGGGCAGCAAACCTTTTTGCAATACACCGCTCAACTGCTCAGGTTTGATACGCATCTTATTTAGAGCTCACTTCTAATGCAGCCTTGGCTCCACCCACAATTGAACGTATCGCCTGCTGATACATTTCATGACGAATAATAAGTTCTTCATTGTCTTTAGCGAGAATAGCCTGCTGATTATTATAATATTCGCGTTTAATACTGATCGGCTGCCTGGGCATTAATACCTTATTTTTAGAATCAACCAGCTCGTACTCTAAGTTGTAATCTAATTCAAAGTCGTTAGCCGTACCGCCTGCATTAAGAGACAAAACCCGACGATCGTTGTTTTCATTGTATATTCTAATAATTAAATCTGCGCTTTCTGGAGCACTAGCAACCGGTATCGATGAGACTTTCATCGATGATGCAAATTGTTCTTGTAGTTGTGGTGAGCCACCTTCTAAAAAAATACTTTTTAAACCTGCAGGCAACGTTAAGGCGCCACGTAAATGGTAACCACATGCGCTTAAAAGGAACACCATCATCAAAATAACTGTCTTTTTTATCCGCACAAAACACTCCGTCAAAGCCATTGGTCATTGGCAACTACTTACCAATGACCTTTTTTAATAATCACTCGGTTAATTGCTCAGTTCAGAATTTAAACCACTATATTGATTAATTTATTGGGTACAACAATTACTTTTCTAATAGTTTTTCCCTCAATAAAGCGTATAGCCTGCTCATCGTTCAATGCCAGTGCCTGTATTTCTTCTGAAGACGATTGAGCCGATACAGAGATTTTACTACGTAACTTACCATTAATCTGTATCACTAATTCTATTGAATCTTGTTCTAAAGCGGATTCATCAACTTGAGGCCAACTTGCCGTAATCAAGGCTTCCTGATGACCTAAGTCTAACCATAATTGATGACAAATATGTGGCACTATGGGTGCCAACATTAACACAATGGCTTCGAGCGCTTCTTGACGGACGGCTTTACCGTTATCTGAATCATCAGTAAACTTAGTTAAGGTATTGACCAACTCCATGTTAGCCGCAATCGCAGTGTTAAAAATAATCCGGACGCCCATATCATGAGTGACCTTTTGAAGCGTTTGATGCACTTGACGACGAACCGATTGCTGCTCTTGTGTTAAGGTTGACTTATCCAGTACAGCTAAAGAACCACCTGTTTCATTGTGTAAGTAAGCTTGTCTCCACAGTCTTTTCAGAAACCTGAACGCACCTTCAACGCCACTATCAGACCACTCCAATGATTGTTCTGGAGGTGCTGCAAACATAACAAACAGCCGAACGGTATCTGCACCGTATTGAGCGATTAACTCTTGGGGGTCAACAGTGTTGCCTTTAGACTTAGACATTTTACTGCCGTCTTTTAAAACCATGCCTTGCGTTAATAAACGTTTAAACGGCTCATCACAAACAACTAAGCCCTCATCACGTAATAACTTGGTATAAAAACGCGCATACAGTAAATGCAGAATCGCATGTTCAATACCGCCAATGTAGTGATCAACCGGCAACCAGTATTTGGCACTTTCATCCAGCATACTCTCTGCTTTACTACTCGCAAATCGGGCAAAATACCAGGAAGACTCCATAAAGGTATCAAAGGTATCTGTTTCACGTCGCGCTGGTTTACCACAACAAGGACAATCTACTTTTGAAAAAGTAGGATGCGCAACCAAAGGCGATTGAGAGCCGTCTAAAACAACATCTCTAGGTAATGTGACAGGTAAATCTTTTTCTGGCACTGGCACAGTACCACAATCGTCACAATAAATAACGGGAATGGGTGCACCCCAGTATCGTTGACGAGAAACACCCCAGTCACGTAGACGGAAATTAACTTTACGAATACCTTTTTCAGCCTTTTCTAAGGCTTCAGAAATAGCAACAAATGCTTGCTCTGAGGTTAAGCCATCAAATTCACCTGAATGACCTAAAACACCTTTTACAGTATAAGCCTGTTCTGAGCAGTCATCGGCACCACCGTCTTTAGAGAAAATCACTTGCTTGATTGCAATACCATATTTATTGGCAAATTCAAAGTCACGCTGATCATGAGCTGGAACAGCCATCACCGCTCCCGTGCCATAACCCATTAGGACAAAGTTGGCGATCCAAACAGGAACTGACTCACCGGTAATCGGATGTAATGCTTTAATGCCTGAATCAATCCCACGCTTTTCCATGGTTTCCATAGCCGCTTCTGAGGTTTCCATGGTCTTGCATTCTTCAATGAAACTTGCAATTGCAGGATTACCTTCTGATGCTTTTAACGCTAAAGGATGTTCAGCGGCAACGGCTAAATACGTAACCCCCATAAGCGTATCTGGGCGTGTCGTATAAATGCGTAAGGGTTGTGATAACTCAGGCACTTGAAAATCCATTTCAACCCCTTCAGAACGGCCAATCCAATTGGCTTGCATCGTCTTAACTTGTTCAGGCCAACCGTCAAGCGTTTCTAATGAGGTCAGTAATTCATCGGCATAAGCCGTAATTTTTAAAAACCATTGCGCAATTTCTTTACGTTCAACTTTAGTATCACAACGCCAACAGCAACCATCAATCACCTGTTCATTTGCAAGAACTGTCATATCATTCGGACACCAATTAACCGGAGCAGTCTTTTTGTAAACTAAACCTTTAGCCAATAACTTAAGAAAAAACCATTGTTCCCATTTGTAATAATCCGGGTCACAGGTCGCCACTTCACGACTCCAATCATAACCAAAGCCCAATTGCTTAAGTTGATCACGCATGTAATCGATATTTTGATAAGTCCAATCAGCCGGATGCACGCCATGTTGCATGGCCGCATTTTCGGCAGGTAAACCAAACGCATCCCAGCCCATGGGTTGCATAACATTTTTTCCCAGCATCCGCTGGTAACGGCTAATGACATCACCAATGGTGTAATTACGTACGTGCCCCATGTGCAATCGACCACTGGGATAAGGAAACATGGATAAGCAATAATACTTTTCCTGCGTAGAAGATTCCGACACATTAAACACCCCTGAGGTTTCCCAGGCGGCCTGAACGTCTTGCTCAATTGAGAGCGGTTGATAATTTTCTTGCATCCTTCTCGTCTTTTACCAGTCAAAAGCGTTAGAATACCTCACAGTTGCTTAAATCTAAAGCACCATTTTTCAGGAGTCCAACTATGAATAAAAATAAACTTATCGCCGCCTATTCCGATTTCATGATACATCTTCATGAAACCATGGAAGATACCTTGCATTCTTTTGCTGAAGCCCTAGAAATTTCAAAACAAAAAACCAGTGAGAGTAATGAGTTATCTCATGAAGAACTAGATAAAATATCGGGTTATGTTAAACGGGATGTTGAACACGCCGCCCAAGGATTAACGGCTAAAGAAGATAAAAACTCGCTCTCTGAGTGGTTCAAGTTTGATGTTGAACTGATAGAAAACTTCACCCTGGATGCTTTTTTAAGTGTTGCTGACAAGACTCGGATTGAATTAGCAAAAATAAAACAACTGGCAGAAACACACACTTATCACAGTGGCGACATTACGGTACCCGGTACTTTCATTTGTGATGCCTGTGGTAAAGAAATAGCCTTTAAAACAGCCAGCGAAATCCCTGAATGCCCTGCGTGTCACGCTAAAACTTTTATACGCATTTGATATTAGCATCCTAGGGCTTATAATAATTATTTTATCTAATTGATTTAACGAGGAATAACATGCGCAGAGTCATCTTCAACCAGAAAGGCGGTGTTGGGAAATCAACGATTACCTGTAATTTAGCGGCCATCAGCGCCATGGAGGGTAAGCGTACACTGGTCATTGATCTGGATATCCAAGGTAATTCTACGCAATATTTACTCGGTCATAAAATCACTGAAAGTGATAAAACTATTGCCCTATTCTTCAAAGACTGCTTAAGCCTGTCTCTGTTTGGAAGCAACAACACGGGTTCTGGACTTGAGAGTATTATTCATGAAACCCCTTTTCCAAATCTCTTTATTGCTCCCTCACATCCAGACCTTGAACCTTTACAAGGGCGCTTAGAATCACGCTTTAAAATTTTTAAATTAAAAGAAGCACTAGAAAAACTGGAAGGCTTTGATGCCATTTACATGGATACTCCGCCTATTCTAAATTTTTATAGCCAATCTGCATTGATTGCAGCAGAAAAATGTTTAATTCCTTTTGATTGTGACACCTTTGCCAGAGAAGCGTTGTATACCTTAATGCAAGCAGTGACCGAGGTTAAAGCAGATCACAATCAAAAACTGGAGATCGAAGGTATCATTATTAATCAATACCAAAAACAGGCTAATTTACCCCGCCAGCTAGTCGAAGAGCTGATTACTGAAGGCTTACCTGTGCTTGCAGCGATGATTTCACCCTCTGTTAAAGTCAGGGAATCTCACACCGTATCCCAACCCCTCATTCACTATGTTCCATCCCATAAATTAAGTGATGAATTCCGAGCTTTATACGCTGAAATTCATGAATCAAAGTAATTCTAAACTTGTTTGACTACTCCCCTTACTATTCTTACTATTCTTACTATTCTTACTATTATGCACAAGCTTCTGATATCTTTTCGGTCCTGTTTTTATCTCGTTTTAGGTATGCTGATGTTTGGACAAGCCTTAGCTGCGCCTACAGCCGCTCAGACCTATAGCATTTCTGTCGTCCCACAGCTTACACCAGTCGCTATTCATCAGGATTGGACTCCGATTTTGGAAAAACTGGGTACAGCGACCGGTTTAACGTTTGAACTTGTCGTAGAGTCAAGTATTCCTGCTTTTGAGGAATCCATATTAAGCGGAACCCCCGATTTTGCCTTTATGAATCCTTACCACTGCATTATTGCTAAACACCATAAAGGTTATATTCCTCTGCTGAGGGATTCGGCAAACATGCTTGAAGGTATACTCGTAGTTCGTAAGGACAGTCCTATTAATTCTTTAGATGAGCTTAATGAGCAAAGCGTAGCTTTCCCTGCGCCTAATGCCTTCGCGGCTTCGCTCTTGATCAGGGCACAGTTGGCTAAGAATCATGTTAACATTATTCCCAATTATGTCAAAACTCATAGCAATGTCTATCGAAGTGTGCTGTTAGGTGATGCAATAGCTGGCGGGGGCGTCAACAATACCTTTGAACGAGAACCTGCGGATGTGCGTGAGGAATTACGAATTTTATACGTTACACCGCAATCCGCACCTCATGCACTGGGGGCGAACCCGCGTATTACTAAAGCGGTGCGTGATAAGGTCATTACCAGCTTTATTCAGTTGTCGAAAGACCCGGCTAATGCGGCTCTTTTTGACGCTATTCAGATGCCGAAACCGATACAGGCCGATTATTCCCGGGATTACAAACCATTAGAAGCACTTGGACTTGATAAATTCGCTGTGACTGGTGGTCAGTGAGTTTTCAGTCAAAAAGCCTGTTTGCTCGGCTGGCTCTGGTCGGCACGCGGGGTTCTCTATTATCAGTATTTTCCCTAGGCACCTATGTTGCCTATAAGCAAGGCAAGGAAGCAACCCAATCGGCGTATAAGGAATCTAACTTAATAACCAGTGGATTGGCTACAGCGTTAGCTTCGGATCTCATCGTCAAAAATTACGCAGACATTGATCAGACAGTGACTCAAGTGACGACTTTTTCCAACCTAGACCGACTTAATGTCATCAACAGGCGAGGCAACATTGTTGTTGATGCCAAACGGGATCAACAAAATAAAACATGGACGCTCTTTCATGGCGGGGTGGAAAAACTGCCAAGTGACAACCAGTCGTTTTCCAGTATACTCGACAATCATATCGTGACTTGGACACCTATTATCGCGGGTAGCTTGGTCGGTTGGGTGCGTTCTGATATGCCTCTGGATCAGATCACTGCGGCTCAGCATCTGATATTTAGAGACACCTTCCTGGTTGCATTGCTTTCAGTGGTGTTATCCACAGGCGTGGTTATTATTGCCTTACGTCACCCGATCAAGCAACTCAGGATTGCGGCTGATTTTGCTGATGAGTTACCTAAAACACATGGACAGCTCTTAAATATTTCTTCTTCCACGTCTGAGTTACAACATCTTGTTTCCGCGTTAAATCGGGCATCGAAAGAATTGCATAATCAGGATCAGGAACTAAGAAAATCAAGAGATCTTGCTCAAGAGGTTGCCAAGTCAAAGAGTGAATTTTTAGCCAATATGAGTCACGAGATACGGACTCCGATGAACGGAATTATCGGACTGACGCAATTGGCGCTTAACTTGCCAACTGATCCTGTGGTTAAAGACTATCTAAGCAAGGTTTTTAGCTCATCACAAAGTCTGCTCGGAATCCTCAATGATATTCTTGATATCTCAAAGCTTGAAGCGTCTCGTATCAATATTGAGACTAGAGCTTTTAATTTGGATCACCTCTTAAGCAACTTGCGCAATATGTTTGAAGAAAGCGCTACGTCTAAAAATATCGAGTTCATTATC
>CAIMEB010000223.1 GCA_903839855.1 uncultured Methylococcaceae bacterium
ATGCTAATAATCTCTGTAGGTCGGGTTAGGCGCTAGCCGTAACCCGACACAGATAGTACGATTTGTCGGGTTACGCTCTCGCTAACCCGACCTACGTGTCTGTAATTAGAAAAAGTGTAAACCGATGAATGAAGGATGCCGTTTATCGTTATGGTTTTTTAAACTAGGGTGGAAACAATGCTGATTTGTATATAAATGCTTTGAAGGAGCAATGCCGGTTTTTAAGCGGTAACCCTTTCTTGTCGTGAACGAAAAAAATTCATCCCGCCAGTTCACATTTATCATCATAAAAAGCACCTGATCATTTATACCATAAAGCTTGATTATATATTGATTGATTACGGCTTAACGCATTACCCTTTTAAAGCCACACTGCAACAATTTCAATCAAAAATTAATAGCCCTCTTTGTCAAAAAAAATTACAATTATATCCTGTAAACATTACAATAAAGTCTCATAAACATTACAATTAGACGCTAAAATCATTACAAATGTCCACACTTCCGCTAGCCAAAACAAAAAGAGCCATCCTGATCCGCCGATTTTTATTAAATGCAATAAAAGCGGGCGATTCTGATTACATGCTCCATGCAATGGATACATTCGACCTAACGCGACAAGCCGTTCATAGAAATCTGTCAGAACTGGTTAAATCAGGATTTTTAAACGCGTCAGGAAAAACAAGTGGGCGTATCTATTCGCTCGGCCCAATTCGCAGTCATAGCAAACAGATGAAACTTAAGGGGTTGAGAGAAAGTGATGTTTATCTGCGTGAATTTGGTTTTGTCTTTAGTGAATTACCTCGAGAGTTGGATAACATCTGTCATTATGGCTTTACTGAAATTCTTAACAATGCAATAGATCACTCTTGTGGGAAATTGGTTGACATCAGCGTGGAACGAAATTTAGATTCTATACGAGTTGAAATTAAGGATAATGGGGAAGGTATATTTCGGCATATTGCTCGCATCATGAAATTAAATGATCCGCGAGAATCCATCTTGGAGTTGAGTAAAGGTAAGTTAACCACCGATCCTGAAAATCACTCAGGGCAGGGAATATTTTTTACATCAAGAGTTTTCGACAAGTTCTCTATTTTTTCTGGAGATCTAGTGTTTTCTCATGATGATAATGGTCAATTCGATTTTTTCCTTCATGTTGACAATGATCACGGTGGCACTAAAGTTATTATGGAGATACTTTTGTCTAGCACACGGTCAATAAAAGATGTGTTTGACGAATTCACTGATGCTGAGGAGGACTTAGCCTTCAATAAAACAGTAGTGCCTGTGAAGTTGGCGCTTTATGAGGGAGAGCAGCTCATATCTCGCTCTCAAGCGAAACGGATACTTAATCACGTCGAGAAATTTAAGACTGTCATACTTGATTTTCAAGGTGTCAGTTTAATAGGACAGGGTTTTGCAGATGAGATATTTCGAGTATTTGCAACTCGCAATCCGCAAATAAAGCTTATACCGGTTAATGTTAACGAGGATATTCTGCGCTCAATAAAAGCTGCAACTGTTTAACAATAATGCAGCGATTATTACTGCCTAAGGCTTATAATCAGCTCATGAGCAAAACACACGACAGTAATAACTGGGGTCGTAGTAAACTTAAATATAACTTTATCCGTCTCCAATTACCCGTTATTTCGACCGAGAGATCTTTGATGTTCGATGAAATCTTATTTAGGTTGGCTTTGCTCGCGCTCAGCACATCTCATGGTTCTAATTCAGTTAAGGTCGGCAAACTTGATAAGGTCGATAGCAAAAGTAGTTGTTTCAACAGGTAGGCGGATAAAGCCATGATGTAAATAAAAGTCTTCTGCCTCTGCCGATATGGAATGAACAATCAAGAGGCGAGCGGATACTTCCCGAGAAGCACGGATAGATCTTTGAACGGCATCGAGTAGTAACGCTTTACCCAGACCTTTACCCTGCCATTTTTTATCAATGGCTAGTCGTCCAAGAATGACGGCAGGAATTTGCGAGGGCATGTTTCTGCGCATTGAGCCAACAACAAGATGATTGAGAATATGCCCCATACAAATAGCATAATAACCGATTACTGTAGATGAGCCGGACGGACAAATCACATAAGTTCTGGTTGCACCGGTTTTCATATTATCAATGGCACGATCCTGTAGCCAGTTATCAAGGGCATCCTCTCCAGATTTGAACAGGTCTAGTTCGTGGGTTGAAGTTAAATAAGCAGGCGGGCAAAATAATTTTAATTCACTCATTAGGCCAGGGTGCCTTGGCGGAACTTAGACGCTTCATCCCATCAAGTTGTTCTTGTGATGCGGGTGCTTCCAGTAAATCCAATACTGCTTGAAATGCCTGGCTATCAACATAAATAGATGTTTGGTCAAGAATCACATTTTTAGCTGCCTCTAAAGCAGAAGCCATCATGAATTGAGAACGGTTTGACCCTAGCAATTCGACAGCCTTATCAATAAGTAACTTGTCATGCACACGGGCACGAATATGAATGTTTACCTCAGCGGTGGTCGATTGCATGGTTGTAGACTCATTCAGTACATTAATGTACCTAAACTAGATTAACGTGTTGTAATTGTCAACACTTTAAATTAAAGGCTTACTAAACCGAATAACTGAGGTCGAAGTAACGTTAAATATATGTTTACACTGATCCTGTTATTACTTTACTGTTATTATCTGGAGGCGTTAGCTTCATCAAGAAATTTTCGATAGTTAATGGATACCTTAAGACCCGCAAAACGACCGCTCATTTTGGCAAGCGTCTGCGTTTTCTTATCAAAGCTAATCTCAACCTCACTGAGTGCTCTATCTTCATAACCTTTTTCTATATGATGTGTTTCTAATTGAAAGTGGTACTTATAAACCTCTAGCTCTTCTTCATCAACAATCTCTAAGGGTGCTCCTAATTTAGCCAAAACAGTTTCTTTTTTAGGTAGATCATCTTTAATCTTTTCCAATAATTTATCGTTAGCATGTAACTGTCTACTTTCAGTATCAATTTCTGCACCACCAATTGAGCGTAAAGAGGCTTCTAAAAACTTGGGTGGGGCAATTTGTAAGAATAATGAAGAAAATGCCCAGGAAATGATTTTATTTTCCTTGTTAAAGGTTAAGTCTGAATAAAAGTTTATCTCGGGATGGATCAATTTATTATCAGCATCGATCTTTCTAAACCAGTAACGCCAGCGTCTCCCGCCTTCAGGGGTTGGGAAGTCTTCACTCGCGTGTAATTCGGATAAAGACACGAAATCTTTGCTAAACAAAATAGGTTCTTTAAAGTGTAAAGTAAATTCATCATTCGACGTTGTACTGAAATAACGATCAAATTCAGACATCTGTAAATAGGTTTGATACGCTCTTATCCAATAAATACAACCCGTTAACGAAAAAGCTAATAGAAGCAGGCAAAGAATACGAAAAAAACGCGGAATGGTTTGGGTGTGCATTTTATACCTTAGCAATGATTTGATTTAAGAATATGCCGATGACAGGCTGCTAGTAACTTATTATGCGTTTTATCTCTTGGATAGTTTAGAATTATTCGTTTATATTTCGCTTGATAATTTTTTAATTAACAGGTCACTTACTCCAAATAGCTTATAAAAAACTTCTTAAATTAAGCGTTGTGTAACATAAGTTATCACTTATTGCTTAATGATCTTTATTATGTTGATATATTCAATTATGTTTATTTTTTAGGCCTTTCATTATGCGCAAGTTACTGATTCATTGTTGTTTTGGGTTTTATCTGGTTTTAAGTCTGCTTATATTTGGGCTAGTCACAACTGCACCTGCTGTCGCTCAGACGTATAGCGTTTCTGTCGTGCCACAGCTTACTCCGGTCGCTATTCATAAGGATTGGGCTCCGATTCTGGAAAAGTTGGGTGCTGAGACAGGTTTAACATTTGAACTCGTTGTAGAGCCTAGCATTCCAGCTTTTGAGGAGACTTTATTAGAAGGAACCCCTGATTTTGCTTTTATGAATCCTTACCACTGCATTATTGCTAAACGACATAAAGGTTATATTCCTCTGCTTAGGGACTCGGCAAACATGCTTGAAGGCATACTTGTAGTTCGTAAGGACAGCGCTATTAATTCTTTAGGAGAACTTAACGAGCAAAGCGTCGCTTTTCCAGCGCCTAATGCCTTCGCGGCTTCGCTCCTCATTAGGGCGCAGTTGGCTAAGAATCATGTCAATATTATTCCGAATTATGTTAAAACCCATAGTAATGTTTATCGTAGCGTGCTGATTGGTGATGCAATGGCAGGTGGGGGCGTCAACAATACCTTTGAAAGAGAGCCTGCGGATGTGCGTGATCAGTTACGAATTTTATATGTTACGCCGCAGTCCGCACCTCATGCGCTGGAAGCGAATCCACGCATTCCTAAAGCGGTCCGTAATAAAGTAATTGCTAGCTTTATAAAGTTGTCGAAAGACCCCGCTAATGCTGCGTTTTTTGATGGTATTCAAATTCCTAAGCCGGTACCAGCGGATTATTCCCGAGACTACAAGCCACTAGAGGTTCTTGGTCTCGATAAATTCGCTGTGATTGGTAGTCAGTGAGTCTTCAGTCAAAAAGCCTGTTTTTCCGGTTGGCGCTTGTAGGCGCGTTGGGTTCACTATTGTCAGTATTTGCCCTGGGGACCTATGTTGCCTATAAGCAAGGCAAGGTGGCAACCCAATCGGCATACAACGAATCCTACTTGATAACTAGCGGTCTAGCGACAGCGGTAGCTTCGGATCTGATTGTTAAAAATTACGGAGACATTGACCAAACGGTTGCTCAAGTGACGAATTTTTCCAATCTTGACCACCTTAATGTCATTAACAAGCGAGGTAACATTGTCGTTGAGGCCAAACGAGATCAGCAAAAAGGAACATGGGGACTCTTTCATGGCGGAGTAGTGAAATTGCCGAGTGACGATCAATCACTTTCTACTATAGTGGATAATCATATCGTGACCTGGATGCCTATTAATGCAGGTAGTTTGGTTGGTTGGGTGCGTTCTGATATGCCTCTGAGTCAGATCATAGCGAGTCAGTATCTGATATTTAGAGATACATTCCTGGTTGCATTGCTTTCAGTAGTGTTATCCATAGGGGTGGTTATCATTGCCTTACGTCGCCCGATAAAACAGATCAGGATCGCAGCTAATTTTGCTGATGAGTTACCTAAAATACACGGGCAGTTCTTAAGCTTGACATCTTCGACGTCTGAGTTACAGGATCTTGTTTCGGCGTTAAATCGGGCATCTAAAAAGTTGCATAATCAAGATCAGGAACTAAGAGAATCAAGAGACCTGGCTCATGAAGTTGCCAAGTCAAAGAGTGAGTTTTTGGCCAATATGAGTCACGAGATACGGACTCCGATGAACGGAATTATCGGACTGACGCAATTGGCGCTTAACTTGCCAACTGATCCTGTGGTTAAAGATTATCTAAGCAAGGTTTTTAGCTCATCACAAAGTCTGCTCGGAATCCTTAATGATATTCTTGATATCTCAAAGCTTGAAGCGTCTCGTATCAATATTGAGACTAGAGCTTTTAATTTGGATCACCTCTTAAGCAACTTGCGCAATATGTTTGAAGAAAGCGCTACGTCTAAAAATATCGAGTTCATTATC
>CAIMEB010000224.1 GCA_903839855.1 uncultured Methylococcaceae bacterium
TTAGAGATCATTCTAATTTACGGGTGACACCTCAGGAGATAACTCATTTTTTAGCCTGCCAGACTACAACCAAATATTAATCACATCGTTTTGATGCTGATATTTTTTTAAAAAACGGCTTTTTCGTTCAGGCACTAATTATGACTATCGTAATGATTTTTTTGCTTTGCTACGTTTTTGGACTAATCGCAGGGCAGGGGCTGTTATTTGGGAACGGTTTAATCTGGTGATCGCTCATTCCACTGATCCAGCGCTTTGGATAGACGATATTAATCAATCACCCTTTAACGTGGGTTATACATTTGTATTGAATGAATTTGATCATATTCAGGTGGAAGAACTGGCAACGCGATATGGATTATCACTAACCCATATCGAACTTTCGCGACTTTTCGATTTGATTGGAGGACATCCTTTTCTCAATAGGCAGGCTCTCTATTTTCTGGCAAGTGCGAAAATAACTTTAAACGAGCTGGAAGACCTGTCAATACGTCAAGACGGGCCGTTTGGTGATCATTTGAAAAGGTTATCTGGGTTGTTATCCTATAAGGAGTCATTGCGTCGGGCTATATTTCAAATTTTAAAGCGTCAATCCTGCGAGGATGAACAAAGTTTTCAACGCTTGTTTGCCGCTGGTCTGGTCGTCGGTTCTTCAAGGAGTGATGTGCAATTACGCTGCAAGCTCTATGTACAGTATTTTGGAAGCAACTTATGAATGACTCGGTAGTTGTTGATCACGATTTTTTCCAAAGTAATGGCGGTACCCTTAAACCAGATGCACCCAGTTATATTGAACGACCCGCAGATCAGGAATTATACGACTGCGTCCTTGTAGGTGGTTATGCTTATGTGTTGACGCCGAGACAAATGGGAAAATCCAGTCTGATGACGCGCACTGCTGCAAAGCTAAGTGCAGAAGGGGTGCATGTAGCTATACTGGATTTGTCTGGTATTGGGGGAGATAGCCGATTCATGTCTGCCGATGAATGGTATTTTGCTCTCGCAAATAGAATGTTGGGGGAATTGGCTATTTCCTTTAAATTAGTTCCCTGGTGGAAAGACCATGTTTTGTTACCCCCACTTAGCCGATTGATGAATTTCTTTCAGGACGTGATACTGAATCAATTAACAGGAAAGGTTGTCGTATTTGTCGATGAAATTGATACTACGATTAAATTGCCGTTTAGTGATGATTTTTTCGCATCCATTCGTTTCTGCTTTAACGAGCGAGCCAATAAACCAGTTTTCGATCGTATTTCCTTTGTGTTTTTGGGTGTTGCCAGTCCGACTGACTTAATTCGCGACTCGATCCGTACCCCGTTTAATATTGGTCGGCGTATTGACCTGAGTGATTTTAATGGTAATGAAGCGCAGCACTTTGTGCAAGGTTTTCACGAAAACGCCGGTTATGCAGAACGACTCCTAAAGCGTATTTTGTATTGGACAGGGGGACATCCCTATTTGACTCAAAAGTTGTGTGTATTAACACAAGGTGGTGAAGCCAAAGAGACACCGGAAAAGCGAGTGGATAGCGTGGTGAAGGCCGAATTTTTAGGTGTAGGGAGACGGACTAAAGAAGATAACTTAAAAGTTATTAACGACCGTATCGTCGAGTTAAAAGAAGATCAACAAGCCTTACTGAGTGTATATAAAAAAGTACGAAATGGTAAGTCTGTTCAGGATCAACCGCAATCTCCTATTCACTCTACTTTAAAATTGTCTGGATTGGTAAAGGCGGATGAGCAGGGCAGGCTTAGGGTTCGTAATGAAATATATAAGCAGGTTTTTGATGCTCGTTGGATAAATCAATTAACGCCTTCACCTTGGCCACAGCGTATTTCCATTGGCAGCGTGGTGTTGATCGCTGCCGTTTTCAGTTGGTGGATTGGTAATCAACAGCTAACTTTGATATCCGCTAGAGGCATTGTTTTAGCATGGCTGGGTATTGCTTATCCAGAGCCGGAAATGGTTAAGATAAACAAAGGCCACTTTTTAATGGGTTCGGATAAAGACGAAAAAGAACGTTACTTATTTGAAGGGCCTCAGCATCAGGTTACTTTTACTCAGGATTTTTTTATGGGGATCCATGAAGTCACTTTCGATGAATACGATGTGTTTGCTTTTCTGATCAAACACGATGGCGGGTGTACTGATGGCCACGAAGTCGTTCGACCTTCGGATAGCGGATGGGGACGCGGCAATCGGCCAGTGATTAATGTAAGCTGGGAAGACGCACAATGCTATGCTGACTGGTTGTCTAAAAAAACCAATAAAAACTACCGATTGCCTACCGAGGCAGAATGGGAGTATGCCTGTCGGGCCGGAACCCGCACCCCGTTTTCATTTGGCGATAACATTACACCAGATCAGGTTAACTACAATGGCGATTTTCCTTATAACGGTGCTGCCAAGGGGTTGTTTCGACAACAAACAGTACCAGTCAAAACGTTGCCTGCCAATCCTTGGGGCCTCTATGAGATGCATGGCAATGTTTGGGAATGGTGTTCTGACTGGTATGTTAATTATGAAAGGAAAGATGTGGTTGATCCTGTCGGGCCTGAGAATGGCTCTAACCGCGTGTTGCGTGGTGGTTCTTGGGACTTCAACGCACGGTTCATGCGTTCAGCTTACCGTGACAGGTACTCTCCCGCTGTTCGTAACGTCAGCTTCGGTTTCCGTCTTGCTCTAGGTCAGGAGGGGGTATCCTCAGGGCAGGAAAGCAAGCATAGGGAGACCGGACGGACAGACGCGCAGGTGCGCGGCGGTCAGTCAGGTCTTAGCATGTCAGAGAAGATGAGCCAGGTTGAAATGATTCCATGAAATTGCAATTTTTTTGTATACCAACAAAGTGGCCTGAAGAGGCTCAACAAATGTTGAATGCATTTTGTGCTCAACATCGGGTGACGACAATGGAAAAGCATTTTGTTGATTTAGGCGCAGAAAGTTACTGGTCGATTTGCGTTACTTTTGTTGATGGTACAAACCTGCCTCTATCTTCTGGTATTGCTAATCGCCGCGATCGAATCGATTATCGTGACGTACTAAACGAGCAGGATTTTGTTATTTTTGCACAACTTAGAAATTTGCGTAAATTATTGTCTGAGCAAGAAGGTATCCCGGCTTATGCGTTGTTCACAAACGAACAATTGGCAGAAATGGTTACTCGACGGGTCAGGTTAGAAAGTGAGATGGCAAAAATTGAGGGCGTCGGTAAAGCTCGTTTAGAAAAATATGGCAGTGCTTTTTTGCAACTGCTAAACACTGCAATTTCAGAACAACAGGAAAATTTCAATGCACCCTCTGCGCATTGAAATTGATGATATTGCAGCTTTGCATAATCTGCATGTCGCTACATTTAAGGCTGCTAAAGGTAAACGTACACGTCCAGTTGTAATTGATTTTTTAAGTGAAATGGATGATCGCTTAGAGAAGTTGCATTTGGATATTATGGCAGAACGGGTACCATATGGTTCATATCGATCATTTATCATTCATGATCCAAAACAGCGCCTTATTCACGCAGCTTGTTTTGAAGATAGAATCTTACATCATGCCATTATGAATTTAGCAGAACCTATCTTTGAGAAATCGCTAGTTTCATCAACTTTTGCCTGTCGTCCAGGTAAAGGTGTGCATCGTGCTGTATTTCAAGTACAAAAAAATTTACAGCGTTATCCTTGGTTTGTTCAGGTGGACGTCAATGGCTATTTTCCGGCTATTGATCATCATTATTTATTAAATATATTGGCTCGTCGTTTTAAAGGGGGGGGATTTATAGCGCTACTTAGTCGTATTGTGGAGTCCTATCAGTCTTCTCCGGGTAAAGGCCTACCAATTGGATCATTGATGTCGCAGTATTTTGCTAACTAGTATCTGAACGGAAAAGCTACAAGCCACGACAGGCATGGGATTCAGCTATTTATTGAGCGCGAAGTTTTTTTATTCTCCATTGTCATTTTACGAAAAAGTGATGTTTGGCGGCACTTACAGGGTTACCGTTACCGAAA
>CAIMEB010000225.1 GCA_903839855.1 uncultured Methylococcaceae bacterium
AGTCACTGGCCGTTTTTTAATGGCTACGGTAGCTTGTTGTTAATTTTTTATTGACATCAAAAGTGTCAACTACTTTTAGGCTGCTATGAAGGATGCCGGATAATCGAGCCATTTCGTTTTCCCTGATATTGATGGTTAGAAATAGGCACTATACAGGAAGTAGAAAATTTAAATTTACTCTGACCCCAGTTATTCCTGACCCCAGTTATTCTCCCCAGTTATTCCTGACCCCAGTTATTCCCAGTTATTCTGACCCCAGTTATTCCTTTACCAGTTATTTCAATACGTCTATGGCGCTTTGGTGTCATGGAATGCTGTTTATATTTTTCAATGGCTGGGTGTTTAAATTGGGCAGAGTTACTGCATTTGAATATAACTTTGTTCTGCCCCCAGCAATTGTTAAGTCCTTACAGAAACTTAATAGCGGCGATAACGATACCACCAACGGTTAGTGTAGTCGCGAATGACCAAATCATAAAATGATCCATACGTGAGGTCAGTTGATCAAAGCGTTTATCTACTTGTTCAAAACGCTTAACCGTTTCAATTTGCATTTGTTCAAAGCGTTTGTCTACTTGCTCAAAACGTTTAACCGTTTCAACTTGCATTAGTTCAAAACGCTTGTCCATGTCTTCACGGAGCGCATGCATCTCACTACGCAAATCAATATCTAAATGCGCAAAATGATTAGTTTGAGCCTTAAGCATCAAAATCATCATTTGATCAGATGAAATGCTTTGGCCACTCGCCACTTGTTCCATTACTTTTTGTGCTTGAGTATCTAACCAATTATCAAAAAACTTATCATCAAACATCATCTGCGCCTTTTATTTGCAGGTAAACTCAGCTTTGAGTATAACATGAACGCCTGTGCTAGCTGCACTGATCCGGTTTTTAAATATTAAATATTTTAGTCTCTGATTTTGCATTTAAGTTTACACCGACCCCAGTTATTCTGCGTTCTTTCCCTTACTAGCAAAGGCCAACCATATTAAAAGGTTAAGCTTAATAAGTTATACGTAACTCATCAGAACTTGCCTGACTTAAAAATCGTGTTGATTGACAATATTTATTTTGAATGTCGCTGCTGAGACTACCTGACAAAACCCTTGATCAATAATTTGCTGTTCTGCAAGTTGCTCAAGAGTCAGATTGTTATCAATGCGTGCTGACTTAACCAGAATAAGTTCTTCAGCCTGAATAGTTTTTGCTAACCAGGCGGCCAGACTATCAGAAGTAATATCCCAGGAGGCAGGAACAGACGCCATATCAAGTTCATCAATAGTCGGTGACCAGATGAGTACTTCGCGTTTTTTAAACCGCTGCTTAATGTCTAGGGTTGAGGTAACAATTGTAAACTGACTTTTAAGGCCATGAATTAACAAGCCCATTTGTTGCATGGCTAAAATAGCCATTCGGTGAGCAGTGGTATCGTCAAACTGCCAACGCCCTTGAGCGAGTCTGACCTGATCGGCAAAGGCACCCCCGCCGGGTACTATCACGACAGGTTTATCGTTATACTGCTGTTCCAGTCGATCTAAGCAACTAACCAGAGTCTCAGCTTGAGAGAGACTGCCACCCAGTTTAATGACTATCATGTTTCTTTGTTAGTTGCTGTAACAAGGTGAGCATGGCACTGGCTTTATCAAAGCTTTCCTGATATTCCTCTTCCAGTTTGGAATCATAAACAATGCCACCACCCGCCCAGAATCGAATGGTGTTGTTAGAATGAACAAGTGTACGAATCGCGATATTAGTATCCATATTGCCATTAAAACCTATATAACCTATTGCGCCACAATAGACACCTCGACGATGTGGTTCCAGTTCTTCAATAATTTCCATAGAGCGAATTTTAGGTGCTCCGGTAATGGATCCACCAGGAAAACAGCTTTTTAATAAGTCCAGGGCATGTTGATCTTCGGCTAAAATCCCTGTAATGGTACTGACTAAATGATGCACGGTTGTATAGCTTTCTATATTAAAAATAACCGGTACTTTCACTGAGCCATTTTGACAGGTTTTACTAATGTCATTACGCAGTAAATCAACAATCATTAAGTTTTCAGCTTTATCTTTATAACTGTTTTCAAGTGATTTAATTTGCGCTTGATCTTCATAGTCATCCAGTTTTCTGGGGCGCGTGCCTTTAATGGGTTTCGTTTCAACATGACCATCCGTCAGCTTTAAAAAGCGTTCAGGTGATGAACTTAAGATTTGTACTTCAGGAAAGTTAAGGTAACCACTGAAAGGGGCGGCATTGAGTTCGCGTAATGTAGTATAAGCCACCCAGGGATAGCCAACACATTGGGCGACGAAGCGTTGGGCCAGATTAACCTGATAACAGTCACCTTCTTTTAAATAATTTTTAATTCGGTTGAAAGCATCGGTATAAGCGTTAATATCCATATTGGATTCGATGTCGCTAATCACTTTAAAGCTTTCATACTCAGGATTTTCAGGTAATTGACTGAACTGCTCAATTAACGACTGCCATTTTTGTTCATCACCCTCATCCAGACCGACTAAAAAACTTTTTTGTTCCTGGTGATCAACTATAACCGCCCAGTTATAAATGCCGATAGCCATATCAGCAATTTGTTCTGCATCTTCAGCGATAACAGGCAGGTTTTCTAAGCGTCTGGCTAAATCATAAGAAAAATAACCTATAGCTCCGCCATTAAACGGTAGATCTTCATAGCCATCAAGCTGTGGTAAGAGTTCTGCCTTTACCAGATCAAACGGGTCTGAAGTAGAGCTTATTGTTACATTATTACGAGTGATCTGGGTAATGTTGCCTTGGGTGACTAAAGTGCATACAGGGTCAGTTGCAAAAATATCGTATCGACCTTGATTGCTATGAGGAAAGCCACTATCCAGAAAAACTGACCAGGGCTGATCAGCAATTAATGAAAAAAGCGCTGAGCTATCAGCAAAATAAGGCAGCGAAACAGGTTTTTTTTGTAGCAACATTAATGGAGTCAATTCT
Organism: uncultured Methylococcaceae bacterium; assembly: GCA_903839855.1. Lineage (GTDB taxonomy): Bacteria > Pseudomonadota > Gammaproteobacteria > Methylococcales > Methylomonadaceae > Methylobacter_C. The sequence continues at coordinate 2,990 of CAIMEB010000225.1, forward strand.
CTGGTTAAGTAGTATCTGAACGGAAAAGCTACAAGCCACGACAGGCATGGGATTCAGCTATTTATTGAGCGCGAAGTTTTTTTATTCTCCATTGTCATTTTACGAAAAAGTGATGTTTGGCGGCACTTACAGGGTTACCGTTACCGAAA
>CAIMEB010000226.1 GCA_903839855.1 uncultured Methylococcaceae bacterium
ACAGCAACGGTTATAGTTAAAACCGCAGCGATTATAACTATAACAGTAGCGATTATAACTATAACAGCCAAGATTATAGCTATAACACTAGAAGATACAGGTATAACCGCTATTATTAAACGTATAACAACAGCGATTATAGCTATAACAGTAGAAGATACATTCATAACCGCTGCGATTAAACGTATAACAGTCGGAGCTATCGTTTAATAACCGGGATAATACCGATGTCACCCCTGAATGCCCCTAAAACACTCATACTAAGCTATTGATGTTAATAAAAACAATAATAAAGTTATGTTTATTATTAAATAAGTATATAGTCAAGGATCACAGGATTTTTAACGTTAAGAGAACAACATGAAAAGAATCAAAGAGTATTGATATCATCAGGCAAGTCATAAGAGATCACATTGTTATGCCACTTTACTGAGCCGATGTTAGTCCACGGTGCAGCAAAGTTTAGATGTAACTGATCATAAACCCAATCGCTGGGCGCATTAATCTTTTTCATCTTGATAGTAAATACGGTGTCATTGATGTTTAAGCCTAGTTTGTTTCCCCAGAAGGCCGTTACCTTCATAATGAATTTTTCAAGCCGTACGTTGTTAATAGTAGGTGTAACAGCAATGTTTGCCCACATAGAGTGAACACGTCCCCAGTTAGGTGCTAATAATCGACCTTGCTCATTCACAAACGGTAGCCATTGCTCAACGCCATTTTTATCTGTGTAAGTAATCGCTAAAATATGATCGTAGCCAGCGAAATGATCATGTAGATAGAGTGCGTGAGGGGTAATCCCTAAAAAGGTTAGCGAGACCATAATAAGCGCGTTACTGGCTTCTGCAATCGGAGCGCTGATAGGGGCTTTCTTGATATCCAGATCCAGTCTGTAGATAAGCGCGTAGTGTATCGTGCTATTTAATTGCAAAATAAATATAGCAACCAGTATTTTCGTGAGCTTTCTTGAAAATGCTTTGGGCTTCTGAGTGGCAAAAGTTTCAAATACCCGATGATATAAATTATTATCGGTTAAAGGGACTGAAATAAGACAGTCAGTATCACACGATAAACGGGTGCGTGAATCAGCGATAGCGCGATATTTATTGATAGCCAGAGTTTTAATGACCGGTAAGCCCAGGATAAAGCCAATCGGAGCCATATAACGCATATTTAGTAGAATTTGAATATAAGTATCAACGCCAGCATAAAGGCGATTTTCGCTATCAAGCGCATATAAATCTAACAGCAATGTTTTTTCTGATAGTTGAGCGAGTGCCGGATAGTTTGACGCATATTCCTGAGCGTTTCTGAAGTCTATACCGTTAAAAATGTCAAAGTGGTTAAGAATAAGAACAGTACGGTTACATAAAGGGCATTGCTGATCATAAAAGACCGTCAGAGCGGGTTGTTTTGCTGTAAGTAATGTGCCGATGTTGCGCCACCAGGAAAAAGGGACGACCAGGCAATAAAATATAATCATGCCTATGCCAAACGGATAGATATTCAGCGATAGGGTAATACCAAGATGAATACCTAGACCAATGAGTAGGTAGACAGGCCTTAACCGTGAAATTGAAAAAAAGAAAGGAAAAGTTAGCTGGAAAACCAGAATGGTATAGCCGATTATTTTTTCTAAAATTTCGTTATTAAGTAATAACGACATATCAATAGCCGAAACATAATAGGGTTGTGTTGACGGTAACCAGGAACCAAGCCCATTTCGCCAATGTTCGGCAAAAAGTTTGTGTATGGCGGAATCAAAGTATAAAAAGCCCAGACATATAATCACCGGTAAATAATAAGCCAGACTTGAAACGGTGGGTTTTGGGTAGGTGCTGTAATGCCTAAAGGGGGTGCTAAGTTTATATCTTAACGTATCCAGTGAGAATGCACGATCTCCGGGCATAAAAAGCAGAAAAAAACCGGCGCCGATCATGAAGGTATCAAAACCACCATCAAAATCACGTTGCATAGTCGTGAAGTTGACGAAAATAATCCAGAGGATATAGTTAGCAATGATAGAAAATTGATAACGATAGCCGAGTGTAACAAAGCAGGCAATAACGCCCCAAGCGCATAGAAAAAAAGGAATCATTGGAAATTCAACGTCTATATAGGGGATAGGGTCGAATATCAGATGATTGAAATACAGTAGAAATAAAATTTCTTGTAAGGTGACTAAGCCGTAAAGAACTCTGAATAAACCTATTCCAGTAGCAGGAACTTGTTTGGATTGGAGCTTGGAAATCTGGTTGATTATAGATTTATACATTTCATTGTTGAAAATGTGTAAATTATAATACAGACAGTGAAGGAACGTGTTGAAAATTTAATATAAAAATAAGGCTCCACCTGTCTTCGTGGGATAGGTGGAGCCTAAATATAAACCTGAACTTTTGCTTAGGCTTATTTTTCGTCGTCTGGATGTTCAGCAAATACCCATTTTAAAAGGGCGTATACAGCACCTACAACTACAACAGCTCCTACCATGCCAGCTGGTGTTTTTAATGTTTCAGTTAGATCTAAAATAAATCCCATGTATGTGTCTCCTACGTAGATAATTTTTATTTGATAAATTGCTAAATTCATAGCAAGCGGATGTTGCATGATACGTCAGGCAAACTTAAAGTCAAGGCTTATTGTAAGTGAATATGAAAATATTATGGAAAATCATCTATTACTGACTATTGTTCTTAATGCTGGAAGGCCAATGTGGTATAGTTTGAGTTCTGTTTTTGAGGATGAACGATTAGGGGCGATAATAATAATGAAAAAATACGTTAAAATATTACCATTGGCGGCGTTGGTCTTTGCTTTTTCTGCAAGTGCCGACATTGAGTTGAAAGATAATTCTGAAATTTTAGGTAAATGGAAGGTTTATGCAGAGGCTCAGAAGCTAGATGGGGAAAAGAAAAATCTGACTATGGAATGGGATTTTAAAGCGGATGGTATTCTTAAGCAAACCGCAACCGACTCAGTAGGGCGGACAAAGGAAATGAAAATTGATATTAAATACTTTGTCGAAAATGGTGATATCAAGAAACAAACTAAACTTGGGCAAGAAAAATATGAGTCATGTAATGTGGTTGAAAAAGAAGGCTCTAATATGATTTTAAAATGTCAGTTTATGTATTATTTCCTAACAAGAATATAATTAATAATAGTTTTTAAAAATAAAGGGGTATAACTTATGATAAGCGGTATGATAATGGTTTTTGTAGCAATCTGGATCTACCAGTCAGCTATAAAAGCAAAATTGGACAATGTTATTATTTGGGTTGCGGTGAGTGCAGCAGCGTTTTTTTTATTGGTTTTTTTGTTCCAATACATCAACATCAACATTTTAGAGTCATTTAGAGCGAGTGAAGGTGGTGCCGCCTATGAAGCTATAAACGGCGCTGATAGAAAAAATCAAGGTGATTTTACCGGCTTTGGCGGTATTTTAAAGTCGCTTTATGAAGAATTATCGCCCTCCATTTTTAGCTTCCTGATTGTTGCTGTTTTACGCCTCAAATTTATCACTAAAGAAGCTTTTTCAGTGGCTAATTTATTCGGTGGCCTGAAAGAAGTATTTGTAAATATAAAGGAAAGTTTTAAATCACCACAATAAAAATACGTTACTGCAATGTTAAAAAAGCTCAAGTTTTACTTGGGCTTTTTTATTGCTTACTTTAGTGCTGATTCGAAATCATCTATAACTAAATAACCGCTGTTACTATAAAAATTATAGTAATAACAAACAGTGTAGTAAAAATCAAACCTGCAATGATATACGCAGAGAGCGATCCTTTTTCAAAGGCTTCTTTTCTATTTCTTTCGCTTTGTACACCAATAAAAGCAGCTAAAACACTTTTAAAAACGTGAGTAATGGTTAGTTTTGACATGCTCATCTCCTAGACATAATCCAAAATAATAGAACTAGCTAGATTTTTAAGCAATGATTATATTTAGGCAACATAATTAAATTTGGCCGAATTAATGAGCAATACAGAATTATTAAAACAACAACTATCTCAAAGAATCCTGTTTCTTGATGGTGCCATGGGCACTATGATTCAAGGTTACAAGCTTGAAGAAAAAGATTTTAGAGGAGCGCGCTTTGCCCAGTGGGATGTTGATCTTAAAGGGAATAATGATTTATTGTCATTGACTCAACCCGATATCATTAAAGCGATCCATAGCGCTTATTTTGAGGCAGGGTCAGATATAGTTGAAACAAACACCTTTAACTCGACCCGCATTTCCATGGCGGATTACCGCATGGAGTCATTGGCTTATGAACTCAATGTGGCGGCTGCTCGTGTTGCCAAGCAAACTGCTGATGAATATACCGCTATGACACCGGATAAACCGCGTTTCGTCGCAGGTGTTTTAGGACCTACTGCCAGAACGGCATCGATGTCGCCAGATGTGAATGATCCCGGCTTTCGTAATATCTCTTTTGATGAGCTAGTGGTTGCCTATGCAGAAGCAACACTGGGCTTAATTGACGGTGGTGCGGATATTATTCTGATTGAAACCGTATTTGATACGCTGAATGCAAAAGCTGCTATTTTTGCTGTAGAACAGGTTTTTGATGATATTGGTAGAAAGTTACCAGTGATGATTTCTGGTACGATTACCGATGCTTCGGGAAGGACATTATCCGGTCAAACGGTAGGGGCTTTTTGGAATTCATTAAAACATGTGAATCCCATCTCTTTTGGGTTTAACTGTGCGTTGGGTGCAACGGAGCTGCGTCAATACATTGCTGAGTTATCCGGGCTTGCTGATACTCATGTATCCGCGCATCCTAATGCGGGTTTACCCAATGAATTTGGTGAGTATGATGAAACACCTGAGCAAATGGCTAAAGAGCTGGCAGATTGGGCACAAAATGGCTATTTAAATATTATCGGCGGCTGTTGTGGAACGTCACCGGCTACCATTAAGGCTATTGTGGAGGCTGTTCAACAGCATGCTCCACGGATTATCCCTGCTATTGAAAAAAAGTGCCGCTTAGCGGGTCTTGAACCCATGTCGATAGGTTCAGACAGTTTGTTTGTTAATGTCGGTGAACGAACCAATGTAACAGGCTCCGCCATTTTTAAACGGCTAATCATTCAGGGTGATTACGAAGCGGCGTTGGATGTTGCTAAACAGCAGGTAGAAAACGGTGCGCAGATTATTGATATCAACATGGATGAAGGTATGTTGGAATCAAAAGAAGCAATGGTGCGCTTTTTGATGCTGATCGCTGCAGAGCCTGATATAGCAAAAGTACCTATTATGCTGGATTCCTCTAAATGGGATATTTTGGAAGCGGGCTTAAAGTGCATTCAGGGAAAGGGGGTGGTTAATTCCATTTCACTTAAGGAAGGTGAAGCTGCTTTTATTAAGCATGCAAAGCTCGTTCACCGTTACGGTGCGGCGGTTATTGTGATGGCGTTTGACGAAGCCGGACAGGCGGATACTAAAGCTAGAAAAGTCGAGATCTGTCAGCGTGCTTATAAAATTTTAACTGAACTGGTTGGTTTTCCACCCGAAGATATTATTTTTGACCCTAATATATTTGCCGTAGCTACGGGTATTGATGAACATAATAACTACGGATTAGACTTTATTGAGGCCACTCGTGAAATTAAACAAACATTACCGTATGCGCTGATTTCAGGCGGGGTTTCTAATGTGTCGTTTTCATTTCGGGGTAATAACCCCGTGCGAGAAGCAATCCATGCGGTATTCTTATATCACGCCATTCAGGCAGGCATGTCTATGGGGATTGTTAACGCCGGTCAATTGGCGATCTATGAAGATATACCGCTTGATTTACGTGATGCCGTAGAGGATGTGGTCTTAAATCGTCATGATGGCAGTGGTACGGATAAGTTATTAGAACTGGCCGAAAAATATAAAGGTGATGGCAGCAGTAATGAAGTCAAACAAGAAAATCTTGAATGGCGTGAGTGGTCGGTTAGTAAACGCTTGGAATATGCCTTGGTCAAGGGCATAACTGATTATATTGATGAAGATACGGAACAGGCCAGGTTAGAAGCAGAACGGCCTCTACATGTGATTGAAGGCGCGTTAATGGATGGCATGAACGTAGTCGGTGATTTGTTTGGTGCGGGTAAAATGTTTTTACCCCAAGTAGTTAAGTCCGCACGGGTGATGAAAAAAGCGGTGGCTTATTTAATGCCATTTATGGAAGCAGATAAAGCCGGTGGTGATAGACAAACCAACGGTAAAATTCTCATGGCAACCGTTAAAGGTGACGTGCATGATATTGGTAAAAACATTGTAGGCGTGGTTTTGCAATGTAACAATTATGACGTGATTGACTTGGGTGTTATGGTGCCTGCTGAAAAGATATTACAAACGGCACGCTTGGAAAATGTAGATATCATCGGTTTAAGTGGTTTGATTACGCCTTCGTTGGATGAAATGGTTTATGTCGCGAAAGAAATGCAGCGTCAAGGCTTTACAATCCCCTTAATGATTGGTGGAGCGACCACCTCCAGGGCACATACTGCCGTAAAAATTGAACCTCATTATCAAGGTTCAACCGTCTATGTAACCGATGCATCGCGCGGTGTGGGAGTGGCCAGTAATTTATTAAGCACCGATTTAAAAAATGACTTTATCAAAAGCATTCACGAAGAATACGAAGAAGTTAGAGCACGTCATAAAGGTCGTGAGGCTAAAACAAAGCAACATTCGTTAGAAGATGCAAGAAAGAACAAGTTTAACTGGAGTGGCTATGAGCCGGTAAAACCTGCTTTTTTAGGCAATAAAGTGATAAAAGATTTTCCATTAGCTCAGTTAGTGAGTTATATTGATTGGACACCTTTCTTTCAAACTTGGGAGATGGCAGGTAGTTATCCAAAGATATTAGATGATGAAATAGTGGGTGTTGAAGCCAGAAAGCTCTTAGACGATGCCCATGAGATGTTGAAAAAAATAGTTGATGAGCGTTGGTTAACAGCAAGTGCTGTGGTGGGGTTTTATCCAGCGAACAGTCAGAATGATGATGTGCTTCTTTATACCGATGACACACGCCAGAATCCATTAGAGGTTCTACATCATTTACGCCAACAAAACATTAAAGCCCCTGGACGACCTAATTATTGTCTATCCGATTTTATTGCACCCGTAGAATCCGGCAAAGCGGATTATATCGGAGCTTTTGCTGTCACGACGGGCATTGGTATAGAAGAAAAACTACAGCAGTTTGAACAAGATCATGACGATTACAGTTCAATTATGCTAAAAGCATTAGCGGATAGATTGGCCGAAGCCTTTGCAGAATATATGCATCAATTAGTCAGAAAGGAATTCTGGGGGTATGCAGAAGATGAAGCATTAGATTCGAATGCGTTAATTAATGAGGCGTACAAAGGGATACGTCCGGCACCGGGTTATCCGGCTTGTCCAGATCATACTGAGAAAGCTAAATTGTTTGAACTATTAAATGTAACCGAGAATACGTCAATAGCTTTGACTGAAAGTTATGCTATGTACCCGGCGTCTGCTGTTAGTGGTTGGTATTTTTCTCACCCTGAGTCCCAATATTTTAACGTTGGAAAAATAGATAAAGATCAGTTACAAGATTATGCAAGACGTAAAGGAATTGCTGAAGAAGTGGCTGAGCGTTGGTTAGCGGCTCATTTACACCATTAAGATAACGAGCCCTTATGACTGTGTTAGTACTTTTAGGCACCGCAGGTTGTCATCTTTGTGAACAAGCTGAAGAGCTTTTGAATAGTTGTTTGTTAAACGATAGCAAGTTAATAGTTGAAGCTATCGATATTGCTGAGCAGGATTCATGGCAAGAGACGTATGCGATGCGCATACCGGTTGTACTCCATCCAGAAAGCCAGCATGAGTTAGGCTGGCCTTTTAATCTAGCACAGCTTCAGGCGTTTATTGAACAAATTGGCTATAATGCCAACAATAATAATTAGAAAACTGCTGATACAGGTAAGCAATAATGACAATAACAACGAGAGCACTTTCAAAATTACAGTACTTCTTTGAAGTTAAAGCAGGGCAGATAAAAGATAATGAATATTATCAAAAGCTCTTGGCGATGCCTCCTTTAACGCGCTGGGGAACGGTGGCGGGCTTGTTTGTTTTATCTCAACTTATTGTCTTTGCCATTCTATATCTTATCTTTGGTAAAACCGTTGTTATTGGTTTTTTTGCCAGTATTGTGGCTGGATTGGCAACCGGCGTTGGGGCTTTACCGGCTCTTTTTTTCAAAGACATTTCTCGCAATCTATTTAACAGTCTGTTAGGTGCAGCAGCCGGTGTTATGTTAGCCGCGACTGCATTTTCTTTACTTGTTCCCGGAATAAGCTATGGAAATTTAGTCTGGTCTGGTAAAGGTATTTATATTGTTTCTCTAGGGATGCTAGTCGGCGCTGCTTTTCTTCATTATGCAGATCGTCAGTTACCTCATGTGCATTTTGATTCACTATCGGAGGAACATTTATCCTCTTTAAAAAAAGTATGGTTGTTTATTATTGCAATTACCATCCATAATTTTCCTGAAGGGATGTCGGTAGGGGTTAGTTTTGGTTCTGGAGAGCTTAAGAATGGGCTTGTTCTGGCCATTGCTATTGCTTTACAAAATATTCCCGAAGGTTTAGCGGTGGCCTTGCCACTCGTGGGTTTGGGTTACAATAAATGGAAAGCAATAGGTATTGCTACATTAACCGGTTTAGTTGAGCCTGTGGGTGGCTTACTGGGTATAACTGCCGTTACTTTGTTCCAGCCTATTTTGCCCGTTGCAATGGGCTTTGCAGCCGGTGCGATGTTATTTGTTATCAGTGAAGAAATTATTCCTGAAACCCATTCCAACGGTCGATCACGCTTTGCAACATTTGCTCTGATGATAGGTTTTATTGTCATGATGATTTTGGATAATCTACTGACTTAATCTCAAACTATTTAAAACCTAAAAGACTGGTGAGTGCGTATATGTATTATTTTCTGGTGCATGGATTGGTCTATTATCTACAGCCAACATGAATGCCTGAATAATTTTAAACGTTAGATTTCATAGACCCACCTCAATGTGAAATCTAGCTAATCAACAATAATGAGGTGAAATTTCGGAGAGTATTATGGATAAACTAACAGCATTGTCTTTAAGTATTGGTGGGTTGGCTGGAGTAGCAACATTTTTAGCTGTTGGCCCCGCTAGTGGTTTGTTTTTTATATGGGCGGCAACTATTGCTTGGGCAGCCTATTTTTTCTTGGGAGCAACCAAGGAAGCATTGATTAATACTATTGTCTGTGGCATTTTTGGGGTATTCTTAGCTTGGTTTACCGCTATTTTGCTGACAAACATTTCACCTGATGTCATTGTTGGTTTCCCTTTAATGGCAGGCATCACTGTAGCCGTTTCTGTTGTTGTTTTGTGTCTTGCGGCCAATATTCCTCAGCTAGCCACAATTCCTGCAAGTGTTTTGGGTTATTCTTCAACGTTTGCTTATTTATTACAAACACCTGATAAATTAAATCAAGACGTTTTGTTAGGTATTTCTCTTAGCAATCCGCTAATAGTGATATCTATTTCTATTGTTGTAGGGACTTATTTTGGTCAATGGTCTGCACAATTAAGTGCCAAGTTGACTAAGTAAATCAAAAATCAGTAAACATTAGGGGGGTAATATTTTATTGCTCTCCTGTGTTTTAGCTGTTTAACAGGGTTTTTTAAAGTAATTTAAGTTTACACTGATGGAATGGTCTTCCCCACTTTCCAAGGAATCAAAATCTATGTCTAAGACCAATAAAAACCCTATTGCCGTGTTCGGGGAAGTGTTGATAGATCAATTTCCTGGAGGTCAACGAATATTAGGTGGAGCACCGTTTAACGTCGCCTGGCATTTGCAGGCATTGGGTCAAAACCCCTGTTTCATTAGCCGAATCGGTAGCGATGAAACAGGACAACTGATTCAAAATGCGATGAATACCTGGGGAATGTCGACAGCTGCGCTGCAAATTGATCCCATCCATCCCACGGGTACTGTCGCAGTCTCGTTTGAACAAGGTGAGCCTCGCTATGAGGTTTTAACGGAACAGGCTTATGACTTTGTTAACCCTGAAACACTGAATTTAACTACTGCTTATTCAATTATTTATCATGGCACGCTTGCCTTACGGCACCCGGTTTCTGAACAGGCTCTTAAAACCCTAAGCGCTCAAACTAAAGGCAAGATTTTTATTGATGTTAATTTACGTGACCCTTGGTGGCAAAAAGAAGCGGTGAATGAGTGGTTAAGCACCGCCTATTGGGTAAAGCTTAATCACGAAGAATTTACAGCCTTATCCTCTGTGCAAAGCGGCTTTCAAAATAGTTTGCGTGAAACCATGCAGCACTTCTTAATACACTATGAGCTGGAAGCTTTAGTGGTCACTTGTGGGCACTTGGGGGCAAAAGCACTGAGCCAAGATGGTGAGTTTGTAGAAGTCTTTCCTTCTGATCAATTATCAGTAGTTGATACTGTTGGCGCAGGTGATGCTTTTTCTGCGGTGTTATTATTAGGCTTACAGCTGGGCTGGTCATTATCGACAACTATGGCGAGGGCTCAGGCTTTTGCCTCGGCGTCAGTTACCCAGCTAGGCGCAACGGTACAAACCCTGGATTTCTATCAACCCTTTATTAATGAATGGCATCTGAGTGAAACTCAGTTGTAACTTGCAATAGGCTTATCATTATCCGGTTCAACCACTTAATCAAGGTTATTTATTCTCTTCAAGCTTGAAAACATCAAGATCAATCACTGCCAGAGCAACCAGCCAGAGTACGGCATCAAAAGCATCTAGCCAGGCGAAATCAAGTAGCCAAAAAAATGCCACTATCCCCAGTCCCGCCAGGACAGTCAGATTAGTGACATTATAGACAGATTGATATTGTTGCACGATCGATGGCCAGTGCATTTTCAATTCAAACAAAATGATCATGATAAACCAAAGTGCAGAATTAGTTACATCCAGCCATTGATGATCCAGGAAATATCTCAGTAATACCCAGCCAATCACTGCGATCAAGGTATTCCGCACCATGCTCATAATTGTTTCTGAAATGAACACCACTTCCATTGATTTTACCTCATAGATTACCAGTAAAAGCATCCATGCCAAAGCATCCAGAAAACGTGGTAAGGTTCCAACGAAGGCGTAGCTAACAACATCAATCGCTAATAACATTAAAATAGCTAATTTTAATTTTGGATATCGCATAAAAAGTAAAACCTGACATAAATTATTGCAAGAATGATCTGATTGCAGCAATTCCCTGCCCACCCGCGTCCCTGGCTTTTTCTAAATCTCCTTTAGAAAGTCCCCCCAACGCATAAACAGGCAGGTTGACCTGAGAAACTAATTCTGAAAACGTGTCCCAGCCTAAGGGTTCTGTATCAGGATGAGTTTTGGTCATTTGTACAGGTGCAAGTACAACAAAGTCTACACCAATGGCTTGTGCATGGAGTAACTCTTTTAAATTGTGACAGGACGCTGACACCCAATACCTTGAGCCAGACGGCTCATGTTCAATCGAGGGTCTTTGTGTCGCGGACATTAAATCCCGACTGGTTAGATGAAGGCCATTAACGGCAAACTCTTTGGCATGATCAACTGCAGAATTGATTAACAATAAAGCCCCTGCCTGTTTGCAGAGGGCCTTCGCCTGCTCAATAAACTGTTCTAATACAGACTTCGGAACGGTCTTTAAACGAAGTTGAATTAACTTTAAGCCACCTGCTAACAGTGTTTGTAAATGACTCATTAACACTGTGGCTTCAGCATCGTCCAGGATGGCATAATAAACCGGTAATTGAACTGCAGTCACAATCGGCTGATTGGCGACCGGAAAGGCATAATGATTTAATTCGGATGGATTAACCCAACGACAGGGCTGTCCAAGTCTGCTAATGGCATCGCCAGAATAATTCTCTACGAGAAAGACTCTAAGTTCTACAGCCAATTCAGGATATTGATGTTGAATGGCAATCAGCGGTGTCTCTGAAATAACCGTAATACCCAACTCTTCTTTAAGCTCACGTCGCAAAGCCTGCTCAACCGATTCTTGAGGCTCAACCTTGCCCCCCGGAAACTCCCACAGTCCGCCTTGATGTAGTGTTTGATCTCTCAGAGAAATTAAAATATCGCCTTGAGCGTTTTTTACTACACCAACGGCTACTTGAAGACGGGGTTGAGCTGTCACAAACGAGATTACTTAAAAGAGGGTTGTTACAAAAGTATAAGATGCCTTAAGATAACCAAAGATATCTTAGGTTCTGTACTCTGCATTAATTTTTACATAGTCATACGATAAGTCACAGGTCAGTACTTCTTGAGTAACATTGCCTCGACCGAGTTTTACAGTGACCGTAATTTCTTCTCTGTCCATGACTTGTTGTCCGGCTTCCTCGGTATAATCATCAGCACGTCCGCCGTTTCTGACGATGCACACATCATCCAGGAAAAGCTGTACGCTATCAAGCACCATGTTTTCAATACCTGAACGCCCGACCGCAGCAAGAATACGTCCCCAGTTAGGATCACTGGCAAAGAAAGCCGTTTTAACTAACGGTGAATGAGCAATGGTTTTACCCACCCGCACAGCTTCTTCATCATGCAAGGCTTCTTCAACTTTAATGCGTATTAATTTAGTGGCGCCTTCCCCATCTCTAACGATTGCTTCAGCCAATTGTTTACACACACTCATTACGGCATCAGCAAAAATAGTATAATTCTCGGTGCCCGCAATAATTTCAGGTGCTGCAGAACAGCCACTTGCCATTAAGATACAGGCATCATTAGTTGAGGTATCACCATCAACGGTAATACGATTAAATGATTGCTCAACGGCCAGTGCTAAACACTCCTGTAAAAGAGCTTGATTAATTTTGGCATCGGTAGCCATAAAACCCAGCATGGTTGCCATATTCGGTTGAATCATACCCGCTCCCTTGGAAATGCCATTAATGGTGATCGTTTCACCGTCCACGGTAATCACTTGAGACACGCCTTTAGGAAATGTATCTGTAGTTATAATCGCGTAAGCCGCTTTACTCCAATGATCCACCGCTAAATCCTTAAAGGCGGCGGGTAATACGGCTGTAATTTTAGCAACAGGTAACGGTTGCCCAATGACACCAGTAGAAAAGGGTAATACCTGATCTTCTTGCCCCCCCGTCACCTTAGCGAGTTCAGCACAGGACAATAGCGCATCCTGCATACCTTGTTCACCGGTTCCAGCATTGGCGTTACCTGAGTTAATCAACAACCAGCGCGGTTGATGAGCTAAGTTTGCCTTGGCGATATGCACCGGAGCAGCACAAAAAGCATTCTGAGTAAACACTCCTGCACAGGTCGCCTGTTCGGGCATTTGAATCACTAGAATGTCATCTTTAACCGTTTGCTTGATGCCCGCACAGGCTGTGCCTAGCATTATTCCAGCGACATCATGCATGGTTGGAAAATCGCATTGTCCTACCGCCATCGGTTAACCCTCATTTTGTTTAAAAAATAATGTGATGTTTTTAATCTTTCTGACTCGTTGCTCCATGCGCCTGGATTGCCTGTTTAACTTCACCATAAGCTCCGGTTGCATAGTCATTGCAAAAGGTAATATAAGCTCTAATTCAATCAAGCCATTTAGATAATGAATTCTAAAATCGATAAGCAACTCTTTAAAGTCCGACATATATTTATCTAATAAACGCTTTACTTCGCATCTCTTTAAGGGGGTTTGCTTTTCAAATAATCCTTCATCATCTTCAGGGTCAACATGGACTAAGACATCCATGATGTCATCAAAACGACTTATCAACTCGTCTCTAACCGTATCACCGATGGTGTGGCCTTCAGAAACCGTAATCCGTGGATCAACGACAATATGCGCGTCAATTAAGGCATCCTCCCCCATTTGCCGTGTACGTAACAAATGGATACCTTCAACCCCATCAATCGTCATAATGGCCTTACGAATTTCAGCAACCAACTTGGGCGGCAATGACGTATCAACCAGCTCTTTAATGCTATCAAAAATCAGATTTAAACCAATCTTTGCGACCAATAATGCTACCACAATCGCAGCAATCGCATCCGCTAAAGGATAGCCTAACATGACTGCACCGATACCTAACAACACCACGATCGAAGAAATAGCATCACTGCGCTGATGCCAGGCATTGGCTAATAATAATTTTGAACGGGTTTTCTTCGCGATACGTTTGGTGTAATGATACAACCACTCATTAACCAAAATGGATAGCCCCGCGACACCCATACCATAAGGATTAGGAACGGGTAAATGTTCTGGATTAGCCATACGCTCCAGCACTGACCAGGTAATACCACCGCCAATAAGTACTAAACTCCCGCCTAAAATAACCGTCGCAATGGTTTCAAAACGGCGATGACCATAAGGATGTTCATAATCGGCCTCGCGACTCCCCAGCCTAACCGCGATAATCACCAGAAAATCACTGAGTAAATCGGATAAGGAATGAATACCATCGGCAATTAAAGCCGCAGACTGCAACAAAAAACCAAAAGCAATCTTGATCAGCGTCTGAAAAATATTAACACCCGCACCCACATAACTGGCTCTGGCTTTAAGTTTATTCGCTCTCGCTGTATCAAGGGTTTCAGCCATTACTCACCTACTCTTATCGTGATAATATATTCGTGATTACCCGAGCTTGTTTCAAGCACGGTATGACCATTAATCCGACACCAAGCCGGAATATCATGCATAACCCCAGGATCAGTACATATAATTTCTAATAGATCCCCAGGATTAAGTTGCTTTACTTTATCCTGAGTCCGAATAACCGGCAAGGGACAAAGTAAGCGCCGAGCATTTAAAGTTTCTTTGAGTGCTTGCATCGTCTATTGTTTACACATGCCATTCATTAGGCACTTCGTCTTTGGTAAAAGGCTTAGCCTGTATCACTCTCTCTGAGCCGTCTTTATCCGTGACAGTGATGTCCACTTGTTCTTCAGTGCGGCCTTGTCCATAACGAGCCACGATTCTGGCTGCAAAATAAATATCTTCCGCCGACAATTCACCATCGATTAAGGCTAAAGGTCCAGGATGACTGGAGCAATAAAGACTGGTGAATTCTTTTTTATACCCCTGTAAAAAGCGTCCCTCGCCTTCTTCTCTGGCTATAATCAGTTTAAAATGGGCTTTAGGTCTAATATGCCGCCCTACTTTTAAAAGCATAATATCATCTAATTTGTAATCCTTAGCCCCTTGTGCTTTCCATAGGTCAACCAGTTTTGCAGAATAGAATTTATCTGTCAAAAAACAACAACCTCCGGCGGGTTGTGAGTAATCTTCAATGCCAAAGTGCTTGGCCATCTCCATTTGAGGTTTACGTGATCGGCCTGTAATACCATAAAGCTTTTCCCTGTCTACCCAACCTTCAATTTCCGGAAGGGTTGCGGGTAGGTTTTTAGCACACATGGGACGTAATAATAAATCATCAGCCCCTGATTGTTTAGATACAATCGGCATTTTTGATTTTGTTTGCGACATCGGTCTCTGACCAATCACTTCACCAGTAATGATGAAGTCAAAACCGTTTTCAACAATCCATTGCTTTGCCTTATTGACCATGAAAATTTTACAGTCTAAGCAAGGATTCATGTGCGTCCCATAGCCATGTTTGGGATTAATTAAAACCTTTTTATATTCTTCAATCACATCCACAATATGTAGTTTTATGCCTAATTGTTCTGCAACCCATAGGGCATTATTGCGATTAGGCTTCGCACTGTTGTGCTCACGAATGGCGTGAGTATGTCCTTCGACGCAAAAACCGGTAAAAAAGTTAATGCCTTCAACATGAACACCCTGTTCCATGATGACTTTTGCTGCCAGCATTGAATCTAAACCACCCGAAATTAATGCGACTGCTTTTCTTTGTTTACTCATAACACCTTTGTGTTTAAAAATAGAGGATACCGTAAGGTAACCCGCAAAAAATAAAATCCCCCAATAGAGTGCACGGCAATATCATGTTCGAATGATCGGCTCAAGCATTGCAAAAATTCTGGCGATAGCTCCCTGATTTTGCTTAAGAAAGCGCTTACCGTTTTCTACCAATCCCAAGCGCTCAGTCGGTTGTTGATATAAGGTCAAAATAGCTTTAACCACTGCGGCTTTATTTTGGCATTGAATGGCGGCCTGCTGCTTTAATACCCCTTTAGCAATCTCTTTGAAATTATCCATGTACGGACCAAACAGCACCGGGATTCCAACAGCAGAAGCTTCTAATATGTTATGCCCTCCGGTAGGCACCATACTGCCACCCACAAAAGCCACATCAGAAGCGGCATACATAGTCTTTAATTCACCCATGGTATCAACGAGATAAATATCGACTTCATCAGAAACCGCTACACCCGTTGTGCGAGTCACTACCTTTAATTGCTGTTGCTCACACAATCGCTTAACCTCAGTAAAACGTTCAGGGTGTCTAGGCACTACCAGCATTAATAACTCAGGTATCCGCACCTTAATATCCTTATAAATATCCAAAAACAGGGCTTCTTCATCTTTATGAGTACTTGCAATCACCCAGACGAAACGCTTAGAAAATAAAGTTTGTCTTAACCGGGTTCCGTCTCCAATAATGTCAGCCGACACATTGATATCAAACTTTATATTGCCAAAAATTTTTACTTTATCAGCTTTTGCACCAATGCTGATAAAGCGCTGTGCATCTTCTTCGGTTTGAGCGGCAATTATGCTGACATGGCTCAAAGTGGGATGAACCAGACTGGAAATTTTTTGATAACCACGCGCGGACTTTTCTGATAACCGTGCATTAATCAGATATAAAGGGACAGCATTGGCAGCGCATCCGGTAAACAGATTTGGCCATATTTCAGTTTCCATAATCACCGCTACCTTCGGTTTAAAACAGCGAATGAAGCGATTGATAGTATCTGGCATATCATACGGAAGATAAACATGGATTACGCTATCTTGCATCATCGCTCTTACTCGCGCCGATCCTGTTGGGGTCGTGGTCGTTACTAAAAGCCGAGTGTCGGGATATTGTTTTTGGATGTGTCGAAGTAACGGAAATAAAGCCTCAGACTCACCCACTGAGACCGCATGAAACCAAATAACGTTGCAGGGAAATTTTTGATGGTATAAAGCAAACCGTTCTCGCCATCGCTCTCGATAAGCCGGTGCTTTAATACTACGCCAAAGCAGGCGCAACAGTATGAAAGGAACTAAAAGATAAAATAGACTGGTATAAAAAAATCGCATTGTTTAAAACCGCAAGATTCAAGGCATAAGATTTAAAAAGCTAAACGCTTACACCTTACAACCTTGCGTTTTTATAAATTATGCTTCAGCTTTAACTTTAATAGTCAGAGTTATAATAACATCAGAATGTAAGCTGATGTCGATAGCATAGTCACCTAAATGACGAATAGTACCGTGTGGCAAACGAATTTGATGCTTTTCGATGGCAATACCCGCAGCAGTAATGGCTTCCGCTATATTATGCGTGCCAATAGAGCCAAACAGTCTACCTTCATCACCTGCTTTATGCGCTATTTCAATTTGTAATTTGCTTAACTCGTTACCCAATTTTTGAGCTGCAGCCAATCTGTCTTGTGCCGCTTGTTCAAGTTCTACACGACGCGCCTCAAATTCAGCTATTTTAATAACGGTTGCAGGAACCGCTTTACCTTGTGGTACCAGATAGTTTCTGCCGTAACCATTTTTTATAGTGACTTTATCACCTAGATTACCCAAATTTGCTATCTTTTCAAGAAGAATAACTTCCATCTTTTAATCCTCACCTTTCGGTTATTAGCCGATTATTTATACACCATCAGGCGTATGTTGATTCGATTTAATTTTTCGTAAGTCCAGCCACGGATCACTGACACCGATCAGGCCAACCAGCAAAGTCAAATGCGGTATCAAAAATAGAGTTATATAGAGCATCGGCACCATATAATTCCCTAACCTAAACTTTGCAAAATAGGTGTGTAATATGGATGTTCCTGTAACTGTATATAATATAAACAGCAGAATAATAATATTCCAGGCTATTTCAGATACTTCACCAGCGGATACTAACGCAACACCAACTATAGCGACACTCGCTATTGATAGCGAGGTCCTGGTAGACATTAATAAGTATTCTTGCTTAAAGCCACCCGGATTAAAAAGATTCGCTTGCCACCATCGCCCTAAAAATAGCCCGAACAACAAACTCAATACAGTGCCTGCCGCAACTATTCCAGTCATATAATGAACAAGAATATTTATCTTATCCTGGATATCAGCCACAGGTACATCGACTGGAATCATCTGTTCAAGCACTGCACTCCACATCTCGGCAGGCTCTGAACTATACAGATAAAAGCCTATAATACCGAGTATGCCAATCGATACAGCAATTTCAATAGCCAGCGATAAATGTCGACTCTCTCTCAAAACGATTGAAATTAACCAGACAGGCAACCACAAAATCATCATATATAGAAATGCGAACTGAAAATTACCTGTCGCAAAGAATCCTAATAGACTGGCTGCTAAAGCAGAACATCCTAAAATAATTAACCCTTCGAATGCGCCCAGCCTTAAAGTGACAAGCGCTACTGTGGCAGAACTTACGATACTCACGGGAGGCATCATTAGGGACAATAAAGCCAGTGATGAAGCCACTATCATAGCTTGCATTCTACCTCGCATTATATAAGTCGCTAAAAAATTCACTGCCTCTCCCGTCAGACTATTATTTTGTTATTTGTGTGCGTCGCAGAACGGTAGCAAGGCAATAAAACGTGCACGTTTTATTGCAACACATAATTGTCTTTGATATTTGGCACTGGTTCCAGTGATACGACTAGGAACAATTTTTCCAGTTTCAGTGATGTAATCGCTTAATAAATCAAGATCTTTATAATCGATCTCTGTGCCACCCTCTGCACTGAACCGGCAGAATTTTTTGCGTCTAATGTTACGTGCCATAATAGTTTCCGTAATCCAATAAGTTAAAAAGATTAATCAACGATGATATCGTCAGCGTCAAAATCGACATCGTCTAAATCAACATCATCTAAATCACCTGTGGCTGGAACGATAACCGCTTCTCTAGCCGCTGCGTCTCTAGCTTTTGATTCAGCCGCTTTATTTTCTTCTGCGGTCGATGTTGCAATAACAGACGGTTCAGTAATGGCCACTTTTTGCGATAAAGTCAGACTACGTAAAATGGCGTCATTAAAACGGAAACCACTTTCCAATTCTTCTAATGTTGCTTGATCAACTTCTACATTCATTAACACGTAATGTGCTTTGTGAACTTTTCTAATAGGATAAGCGAGGTGTCTACGACCCCAATCTTCCAAACGGTGAATTTTGCCTGAAGCGGCTTCAATAGTTGACTTGTAACGGTCAATCATTGATGGAACCTGTGCAGATTGATCCGGATGGACTAAAAAGACAATTTCATAATGTCGCATTATTTTTCCTTTCGGTTAAGCTTCCCTTCTCTGTCTTAAAAAAAAAGGTAAAGCAAGGAGGAGCGGGATGCTCCGTTGAACTCGGCATTATAAAGAGTTTTTTTGATATTTCATAACACTATCTGATAACATCAGCAATTTAGAGCATTTCGTAAAAACAATTGACATCTCTACGTGCTTCATTTGAGGTGCAAAATACTCTCTCGCGTTAATTATTATCAGGAGCTACGTTCTGAAAGAAATAATGGTAACTAGAGCCGAGGTGAAGTCATATTTAAGTTTGCTACGATCCCAGTTTTTATCCTGTTTCCTGAGGAAGCCAGCGAGCCAGCTCAGCATATAAAATATCAGGTTCGATCGGTTTTCTTAAAAAACCGTTCATCCCGGCTTCAATGCAGTTTTTTTGATCTTCTTCGAAGGCATTGGCAGTCATTGCAAGAATGGGTATGGACTGTCCATAGCCAAGTTGCCTGATACAGAGGGTCGCCTCCAAACCGTCCATCACGGGCATCTGTATATCCATCAGAATCAGATCGTAGATTTTGGTTTTAACCATCGAAACAGCTTCGCTGCCGTGATGAGCTATATCCACTGCTAGGCCTTTAGTTTCCAGCAACAGGCACGCGACTTCCTGGTTTATTTCATTATCTTCCACGAGCAAAATACGTGCATTTTTAGGGATTTTTAAGGCTGACGTAGTAATCGCTTCTACGGGTTTAGGTACGTAATTACGATTTAAGCAAATAGTAAACCAGAACGTACTACCCTTACCATAACGGCTAATAACACCCGTTTCTCCCCCCATAAGATGAGCAAAACGGCGGTTAATGGCAAGCCCCAGTCCACTACCGCCGTATTTACGAGTGGTTGAGGACTCTGCCTGTTCAAAGTTCTCGAATAAACGAAGTTGTTGCGCCTCGGTAATCCCGATGCCGGTGTCTTGCACTTCAAACCTTAGTATGACCGTATTGTCTTGTTCAGCATCCAGTTTGACGCGCAAGGTCACCCAGCCATGTTCAGTAAATTTTACTGCGTTGCTAAGGTAATTAATTAGCATCTGACTGACGCGCAAGAAATCCCCCATTACTACCCCCGTTGCCAGACGAGGATCGACATCCTCTAATAATATCAAACCCTTTTCTTTAAAGCGCTCTATCATGAGGTCGTGGATATGATTGATCAGGGTTACAACGTTAAACGGTAAGGCTTCTGGTTGCAGATGACCGGCCTCAATCTTGGATAAATCAAGAATATTATTAATAAGATCCAATAAATGGTTGGTTGAAAGAGCGATCTTATTCAGCTTGTTTCGTTGAGCTGGTTCGGTCAATTCGAGTGCTAACAAATGGCTAAAACCGAGAATGGCATTCATGGGCGTGCGGATCTCGTGGCTCATATTAGCCAGGAAACTACTTTTTGCCCGACTCGCCATTTCGGCCGCTTCTTTGGCATCTTTTAATTCGAGTTCAAACAGTTTGCGTGCTGTTAAATCGGTATGCGTGCCTATCGCCCGTGCTGTTTTACCCTGTTCATCGCGCTTAACTACCTTTGCACGGCTTAGAATCCATTTGTAGGTACCATCTTTGGCACGCATACGAAATTCAAGCGCATCATTTTCATCCCGTTCCAGTATCCGTGTTGTTTCGGTTAGTGCGTATTCCTTATCGTCTGGATGTAGCAAGTCCAGCCATGTATCGAATGCAAAATTCGGAAACTCATCGGCTTTGTAGCCCAGCATGGTTAAGTAAGCACTATTAATGTAACAGTTGTTAGTGGTAACATCCCAATCCCAGATCCCATCATTACTAGCCTCCATGGCATAGCTGAGACGTTCTTTACCCGCCTTTAGCTCTTCAAGTGTTTTAGCCAGTTCTTCAGTGCGCTCTTCAACCAATTGTTCGAGCCGATGTCGATAGGTCGTCAGCTCTTCTGTCTGATGTTTCTTTTCGGTAATATCTTCCTTGATTGAAACGTAATGCGTCACGATGCCTTGGTCATTACGGAGCGGATAAATTTGGGTATACTCCATGTACTCTGTGCCGTCTTTACGATGATTGATAAGTTCTCCTTCCCAACTTTCCCCACGGGACAACTGTGCCCACAATGCGTTATAAAATGATCGTGGTGTTTTCTTTGATTGCAGAATGCGAGGATTTTGACCTAATACCTCTTCCGGAGTATAACCGGTTGTTTCTGTAAAGCGCTGATTGACATATTCAATTTCAGCAGCAGGATTGGTGATCATAATGCTGTTGGAGCTTTGCTCTACAGACAGTGACAATTTATTGAGATTGTCTCTCAATAGTTTTTGTGGGGTGATATCATAACAAAAACCAATATAACCGAGAAATTTACCGTGACTGTCGTAACGTGGATTACCCTCGTTCTGAAGCCATCGATAAGAACCATCAACACGCCGTAACCGGTATTCCATACTAAAAGGTTGGCGGTTATCAAAGGCCGTTACGTAGATAGCCAGGCAGCGGTCAAAATCCTCAGTGTGTACACCTTCCGCCCAACCATTGCCAAACTCCTGCTCCAGGGTTCGTCCGGTAAAGTTAAGCCAGGGCTCGTTAAAATAGTTGCAAAGTTTATTAACGTCTGAAGTCCATATCAGCGCAGTTCCACCGTTGGCTAGTGTGCGAAAGTGTTGTTCACTCTCCTTAAGGTTCTCTATTGATTGGCTTAAAATCTGCTCACGATTAACTAACCACCTGATTAGATGCCAGCCAAATAAACCGAAGACTAAAGAATAAGCAGCAGACGTCCAAATGGTATTTGCCCAGACAATAGGATGATAAGCATAAATGGGGTAATCCACGTTAAAATCCAGCCAATGCAGACTGGCCGCAATACCGACGACTACGATGGAAAAAACATTGCCCCCGATGAGCCACCAAGCCCGATGATCACCCAAAAACAGCACGGCAATGAAGGCAAGCGACACTGTAAATGTACCGGTTGACCCTAGGGGGCCTAACTGGATTAACCCGGCAATGGAAGTCACCCACAGTAAAAACAGCAAACTAAAGATGCGTATTGAATAAGTCAGTTGGCGGTGACTAAACCACAAAATCCAAATTAAGGCGGACAACATGAGATGCAATCCCATCAAGGGTTTCCAGCCAATAACCAGTGTTCTAAATAGTGAAAGAATGACACTGGGTATACTAATCAAGCCTATCCACAGGATAATATCGTTAAGTAACTGACTTTTTAAAGAGTCAAAGCTTTCGATGTTGTAATTTTTCATGGCTTCGCACGTGTTATCAGGAACTAAAAAAGGTAGGTATGCACCCAGTCAAGTCTTAAGCAACTTAAGACCTTGGTTGAGCTAAATTTTACCAAGCAAAGAATATCCCATGAATCGCTTTCTTCTTTGGTAAAAAATCTTTGCGTGTTGATTATACCTAACCTATCCGTGTAACCAAATCATTTGTGACGGATTTCAGCCATTCAGGGCAGTGTAAAGATGCCCATGGTTTCTGGTAATTATTCAACAAATGATAATGATAGCCTTTAAAGAGAAGCTTGGTCTACTTCTCGACTGCTGTGTAAACAAACATAAAATGAGTATACTTTAATCACGCAACTCGCCATTATCCTTAACAAATTCTCATACAGTTTTAAATTCTCATACAGTTTTAACAAACTATCATGCAGTAAAAACTAAACAGCGTTCCTAAGGGGAGAGCTTTAGTCTTTAATGGTCAACAGTCTTTTGAAGGCTAATTGATTATCGATATGACTGAAGATTTGGAACTTTACCGAAAAGTCTTTACGCGCGTTCTCTTTTAATCCATCCAGGTTTTGTATCAGAACGCCCATCGCTAAAAAAGTATTGGCAGATATATTTTTATGTAACATTTCTTCGCTGAACAATTTTAATGTGTTCTCTTGAACGGCATAATCCTGGAAATTACCTAATACTTCTTGTAAGCCTTTTAGATTTTTAATGAAGTGTTTAACGGGGGTTTCTGGGTACAGACTTTGAAAAAACTCCATTAAGTAACGTAGTTTTTTACAAGACTTTCTTAAGTCATGCAATGCTTCACTCGGTGATGTTTCATTGATTTTACTGCCTTGCTTTAAAACACGATGATAACTTTTCAATAGTCTGCTATTGGAAAATTGCTCTATGGTCAGGTTGGCATTCGCTTCGATGGGGTTAGTGGGCGCTTGTTCTTTTAGATAGTCTTTCCACTCAGATAGAACCGTCAAGTACTGAATTGAGCTAAGTTTTTTGGCGAGTTCTTTTTGAGATTTTTTTTGTTTCAGCAGAAGGAAGTCGTAAAGTGGATCAAGGTCATCGCGAATAGATAGAGGAAGACTGTTTTTGTAGTTAGCAAAGTTTAACAGATAAACATCCAGGTCTCTGGTGGGTCCCGTTACTTGTCCTAACCAGGAAAAAAAGTCTGCGTAATAAGTGCTCATTTTATCGGGTATAACCCCTTTAAATTGACTGAGTCCAGCGCGTGTTCTACGAACAGCAACTCTAAAATCATGTAGAAATTCACTATCAATATTGGCGATAGTGCCTTGTTCATTGACTTTTATAGCTTTTAAAAGATGGCTATAGATATACTTAATCGCAATGTCAGCACGCATATCAGGGTCTAAATTGATATTGATTTTAGACGAATAGTCGTTGGGTTTTCTTCCCTGTAGTTTTAATGCACTACCCAGTAACGATTTGTTGGTGGCTGTTAACGCCAGTTTTGTGCTTATAACTGAAATGAGGTGTTCTGTGGCTTTTTCGTAGCCTTTAATGGGGAGTAGGGTGACCCGGTTATTTAATAGCTCATGATCTTCGATTATTAAGCGGAGTAAGGTTTTGTTATCTTTATTTAAAATGTTCAGATCAAGTCTTTCATAATCAAGATTGCACATTGGTAATAACGCACGCATCTCCAATAAGGGAGTCAGCAGATTATAAATTTCTTTGGAATGAAATTGTTGACTGAATTTTGGAACTTCTTTGAGTTCTGTACTGGCGATAACAAGGTTATTTTCGATGTTTCTAATCAGTAGAATGGATTCAGATTTTGAGCGATTGAATTCACAGCTTATGTTGTTCTTGTAGAGTCTCCAGTCAAAACTGTCATAATAAGTTTTTAACGTATATTGTCTTGAAACAACTGCTATATCCATTTTTTCACTTAATTTTTCAATAAATATCTCGGTCGTTAAGTTTGATGGAAAATTAAATTGTAAAGCCATATAGGTACAGATGCTTAGAAAAGATGGGTTATCCCGGACATTTTATTTATTCAATATTAATATTTAATGACAGTGTAACAATTACTCGTTATGTTAACAGCTTTTATTAATAGTTCAGAATAATATAAGGACGGTATTCGAAATGAGTAGAGAATTATGGTTGTTAAGGCACGGCAAATCTGATCGTGATCTTGCCGTCGATGATTTTGATAGGCCATTGAAAAAGAAAGGTAAGGAAGCCGTTAAACGAATTGGATTTTGGCTGCTAAAAGAAAATCTAGTGCCGGATTATTTTTTAAGTTCACCTGCAAAACGAGCTATTTCGACAGCAAAAATAGTCCATAAAATAATTGCCAATGACTCATTGCCAATTATTCAGGATAAACGTTTATATCAAGAAGGTTTTGAACGTTTAAAATTGGCATTATCCGAGTCTCCAATCGAAAATAAGCAGGTATTGCTGGTAGGGCATAATCCTGAGCTTGAGGATTTACTGACTTATCTGGTTGGATCCACTCAATTGCCGGATACCGATAAGTTATTACCGACAGCAACGTTTATCAGATTAAAAATGCCGGAGGATTGGGCTTATTTAGAGGCCGGGTGTGCCACACTTTTATCGATGACTTACGCTAAATTACTTTCCAAAGACATTATTTGAACAATAACAGTATTTTCTTTCCAAAAAGAAACGCAAGATTATCTGTCTGTCATAATCCTGTCATATAATGTTCATATTCTTGTTACGTTAACTGTACATAATAGTTTTAAAATAATTAACTAGAGACTGAATGATGAAATTTTCTTATAAAGTAAAATCGCTGATTACAGCGATGGGGTTCGCAACTGTTGCATTAGTGAGTGGAGCTGCAGATGCCATACAAACTGTTGATGCCAATTTACCTACGTATCAAAAAGCAGCGGGTATCTCTGGTAACCTGTCTAGCGTAGGATCAGATACACTGGCAAACTTGATGACACTTTGGGCTGAAGAGTTTAACCGTGAATATCCTAATGTTAATGTACAAATCCAGGCGGCAGGCTCTTCTACTGCGCCACCGGCCTTAACAGAAGGCACTTCAAATCTTGGACCTATGAGTCGCGAGATGAAGGATGATGAGTTAGAAGCTTTTGAAGATAAGTACGGATATAAACCAACGGCTGTGCCTGTCGCTATTGACGCCTTGGCGGTCTTGGTTAATAAAGATAACCCAATTAAGGGGTTGACCATTCCACAAGTGGATGCCATATTTTCGTCTACTTTGAAGTGTGGACATTCTGCAGATATTACCACATGGGGTGAGGCGGGTGTTGCCGCTTGGGGTTCAAAAAGCATTCAGTTGTATGGTCGTAACTCAGTATCAGGCACTTACGGGTACTTTAAAGAAAACGCTTTATGTAAAGGTGATTTTAAAAGCAACGTAAATGAGCAGCCTGGTTCAGCCTCAGTTGTTCAATCAGTGACTTCATCACAAAATGGTGTGGGTTATTCGGGTATGGGTTACACCACATCTGGCGTGCGTATGGTGCCTTTGGCTAAAAAAGAAGGTCAACCTTTCGTCGAAGCAAAGCCTGAAAATGCTTTAAATGGCACATACCCATTAACAAGATACTTATATGTTTATGTTAATAAAAAGCCAAATCAACCTTTAGCACCTTTAGAAAACGAGTTTCTGAAAATGGTACTCTCTAAATCAGGTCAGCAAGTTGTTATAAAAGATGGCTATATTCCATTGCCTTCTAAAGTGGTTGAAAAAGTTCTGGCTACTTTAAAGTAGTTGATAGAAGAAGAATGGGAAAGGCGGTCAAGATTTATTAACCTGGATCTTGGCCGTTTTTTTCTGTCAATATTATATCATTGTCACATTTCACCTTTAGAATCGCTGCATGTCTAAAATAAACATACCAACCCAATCTTCTTTAGCCCTTAATAATTCAACTGGCGGGGTTCACGAGCGCTGGCGACTTATCAAAGATGCGATTGCGCGCTATGGTGTTATCGTGGGCGGGCTTGGGGTAATCTTTGCTATCGCATTGATATTTTTTTATTTGTTATATGTAGTGTATCCTTTATTTGTTTCGGCAATGGCTCAGTCTGTGAATCAATATGATGTGCCTGACCCGGCACAGGGAAAAACGGTTTTATTAGGTATAGAAGAGCAAAATGAAGTTGGCGTTCGCTTCACTGCTAATGGACAGGTGATTTTCTTCTCAGTAGAGACAGGTAAAACCATTTTAAATCAAACGATTAAAATCCCAGAGGGAACAAAAGTCGTTAGTTTTTCACAGGGTAGTCCAAATAATGAAGGTGCAGTGATTTACGGCTTGTCAAATGGTAAAGCGGTTATCGTTAGGCATCAATATAAAGTGACTTACCCTGACAACGTGCGCTTAATCACGCCATCGATTGATTATCCTATGGGCGAAGAGCCTATCGTCATTAATGAGTCAGGGGCTGCACTGGATAAAGTTGCCGTTATTATAGGTGACAAAACAAGTGCAATTGTTGCTAAAACAGCCGATAGAATACGATTAAGTGCTTTTGCAAAAGAAAAATCGTTATTTGCTGATGAAGCTACTGTTACTCGTACAGATACGACTCTGGATTATGCTGCTACAGAGGTTACTGATATTTTAATTGATAAAGAGGGTCATAACCTTTATCTGTTGAGTAAGAATGGTCAATTAGGTTTATTTGATATTACTGATAAAAGTGCCCCTGCTTTAATCTATGAGCAAAATGTAATTGAGGTGGGTCAACTAGTTACGAGCAGTGCCTTTTTAAACGGTGATCTTTCATTAATGATTGGCGATTCCAGTGGTTTGGTTTCTCAATGGAGTAAAGTGAGGGACAAACTGAATCATTTTGCAATGCAAAAGATTCGGGTCTTTAAAGTCTCGGATAAAGCGGTTGTTACCATTAATCCAGAGCAACGTCGTAAAGGTTTTATGACCTTGGATGCCGCTGGTACTTTAGGCGTTTATCATACGACCTCTGAAAGAGAAATGATTCATGAACCTTTGGTGAATTCAACGCCGGTTGCAGCCGCCATATCACCACGTGCTAATGCCTTATTAGTCGAAGCAGAGAATGGTAAAATTAATTACTGGACTTTGGATAATAAGCATCCAGAGGTCTCTATCCGATCTTTATGGCAAGAAGTATGGTATGAAAGTTATCCGAAACCGGATTATATCTGGCAATCGTCTTCAGCCAATAGTGATTTTGAGCCTAAATACAGTTTAACGCCCTTGGTTTTTGGTACACTTAAAGCCGCTTTTTACGCTATGTTAGTCGCTATGCCATTAGCATTGATGGGGGCTATCTATACGGCTTACTTTATGACTCCGAAAATGCGTCAATACGTTAAGCCAACCATTGAATTGATGGGGGCGTTACCGACTGTTATTTTAGGATTTCTTGCCGGTTTGTGGTTAGCGCCGGTTATTGAAGAACATCTCGCAGGCTTATTTGCTTTATTTATCATAGTGCCTTTGGGCGTTATGTTATTTGCGTATGCTTGGCAGTTTTTTCCTAAAGCATTGTTGCAAAATATATCAGAAGGTTGGGAATCAGCCATATTAATACCGGTTATTATCTTAAGTGCTTGGTTTGCCTTTACGGTGAGTGTACCTTTGGAAGCCTTCTTATTCAATGGCACGTTGCGTGACTGGTTTAAAACTGAACTAGGTATCGGTTATGATCAGCGTAATGCCTTAGTGGTTGGAATTGCGATGGGGTTTGCGGTAATACCCACTATTTATTCGATTGCCGAAGATGCTATCTTTAGTGTGCCTAAACACTTAACAGTGGGTTCTTTAGCCTTAGGCGCTACCACCTGGCAAACGATGATGAAGGTTGTGTTATTGACCGCAAGTCCAGGTATTTTTTCAGCGGTTATGATAGGTTTGGGACGTGCTGTGGGTGAAACCATGATTGTGTTAATGGCGACCGGGAATACGCCGGTGATGGATTTAAGTATTTTCCAGGGCCTTCGTACCTTAGCAGCCAATATTGCCGTAGAAATGCCCGAGTCAGCGGTTGATAGTACACATTATCGGGTGTTGTTTTTGGCCGCTCTGGTGTTATTTTTGTTTACCTTTGTTTTTAATACGCTGGCTGAGATTATTCGTCAGCGCTTACGCGAAAAGTACAGTTCATTATAATGTGTGTTAGAGCTTTTGAGTATTTGCGCGAAACATATAACTTATAAAAATATAGCCTATTATGATTAAATTATGGTTTAAAAGCGGGTCGCCCTGGATATGGCTTAATGCCGCAGCAGTGAGTGTCTGTATGTTGATGGTTGTGGGTGTACTCGGGTTGGTGATTGTCCGAGGTGTCGGTCACTTTTGGCCTTCTCAAGTTGTCCAGTTTAGCTACCAGGAAGAAGGCAAGCAACCGCAGACCATTATCGGCGAAAAAGTCGATTCAAGTGTTATGCCTGCTTTAATGGCTAAGTCAGCCGGTCATAAAATGGCCGACAATGAAGAGACTTTAACTCAATACTTGATTAAAGTGGGTAATCGTGACGTTACAGGGACTGATTTTCGATGGATAGAAAAGCGCAATATAAAAGAACATAGTGAGCCTCTTGACTTGATGGTGATTGAGCGTAGAGAGTGGGGCAATTTCTACGGTCGATTGGTTGAAGTTAAAGAAGCAGGCAATACACTTGCCTCTGGCGCTGCTGCTTGGTCGGTGCTGCAAACTAAATTAGCGGAAGCGTTGACTGTCTATAAACAGATAGCGTATTTAGAGAAAAAGGAAATTGGCGCTATTAACTATGGCCTTGAGCGTTTAAGGCTTAAACAGAAAAGATTGCAGTTAGATAAGCAATGGGATGAAGCGGCTAAACAACAAATAGCAGCAGAAACAGCTGCTTATGATGTTAAGTACAAAGAATATCAGGCACAGCTAGCCACCTTATATCAACAAATAAGACGTTGTACCTTGGTTGCTGAAACAGAAAGTGGGACCCAAGTAAAGATTCCCTTAAATAAAGTGGTCAGAGCTTTTCAGCCTAATGCCCTGTCAGTGCTGGATAAGATAGCTCACTACGGTGTTAAAGTCGTCGAGTTTTTAACGGAAGACCCGCGTGAAGCCAATACAGAAGGCGGTATTTTTCCGGCTATTTTTGGCACTATCATGATGGTTTTGATGATGTCGGTGATAGTGACGCCGTTTGGTGTTATTGCCGCAGTTTATTTACGTGAGTATGCTAAGCAGGGCTTTGTGACCCGGTTAATTAGAATCGCGGTTAATAATCTTGCCGGTGTCCCCTCGGTGGTTTATGGTGTGTTTGGTTTAGGCTTTTTTGTGTATATTTTAGGCGGTAATATTGACCAACTGTTTTTCCCTGAATCATTACCTGCACCGGTTTTTGGTACACCTGGGCTGTTGTGGGCTTCAATTACGTTAGCGTTATTGACATTGCCGGTTGTGATTGTATCTACTGAAGAAGGCTTAGCGCGTATCCCTAGTTCGATTAGAGAAGGCAGTTTAGCCTTAGGGGCTACCAAGCTTGAAACCTTATGGTTAACGGTCTTACCCATGGCGAGTCCCGCTATGATGACGGGGTTAATTCTTGCAGTTGCAAGGGCAGCAGGCGAGGTGGCTCCGTTAATGCTAGTGGGGGTTGTCAAGTTAGCGCCTACGTTACCACTCGATGGAAACTTCCCGTTCTTGCATTTAGATAGAAAGTTTATGCATTTGGGTTTTCATATTTATGATGTTGGTTTTCAAAGTCCCAACGTAGAGGCGGCGAGACCATTAGTTTATGCGACGGCATTATTATTGGTATTAGTGATTGTAGGTTTAAATCTGGCAGCAATCATTATAAGAAATAATTTGCGAGAAAAATATCGGGCACTGGAAGGTTAAATAAATGTCAACACAACAAGTACGTACACACGCAATCGATATGAGTTCTGTTTTGCGTGACAGAAGTAGCCATAATGAGCAGAATGAAACGTGTATTAAGGTGGAAAATTTAAACCTTTTTTATGGCACGAAACAGGCACTGCATACTATTAATCTGGAAATGCCCAAGAAAAAAGTGACGGCTTACATTGGTCCCAGTGGCTGTGGTAAATCAACTTTATTGCGCTGTATTAACAGAATGAACGATTTGGTTGATAGCGCAAGAATCGAAGGTCAAATTCTACTGGACGGTGAAAATATCTATGATAAATCGGTTAATGTAGCGGCCTTACGTCGACGTGTGGGCATGGTGTTTCAGAAACCTAATCCATTTCCAAAGTCCATTTTTGAAAATGTCGCTTATGGTCTTAGGATTCAGGGGATTAATGATAAGCGGATTTTAGAAGAAACGGTTGAGACTTCTTTACGTGGCGCGGCGCTTTGGGATGAAATGAAAGATCGCTTGAATGATAATGCGCTGGGTATGTCAGGTGGGCAGCAACAAAGATTAGTGATTGCCAGAGCGATTGCAATAGAGCCAGAAGTGCTTTTACTCGATGAACCTGCTTCTGCATTAGATCCTATTTCAACGTTAAAAATTGAAGAGTTGATTAACGAGCTTAAAGAAAAATATACTATCGTGATTGTTACGCATAATATGCAGCAGGCGGCACGTGTTTCTGATTATACTGCCTTCATGTATATGGGTGAGTTGATTGAAATGGGAACCACCAGCGAACTTTTTACCAATCCTGTAAAAAAACAAACAGAAGATTATATTACCGGTCGGTATGGATAATCAGGAGTAGACAATGGACAACAGCAAAATCGGGCATCATATTTCAGAACAGTTCAATAAAGAACTTGAAGATATACGTAATAAAGTGTTGGTGATGGGTGGCTTGGTTGAGCGCCAGATAGAACAAGCAATAGAAGCCTATACGACTGGCAATATGGAATTAGCCGAACAAGTCATTAAACAGGATAATGATGTAGACTTATTGGAGATTGCCATTGATCAGGAATGCACTCAGATTCTAGCGTTAAGACAGCCGACCGCCTTTGATTTAAGACTGCTGATTACGGTTATTAAAATTATTCATGAGATTGAAAGAGTCGGTGACAAAGCTGAACGTATCGCTGAAATGGCCATACAATTAGCCCACGCAGAAACTAAGATATCGCATCATGAGTTGGAACACATGGCTCAACTCGTTAAAGGTATGATGCATGATGCCTTAGACTCTTTTGCTAGAATGACACTCGATCAAGTACCGGCTATTACTGCGCTAGATATTAATGTTGACAGAGAATATGATAGTATTCTTAGGCAGTTAATTACCCGAATGATGGAAGACCCCAGAAATATAACCCGGACTTTGGATGTGCTATGGACGGTTCGTGCTTTAGAAAGAATTGGTGATCATGCCTGTTATATTTGCGAACATCTAGTTTATATGATTAAAGGCGAAGATGTGCGGCATTTGAGTCAGGAAGAATTGGAAAAAAGGGTTAGAATTCCAAGATAGACTTTTATTTGTTTACTTGTTTCTACAGTTATCGTGTGCTTTTATCGATGACTGTAGGGCGGGATAATTTAAACCAGCTTTAGAATATATCTACCGAAACAAAATAATTAAACTGATAACAGTCGCGCTAATAACCATTGTCCATAGTGTGGTATTGTGGTTATTATTGAGTTCTTGGCGTATTAAGTTTATTTCTCTTTGTAGTGCTTCGGCTTGTTGTTGTGCTTGAGCCGTATTGTTCAGTGCCTTGTAAATCAAAGAGGGTACTTCTGGGAATTGTTCGGCAAACTCCGGAAATTGTTTGATGATCTTGTTAATCTTGGCTTTAGGACTTATTCGATCCTGGAACCATTTTTCAAGATAAGGTTTAGCGGTTTGCCATAAATCCAGATCAGGATAAAGCTGTCTGCCTAAACCTTCGATATTCAGCAGTGTTTTTTGTAACAACACCAGTTGCGGTTGTACCCGCATATCAAAGCGTCTCGCTGTTTGAAATAGACGCAGTAAAAGTTGTCCAAATGAAATGTCTTTTAGTGGCTTTTCAAAGATGGGTTCACAGACACTGCGAATGGCAGACTCAAATTCTTCTATCCGAGTCGTACTCGGTACCCAACCTGATTCCACATGCATTTCTGCGACTTTTCTATAGTCACGATTAAAGAACGCTAAAAAGTTTTCTGCTAAGTAACGTTGATCAGATAACGATAGTGTGCCAACAATACCAAAATCAACAGCGATATATTTATCAGGAAGATCAACAAAAATATTACCGGGGTGCATGTCAGCATGAAAAAAGTTATCTCTAAAGACCTGGGTAAAGAAGATCTCCACGCCTCGTTCTGCGAGTACTTTAAAGTTTGCGCCTCCTGCTCTAAGTTGTTCGATTTCTCCCACAGGAATACCGTGAATTCTTTCCATAACCATCACTTTCTTACGTGTTAATGGCCAATGAATTTCGGGTATATAAATCAACTCAGAGTTTTCAAAGTTACGGCGAAGCTTAGAGGCATTCGAGGCTTCTCTTAACAGGTCGAGTTCATCCAGCGTCGTTTTTTCAAATTCAGTCACGACTTCCATTGCCCGTAATCGTTTAGCATCAGGCCAGAATTTCTCGGCAAAACGCGCTAACTCATACAGTAAGCCAATATCAGAACGTATTCTTGTTTCGATATCGGGACGCAATACTTTAACGATAACACTTTCGCCGCTATGTAAAACCGCTGTGTGGACTTGAGCAACGGAAGCAGAGGCTAAGGGAAAAGGATCAAACTCTGCAAAAGCTTCCTCAATCGTCATATCGAGTTCTTTTTCGATAATATTACGAGCAATTTCGTTAGCAAAAGGTGGTACTCGATCTTGAAGCTTGACGAGTTCATCTGCGATATCTTCAGGGAGGATGTCTTTACGAGTTGAGAGTGCTTGGCCAAATTTGACGTAGATGGGACCTAGATCTTCTAAAGCGCGTCTTATTCTTACTGCATGAGATTCAGTTCTGGATTTAAGCCAAAAGCTGGGAGTAATAAAGGCTAGATAACGAATGGGACGGAATAAATGGGTCTTTAAAACGATTTCGTCTAGGCCGTGGTATACCAGAACCCAATTAATATGGATTAGGCGTAAGATTAAGTGAGGTCGAAGCACGAGTTACCTATGTTAAGAATTTTTTCTAAACGTTCAATGCGACTTTGTAAACGATCAAAGTCAGTGCGTAAGTCATCAACTTGTGCGTAAAAAATATCCAGTTCCGGTGCAGCAGGAAGTTGACGAGTTTCTTCTTGAATAAATTCAGAGCAGTTAAGTCTGAACGTTTCAATAGACTCATGGCTCCAGCTTTGCCCTGCTTTAAAAAACTGACCCAGGCTATCAGCAACCTTATCACCGATGTAAGGCGCTAACAGTTGTTCTAAATTAAGATCCAGATTAGCCAATAACTCCTGGAATTTTCGACCAGTATGGGCGTCACCTTCAATACTCACTTGACCGGAGAAAATTGAGCGCATCGGTTTTGAACTCAGCCCAATCACACTAAAGGCAAGTATCGATCCGGATAATGTCGTGTCTATCTTATCGGTGGTGTAATCCAGTAATTGAATGGAGTCAGCGGTTGGGTAGAGATAAAAGGTTTCATTAAAGGGTTGAAGAGTGATAGCGATCACTTTTCCATTTAATGGTTCTAAATAAGCTGTGCTGTTCTGATTGAAATCAAGAAAGGCATTGAGTGCAGTTTCAAATACACCCATTATCAATGGTTTAATAACCATGTTAGATTTTATAACCTCTATGCACAGCCACAATGCCTTGTGTCATATTAAAATATTCGCAGCGTTCTAAGCCTGCTTCTACCATCATATTTTTAAGTTCTTCTTGCTTAGGGTGCATACGAATAGATTCAGCCAGGTAGCGATAACTGTCTTCATCTTTCGCAACCACTTTACCAATCTTAGGCAGTAGTTTAAAGGAATAGAAATCGTACATCTTTTCGGTGATTTTATCGATAGGATGCGAAAACTCCAGTACGATGACACGTCCACCCGGTTTTAATACACGATACATAGAACGTAAAGCGGCATCTTTGTCGGTGACATTACGAAGACCAAAAGCGATACAGACGCAGTCAAAGGTATTGTCTTCAAAAGGAAGACATTCCGCATTAACCTGAGCATAGCGGATATTTCCTGTCAAACCCTTATCGATGAGTCGATTGCGACCGGTACGTAACATCTCAGAATTAATATCCGCCAGCACAACCTGACCATCTTTGCCCACACGTTGCTCAAACAGTACCGTTAAATCGCCAGTGCCTCCAGCTAAATCAAGCACTTGTTCACCTTTTCGAACATTACTTAATTGTACTGCAACTCGTTTCCAGATTCGGTGAATGCCGAGTGACATTAAATCGTTCATGATGTCGTATTGTCCCGCAACCGAATCAAAAACACCGCGTACCAGATTAACCTTGTCTTCAGTTGCAACTTCTTTGAAACCAAAATGAGTAGTTTTTTCGTTTGTCATATTGATGCCTAATTTTTTAATGTTTCTTTACGCTTATGACCCGCAGCTTCTAGGTTGTTAAGGTAATTGACCCACAAGACTTGATATTCTGCGCCTAATTTGTACAGTAAATCCCATGTGTAAATCCCACTGTTATGGCTATCACTAAAGACCGGGGAAATAGCGTAATTGCCAATGGGCTTTATTTCTTTAATCGTTACATCTTCCTTGTTTAATTGTAGAACTTCCTGGCCGGGTGCATGACCTACCGCTTCTGCAGACGGTGTATAGACACGTAGGTATTCACAGGGTAATTGAAAAACACTGCCGTTATCAAAACTAATTTCGAGAATATTCGAAACCTGATGAAGTTTAATTTCAGTAGGCCACGTATTGCAAGGTTGTACAGTTAGGCGCATAGGATTTTATAAAATATGATTCAGTGATAATATGTTATTACAAAATATAGCGACTTAAATCTTCGTCATCGGCAAACTCAGTTAAGTGTTGATCAACATAAGCCGCATCAATAATAACGCTTTGATCTTTAAGATCGGGGGCATTATAGGATATTTCTTCAAGTAATCGTTCCAGCATAGTGTGTAGTCGTCTTGCACCTATATTTTCGGTGCGTTCGTTAACCTGCCAGCCGAGTTCGGCGATGCGTTGAATACCATCCAGTGCAAAAGACAAAGAAAGACCTTCAGTGGCAAGTAGAGCCGTGTATTGTTCAGTTAAAGAGGCATTGGGTTCAGTTAAAATACGCACGAAATCGTCTGCTGTCAAGGCACTCAGTTCAACTCTAATCGGAAAGCGACCCTGCAATTCAGGAATCAAGTCTGAAGGTTTTGCAACATGGAACGCCCCTGAAGCAATGAATAAAATATGATCTGTTTTAATAGCGCCATATTTTGTACTGACCGTACTGCCTTCGACTAACGGTAATAAATCTCGCTGTACACCTTCGCGAGAGACTTCAGCACCACCTCCACCCAGTTCAGAGCGTTTACATATTTTGTCTATTTCATCAAGAAAGACAATGCCATTTTGTTCTACGGATTCAACGGCACGAAAGCGAATATCATCTTCATTGACCAGCTTACCGGCTTCTTCTTCCTGTATCGCTTTTAAGGCTTTTTTAATAGGCATCTTACGTGACTTGGTTTTTCCTGAACTCAAGTTTTGAAACATACCTTGCAATTGGTTAGTCATTTCTTCCATGCCTGGAGGTGCCATAATTTCTACACCCATCGAGGCGACATGTACATCAATTTCAATTTCTTTGTTATCAAGATCACCTTCCCGTAATTTTTTACGCATTTTCTGGCGAGTTGACTCTTCAGTTTCGGAGAGCATTCCCCCTTCTGCTCGGGGTAATAACATATCCAAAACTTTTTCTTCAGCGGCTTCATAAGCTTTGTGTTCAACCTTTTCCATTTCTTCCGTGCGGGTCATTTTGACAGCCGTATCGACCAGATCCCGGATAATAGATTCAACATCTCGACCCACATATCCGACTTCGGTAAATTTTGTTGCTTCAATTTTAATGAATGGTGCATTTGCCAAGCGTGCGAGACGGCGAGCAATTTCAGTTTTACCTACACCTGTAGGGCCAATCATTAAGATGTTTTTAGGGGTGATTTCATCACGTAATGAAGAATCAACTTGTTGACGGCGCCAACGATTTCTTAAGGCGATTGCAACCGAACGTTTGGCACTGGCTTGACCAACAATGTGTTTATCAAGTTCACTTACAATTTCTTTAGGGGTCATCTGTGTCATGCGATTACTCATTGGGTTCTGCGTCTAATTCTTCAATGCGGAGATTATGGTTGGTATAAATACAAATATCGGCTGCTATATTTAATGATCGTTCAACAATCTCGCGGGCACTTAAGTCAGTATTTTCTAATAATGCCCTTGCCGCTGCTTGAGCAAAAGCACCGCCAGAACCAATGGCCATTAAGTCATATTCCGGTTCAATGACATCACCTGTTCCAGAAATGATTAGAGACGTTTTAGCGTCTGCAATGGTTAGCAAGGCTTCCAGTTTACGTAAGGCGCGGTCTGTACGCCAATCTTTAGCCATTTCTACAGCAGCGCGTGTCAAGTTACCACGGTGCTTTTCAAGTTTACTTTCAAAATGCTCAAATAAAGTAAAAGCATCAGCGGTTGCGCCGGCAAAACCAGCAATCACTTTATCATGATACAGGCGGCGCACTTTACGCGCATTGCCTTTCATAACGGTATTGCCAAGAGTGACCTGGCCGTCACCACCAATAACTACTTTATTGCCTCGGCGCACAGAAAGTATGGTTGTTCCTCTAAACACGTTTAATATCCTATTAATATAAAAAAACAGGTTGCTGATTTTACAGGGTATGCACTTAAGATGTGGGAAAAATATAGCAACAACGTAA
Organism: uncultured Methylococcaceae bacterium; assembly: GCA_903839855.1. Lineage (GTDB taxonomy): Bacteria > Pseudomonadota > Gammaproteobacteria > Methylococcales > Methylomonadaceae > Methylobacter_C. The sequence continues at coordinate 37,584 of CAIMEB010000226.1, forward strand.
GTGTTTGCAACATTATTTTATAAAGCAGCTTTTTTCTGCTGAAGCTTCTGCTTCCTTAAGGCGAGTTCTCAAGTCTTTCGATTGAGCAGGGTCACGGAAAACAGCCCCAGCATCACCTGTTTGCCCCTTACTTAAATAAGTAAAAGTCTTTGCTGATTCAAATTCGCTAAAGTTTAGTTTTTCAGCAATCTTGTCTATTTTACAGCCACAAGCGTATTGATTGATATAAGTAAGGCCACCATGCTGAGCGACGCAGTTTAAGACATATTCAACACGATCCCGGGTCGGATAATCGTTAATGACAACGGGTGTTTCAACAGGCGTTTGTTCAGGTGTTTTTTCGGGTGTTGTTGAGCAGCCGGTTAATACTGCACTTAATAATATCCCTAATGGGTAAGTAAGGTATTTAATTTTCATGGGTGATACAGATTCCATCATTCAAAAAGTAAAAAGGTTGTTGGGTGAACAGAGCTATTTCCGTTCATGTTAGAATGTCTGTCATTTTAACTGAAAAATGATTTAATATTCTATAGTTAGCTAAGATGCAATAATAAACCACGCCCTTCTAGGGGTGGATATTTTATTTAGTGCGAGTTATTTACGGAGTAGAACAACAATTTCAGTGAGTTAATAATATGGATAATCAAAAAGTGATAGCAGGTGTTATTTTAGCGGGTGGTCTTGCCAGACGAATGAAGAATCAAGATAAGGGCTTGGTAGTGTACAAGGGCGAGCCTTTGATTAGCTATGCTATAGAGGCTCTCTCTGGAGTCACCGAGCAAATATTTATCAATGCAAATAGAAACCTAGCCGTTTACCAGTCTTTTGGATTACCGGTTATTACTGATTTGACGGCAGATTTTCAAGGCCCCCTAGCAGGAATATTGACTGCAATGGTATTTACAACTGCCGATGTTCTGGTTGTTGTTCCTTGTGACTCACCGCTGATTAAAGCTGAACATTTGCAAAAATTACTAAGGAGGCGTGCCGAAACAAACGCTGCTGTGGCAGTCGCATTTGACGGAGAACGATTGCATCCAGTTTTTTTAGCGATAAAAACAGTATTAAAGTCAAGCTTAGAAACCTATTTAGAAAATGGTCATCGTAAGGTTGAGCAATGGCTAAAACAACAGGCTATGGTGCTCGTCGATTTTAGTGACCAGCCCTCTATTTTCAGTAACATAAACACATTAACTGACTTGGAAGTACTTGAGGCTATAAAGTGAGCGTAAGGGGCACAGTACAGGATAAATGTCCTCAAACTGACCATCAATGACAGAGCTAGAGCGATTTGGAATTAATTACCTGTTTTAGGTGGCTCATTTAATGGGCTAATAGCAGGGGCATCCGGGTATCTGTAATATCGGGTTTTACTGTCATTGTTATCTTTAGGTGTGGTCTTCTCCTCGACTATTGTTTTGGTCGTTTTAGGTGCTAGTGTTGGCGAAATCTGTTTAACTTCATTAGCCGGTAGCTTTTTGAATGCAGGTGTTATGTCTACAATAGCAGGCTTGTTAACTGGGGGCTGAGTTGGCTTAACAATTGGCTTTTTAGGTAAAGGCTGAGGCACTTTAATAACGGGCTTATCAAGAGCAGGCTCTGCCACTTTAAGGGCTGTTTTATCAACCGAAGGCTGAGCTGGTTTAACAGTTGGTTTTATCGGTAAAGACGGAGGGGCTTTAACAACTGACTTATCAGGCGTAGGTTCTGCTGCTTTAACCACGGTTTTATTAACCGAAGGCTGAGCTGGTTTAATAGTTGGTTTTATCGGTAAAGTCGGGGGGGTTTTAACAACTGACTTATCAGGCGTAGGTTCTGCTACTTTAACGACGGTTTTATTAACCGAAGGTTGAGCTGGTTTAACAACCGCGTTTATCGGTGAAGGTTGAGGTGCTTTAACAATTGGTTTATCAAGAGCAGGCTGTGACACTTTAACGACGGTCTTATCAATTGAAGGTTGGATTGGTTTTGCCGTTGGTTTTTTAGATAAAGGGGCAGCGATTTTAGCCTGAGGCTTCTCAACCGTAACCGATGGGGCAAGGGTATCAACCATTGCAGGCTCAATAACAGGCTTAATCGTGTCCGTAGATATTACCCGTGTCGTCGGTGAAACGGGGCTATTGTTTGTCACCGTGTTATTAATCAATGGTGATAATATTGGCTTTAGATATTTGACTATTTGTACCGGTAATGCGCTGGTAAAATGATAGAGTCCTGAATTATCTCCTTCAACATAGGCTGTGATAACGCCAAAAAAACGATCCCCAACAAAGAAAGTAAAAGTAGCAGCACGACTGATAAACTTCGAATCAAGCAATACGCCGCCGGCTCCCCATATTTGTTTGCGATGATCACCGGTACCGGTTTTTCCTCCGACCGCAAGTAAGTTATTATTCGCATCGGTATAACTGCCATTAAGACGAGATGCAGTTCCGCCTGTCACAACACCTATTAGGGCGCCACGGGACACTTTTGCAATTTCCGGAGCAAAGATACGCTCACCTTCATCGGGCGCTTTGTTCAAGAGTGTTTCATAAGGTGTTCCTACTGCGTAATGAAAGCTTTGGAACCTTACTACGGGTAACTTTACCCCATCATTAACTACAATACCCATCAGTTCGGCCAGTGCAGCGGGTCTATCACCAGAAGCACCTATAGATGTTGCATACGAGGGTGTTAATTCTTCAAAGGGATAGCCTACCCGTTTCCAGGCTGCATGAATTTCATTAAACGCTTCTTCTTCCAAAAGCGTCATGATTCTTTGTTGTTGAGCATTGGCTCGGTGATTATTAAATAACCAGCGGTAAACGTTTTGCCGAGATTCAGTACTTGCTTCAATGACCTCTTTTTTCGTAGCATTAGGGTGTTGAGCCAAGTACCCTACCAACCATAATTCCAAGGGATGAATTTTGGTAATATAACCTTGATCCTGCAAATCAAATTTCTTTACTGAATATCTATCGTATAAGTCATAAATATCTTCCTTGGCTAATGTGGCTTTATCTAATTGCTTATTAAGAAAAGCATTGAGAGCCATTTCGTCATTATTGGGATAAACGGCCCGATATAACATAGTGAGGCGTGAAGCTGTTGGAAATACTCTCTTAACGAGCATGTCCATGGCTTCATCTGGCGACTTACCTTCATAACGGGAGAAGAATCTTTGTAAATAAACCTGACCTTCGTTATTTGCAAAACGCTCTAGATATTCTTTACGTTTAGGGCTGTCTGGGGTATCAAGCCAACTTGCGATACCCTCTGGTTTATAGAGATGATGATAAACAATTTCACGCATCAAACGAATAAATACCAGGTTAACGGAGTCTCGTAATGCGTCCCGCACTGACATGACTTTATAATTTTCATCCTTAGTAAAATTATTAAAGTGATGCAGCCCCCCACCTGTAAAAAAGTACTCACCCGGATTAGCTGAGAAGCGTTTATCAAGGGCAAGATTAAGCAAAGATTCTAAATCAATCTTGGGTGATTTTTTTAACTGCTCGACTACCCATGCCGATATATAATCTCGGGGATGTAAAGTGACCTGATCTAGAGCGGATGTTGAAAAGTTTTTATATTGCTGATAAGTCTCGGTTACCAGTTCAAGATAGTGTACCATCGTGCGAAACTTGGACGTTGAACCCAAATCGATTCGAATACCTTCATTAATATCCAGAGGTTGATCATAGTTATCGGTTTGTATGCGCAACAGATTGCCCGATTTGTCTTTTTCAAAAAGCATTAAACTATAAACTATGGGTTTGAGATTTATGTTCTGATTGAGCATTCTAAAGCCAAGAATGCCGGCTGCACGTGCTTCACTGGGTTCACTGAGTTGTTTCAGGGCATGATTAACGGCTTGTTGGGTTGTGTAGTCCAAGGTACTTTTAACCGTTAAATCGAGTCGATCCAGATCATAGTTAGATTTAACGCCTAAGGTAGTAGCCAGACGGGCACGTAACACGTTCTGGGTCTTTTTTTCTGTAAAAAATTGAGGTTCTGAGGGTTCTATTTTAGAAGGGAGACTGGTATGAACTTGTAACGCAGCATCTCTAAGTGCTGTTGAAATAATACCCTGTTCCGTCATTATCCGTAGATAGCGGTCAGTCAGGGTCTGCAAAGCATCGAAGCCTCGACCTAATAAATACGAAGGACGTCTTTGAGATAATAATATGTTCAACACCTGTCGATAGGCTTTAGCCTGTTGGGCAGTTATCTGCTTGGGTGCTTTTAAGGCATCTGGGGCTAATAAGCGATTGACCCGATTAAAATCGGCACCAAACCAAGCCGACAAGCCGTCACCTAAACCATGCACTTCACCTAACTTAGGTGTTGCAGCTAAAGGCATTGAATTTAAATAGGATAAGGCAATTTCTTGTCTCATTTCCAGAGTATTGGGTCCCATCATATAAGCCCTTAAAGAGGCCGTACCCATTTGTCGAAACTTATCAACCACTGAATTTGTATAACCATTCTTTGAATGACGGTACTTTTCCAGTTGAGTCGCTAGTGTACTGCCACCAGGCACGGAACTGGTAGCACCTAATTTGTTCGCCATTAACTGTAAGGATGCAAACCCCAACCGATCCCATTCAATAGCTGGATTGATGGTCAGGTTCTCGTCGTTAAGGAGTTCTCTATTCTCTATAAAAAGTAAGGTGTTGAGAATGACAGAGGGTATTGACTTAAAATCCGGGTAGCCATAAGCAGGATAAATGGCGCTAAAGATAACCTGGTCTGATTTATCCGTTATGTGAAGCCCAGCCTGAGTCTTTTCATGATAGATATTAAACAAACCGTAATTAGCCAGCTCTGTCATCATAGGTGAAAAAGAAGCCTGAGAGGTAATACGATAACCAGATTGATCCAAGCGATTGATAACATCAGGTAACAGGGTATAACCTAACCTTTGGTCATAGGGGCCATATTCTGGATATCGGATTGACGAACTAGGGCCTGAGGTAAGCTTGAAACCTAATTGTTGACTGATTGCTGATAAATATTTGGCTTGATATTTTGATGTTCTAACCTCGTCACGGATCAGTTTGAAAACGATAAAACAGACGGCAATAGATATAACAATGATATAAAGTAATAAAAATCTCTGAAGACCATTGTTAGTTCTTCGATGTTTAGATGTTTGGCGTCTTGGCATGATTAGCTTTTTTATTTGAGTTGTCTATACCGAGAATTCTACTTCGTAGCCACTATACTTCCGTATATTAATAACACCAGTATCCAATAATAGATACTGGCCTTTAATGCCTTGTAAAACTCCAGATACTAGGGGATTTTTGTCAAAGTTAAACGAGGTTATTTTTTTAGGATAGGTGTCTATAGGATAGTGAATGTCTACAATGGGCATATTTGATAAGGGCGTAATATCATTTTCTGCGAAACGATGGCTTATTTCTGAGAGGTCAGATTCACACAAGTTGATCAAGTTATCACGCTTTTCAAATAAATCAATGGGGTCTACATGATTCTTAAGCATTTGCTGCCAGCTGGTTTTATCACTGACGTGTTTAGCAAAGGCGATTTCAATTAGTCCTGACTGAAGTCGGGATTGAACTTTAAAAATAGGTAAGGCCTGAACTGCACCCTGGTCTATCCATCGCGTTGGAGTTTGTGTTTGTCGGGTAATACCTATTTTAATACCACTAGAGTTAGCTAAATACACAATATGTGGTTGAAAGCAAAATGTTTCCCCCCATTCAGGTTCTCTACAGGTTCCGGCGTCATAATGACAGGTTTCTGGTTTCATGATACACATATCGCATTGCGCTAGAGCTGTAAAACAAGGGTAGCAGTAACCTTGATTAAAGCTTTTCTTAATGGCTCTATTGCAATGCACGCATAAGATTTGGCCGGTAAAACGCAACTTGATGGACTTACCAATCAAGGCATTTAACGGGATACGTTCGTTACCCACAGGTAATTCATACTGAACAACAGTGTCCAGTTGCGTGTACATTTTAGCGAGAGTGCCTTGCATTAATTGAGTCCTAAGGGGATTAGTCGGAGTTAGAATTAAATATCCAACCAATTTTGAGGCTTTAAATAACTTTCATAAAGAACCGCTTCAGGACTTCCAGGTTCAGGACTCCAATTATAGTGCCATCGAGCTAAAGGTGGCATAGACATCAAGATAGATTCAGTTCGACCATTGGACTGTAAGCCAAACAATGTGCCGCGATCATAAACCAAATTAAACTCAACGTAGCGGCCTCTACGGTAAAGCTGAAACTGGCGTTCTGTTTCGGTATAAGAGGTATCTTTTCGCTTTTGTACAATAGGTATGTAGGCTTTTGTATAATGATCGCCTACGCTTTGCATAAAAGCAAAGCTTTGCTCAAAGCCCCATTCATTTAAATCATCAAAAAATAAACCACCGACGCCACGGGTTTCGTGCCTGTGAGGGAGATAGAAATAATCATCACACCATTTTTTATAAGCAGGATAGACTTCCTGACCAAACCGCTCACACGCATCACGTGCTGTGGTATGCCAATGGATGACATCTTCTTTAAAGGGATAAAAGGGCGTTAAATCGAAACCACCACCAAACCACCAAATAGCAGAGGCGCCTTCTTTTTCGGCAATTAAAAACCGGACGTTGGCATGTGAAGTGGGCACATAGGGGTTTTTGGGGTGAATAACTAACGAGACGCCCATTGCATGAAACTGACGATTAACCAGTTCAGGACGTTTAGCCGTTGCTGAAGCCGGTAAGTTAATGCCTCTGACATAAGAGAAGTTAACCCCTGCCTGTTCAAATACAGAGCCATTTTCCAGGATGCGGCTTCTACCACCACCGCCTTCGGCACGATCCCATAAATCCTCAGCAAATTTTGCTGTTCCATCTTGATTTTCCAGGGTCAAACAGACTTGATCCTGTAAGTTAAACAGATAATTTTTTACTCTATTAATGTCGTCAGTATTCATGGTAGCTCGGTTGTATTTCTATTTTCAGTATTCAAGAAGACCAGAGCTAGCATGATACCTTAAATTTACATAGTCGAGTAGATTGGCTGTTCAGATTGGGGCAAAATTTACAGTTCTATAATGCGTTGAATGGCTGCTAACGTTAACTCTACAGTGTTGATTACGTACCCATAAGCGACTGTTATGGCTTACCCGTTTCGGTGATAACTACTTTTTTTCCATTACCTACTTCTATAACTGTGCGGTTATTACCATCGCCTTCCTGATGATGTATCACCTGATTGTTCTGACCATCTTGTAAGGCGATAGCCGTATTATGTTGTCCATTTTGGCCTTGTAGGCTGATATTATTGTTACCGGATTGTGCTACCAGGCTTCTATTAGTCGCTCCGCTTTGTGATTGTACCAGGGTATTGTTATGCCCCGTTTGTTGTACAATAACGTCCCCCATTGAACCTTTCTGAGTAACGTGTGCTTTATTATTGCCTGAACCTGTTTGAGTAATTGAAATCACATTGGCAGCATTGCTGGTCATAATAGAACCTATAAGTAAAGTAACAAAAACAAAGTGGTTAGTTGATTTCATAATAATTGGTTCTTAAGGTTGGATCACGGTAATCGAAACGCCACCTGATTCTGTGATATTAATAGATTGACCATTCCCCATCTGTACAATATTAGCGATGTTATTATTGCCATATTGGGTGATCCCTGCATAATTGTTCGTACCGTTTTGGGTCAAATTAGCTTGATTGCCATTGCCGTTTTGTTCAATCTGGGCTTGGTTATAACCCTGTGACTGGAGAACACTGATCATGTTCGCTTCGCCGGTTTGTGATAACTTAGCATAGTTACCGATGTCTGATTGAGCTACTTGCACTGAATTAAGGACGCCTGACTGCATGATATCTAATGTGTTAAAGCTGCCTGTTTGTGAGGCACTGACATAATTACCCGTACCGGCGGAACTATTGATTAAATTATCCTGGCTAATGGTAATGGTGTTGTTGTCGCTGGTTTGTGTGATGTAAGCCAGATTATCGGTACTCGCTTGAACCAATGTGGCTTGATTGTAGTTGCCGATCTGATCAATAGATGAATAGTCATTGTTGGCCTCTTGAGTTACACCAATGTTATTATTGAGTCCAGTTTGCGACAATTGCGAAAAACTACCGACACTGCTCAATTCTATTGTGAATCCCATTTGCTCAATTGAACTTTGATTTCCAGCACCGGATTGAAAGACCAAGGCCGTCTGTTGATCACCCTCCTGATCGATATAAGCCAGATTATCGGCGCCAGCAGTATTGACCAAACATAAAAACACACTGCCTGCTAAACGCAATCGATACCCGGGATGATTAAACTCATTTCGTTTCATGTGGTTAGCCTTTATTAGAGTTTATCTCTTCGTGCCGTATTCAATATTCCAATCATTGGGTGACGGTATGTGCCTCAGTATCAAATACAGGCGGTGTATAAGGGACATTATCCGTTGATTTTTCCTGTTTATAATTAGCTACGATAGCTTCAGCTTGTTGAGGATCTTTAAACTGCCACAGGCCTTGTAAGACTCCATCAATAATTGTAGTATGTACTGCTTTTTCAATCGCTTCCAATACCGCCAGTTGCGCGGGTTCGTTACTGGTAAAGCCGGTTTCAACTTCCAGTAAATCTTTTAACGCCACAAACTTGAATACGCTTAAATCTACTTTGATTGAGAAAATAGTTTTAGTCGTATCAACGGATTGTAAGATCTGCCCATTTTGTACAGAGACCGTTCTTAAGTAAATACTGACCGAATCACGTTGAAACTCGGTATCGCCACCGACTCCCAAATACTTTGCACCAAAGCCACCGGTGAGTGAGTTACTTTGATAAGAAATAACCCCGCCTTCCAGGATGAGCGGTGAGTATAATAAGGGTGGTAAGCTAGGGGCAGGTTTATCGCCACTGTATTGTTGACGAGTCTGTTGAATGATTTTTCGTTCGTTTAATAAATTAGCAATCGATTCCCGTTCTATACTCGGCGCGGTCACAGATGCGGAAAATGAAAGAGGTATAATGCTCCAATTTACCTAAAAATATGACATGCTTAAAATCAAATTCACAGAGGCCGAAGTTGAACAGTTATACCAACAATTCATGGAACATCCTTC
>CAIMEB010000227.1 GCA_903839855.1 uncultured Methylococcaceae bacterium
TGACTGGTTGCCTTTTGACGCTTATAAGTCTTTTGCTGATCTCAAAAGAGAATTATTTGATGTGCTTGCTAATATTGGACTATCTTTCACCGTAGACTTTTCTTAAAAGTTAAGTTAAATTAATTTTACATAGGTACTTACGCATCTGCAGGAAGAAAAACTTGTCGAGCTTCTAAGTCAGGCGTTTGAATTTATAGAATCACCGGTCTATTGGGGAGCCATTGAAAATCTTGCGACTTACATACAGGATAATATGAGTGATACCATTAGCTGCGAAGACGCTATTGCTGTGCTGGATGCAAGCATGATGAATCGTTATAGGAAAAACGGGCATGACAGAGGGCAAGCCTTGTTTTATCATTAACGATTATTTTAATTCCGCTATTGCAATTAATTAATCAGGAACTGTCATGACTCAAACATCCAGCACTTCATCTACTCCTGTTATCGAGCTAAATAAAGAATCGTCGGTTACAAAGCCCAATGAAAACTCTACTGGTGAGCTAGTCGTAAAAGGCGTTGCGACAGCCGTGGCTGCCTCTGCTATTATTGAGTCAGGCCGAGGTGTTATCATTACGATTTCGCGACATCCGTTGGTTGTTCTTGGTTTAGGGATCGTTGCCGGTTATCTGACGCATAAATATCGTAAAGAGCTGCTGACGATAACCAGTAAAACAGCTGAACAAAGTAAAGATTTTATCTTGCAGCAAAAACAAAATATAAAAGACTTAATCGATGATGTTAAGGATAACGAAGTACAAAACTAACTGCCGTTATATGCAATAGCAAGTTATCTTCTATCAAGTAGGTGATATGACTTAATTTATGTGTGATATAACCTATTTTTAAAGGATACTTTAATATGGGCAAAGCGCAGGAGGTTGCTTTGTCTTTGATTCTTCTGCGATCAGCCTGGTAATAAAAATATGGCATGATTATCGCTTCCCATTAAGATAAATTTAAAGCCCAGTCGGGTGTTGATAGTTAAATTGAGTGATTTAACAAAGCAATCCCCTGTCAGGGAGATACATTAATTAAATATTCTTAATGACCAACCCAATAAATATCATGGGCAAGGCTCCTGCGCTTAAAGCGTTATTAAGCCAAGTAAAAATAATTGCCGGTACTGATGCTAATGTGCTTATTTCAGGTGAAACAGGAACTGGTAAAGAGCTGATTGCGCTTACCTTGCAACAGAAAAGTCGTCGTGCCAGGCAGGCATTTATTTCCTTGAATTGCGCTGCGTTGTCTCACGATCTTTTAGAATCGACCCTATTTGGTTATTTGAAGGGAGCTTTTACGAATGCCGAAGAGGATACTTCAGGGATTATAGCGACTGCTGATGGCGGTACTTTGTTTCTTGATGAAATCAATTCTCTGTCCTTGGTGCTGCAAGCAAAATTATTGCGGTTTATTCAGAATGGTGAATATTTGCCGGTTGGCTCCGTTAAAACGCTGACTGCTGATGTCCGTATTATTGCGGCTACCAATGCGCCTATGCTTGAGATTATTGATCTGGGACGATTTAGAGCTGATTTATATTATCGCTTAAGTGTCTTTGAAATTGATATGCCCCCTTTGAGAGCACGCAGGGAGGATATTAGTTTATTGCTGCATTATTATTTACGTTACTTTGCAAGTAAATATAACTTGCGTACAACAGTCCTAAAAAAGGACGTGATTCAAGAACTCGAAAAATATGACTGGCCTGGGAATGTTCGTGAGTTGCGTAATTTATGTGAAAACCTAACCATTTCTAAAGCAAACCGCGTGATAGGTATAGAGGATCTTCCGGCAAGTTATCGGCAGGCAGGACATAAATGCCAAGTACTCTATTTGGAATTACCTGAAGAGGGTTTGGATTGGTATCAGTTAGAGCAATCATTACTTAATCAAGCCTTAAAGTTAGCGGAGGGTAAGGTGAGTGATGCAGCGGAATTATTGGGGTTGAGTAGGCATGCGCTTTATTATCGCATTAAAAAATGGGGGGCTGATGGATAGCTGATTTTACTATCGAAATGATGAGTTGACTAAAGAATAGCGTCAACAATGGTTTTTTGGAATGTTTATGTCCATTTCCGCGTTTACTTGTCGGGTCAAAATACTCTTTTATCAGATGCCACTCTGTATCACTTAAGTCACTTTTGTATGCCATTTCTCAGCTTGCCGTAAAAAATACCTTAATTTTACTAGAAATCATTTTGCCAAACAGCTTCTCAAAGATGCAGCTCAAAAATTAACTGGCGTAAAGAGACAGACATTTCAAGCGCAGGTAGTTATTGATTAATTGAATTCGAAACCTTACTTAGCCCAAAAGATGTGTGGCTGGGATCGCAGAACTGTTGTGCAATAAGATTTCTGATTTGCGCGAAGATTCGTTACGGATATCAATTGATACTAAGGCCAAGATAGATTTATTCGATTCATCGCGGGGAGGTACATCACGTTGTAGAAAAGCCGTAAAAGCGGATGATCATGACATGGGACACAAAGATAAGTTAGCGCCGTTCGGTATTTTGAACATGATGACCGGGTTACTTACTGTCATCTTTGGCGTATCATTCGAGACCAGTGACTTCATTGTCGATTGCTTAAATAATAAAAGCCAACCAGAGAATTCTAGCCACAGAATGCAATTCATGAAACGCATGGTTGAATTTTCTGACACAATAACTCATACAAATATAATCTTTGTCTGCTGCAGCAGAGATTTCACCTGTTATTTATCTTAATTGAATTATACTGGATCAAAACGACATCATCAAAAACTCAATAAACTGAATGCAGCTAACACATCTTCAACCCAAAGAAAGCAAAGAAAGCCTGATGACATTTTGTCTACTTCAGTGATTCAGTGATTCAGTGATTCAGTGATTCATTGAAATATGAGACAATTGTATGGATAAAGATGCAAGTAAGATCGGGCAATTTGCACAAAACCAGTTTCAATAGTGTAGTGCCCTACCATTATTTTTATAGCACAGCATTAGGAGCGCGTGTCACATGGGAATTCTAAGTCTGCTACTTTGGACTCCGGCTGCTGGCGCCTTATTTTTAGCTTTTACGCCTAGCCAAAAAACGATCCTCATCCGTACCATTGCAAACTTATTTACCACTTTCGCATTGTTCTTAAGCTGTTGGTTACTTCATTTATACCGTCAAGAGAGTCCTGAACTACAATTCAGTGAATATTTCCCCCTTAACCCTAATTTGGGCAGTACGTATGCCTTAGGTGTCGATGGCGTCTCCATGCCCATGCTGTTACTGGCAACACACCTAACCTCTATTGCTTTAATCGCGTCTTTTAAGCTCCCTAAAAGTGTTAAGGGCTATCATCTGTGCGTCTTATTACTTGAATTCGGTATGTTAGGCGTCTTCCTAGCTCAGGACTGGGCGCTGTTTTATATCGCTTGGGAACTCACTCTCATCCCCTTATTTTTCCTGATCGGTAGCTGGGGAGGGCAGAGGCGGCACGCGGCTAGCCTAAACTTTGTACTCTACACCCTGAGCGGCTCTGTGTTTATGCTCATCAGCCTACTGGCAGTCAGTCAATATGACTTTGAGCATGTCGGCTCTTTAATGACAATCCTACAGCAAGCCGCAAAAGACATGCCTCGCTATAAACAAATTCTAGTGCTATTAGGTTTTTTAATTGGCTTTGGCGTTAAAATGCCTATTTTTCCACTACATGGCTGGTTACCCCTTGCACACGTTGAAGCTCCCAGTCCTGTCAGTATCTTGTTATCAGGGATTCTATTAAAAATGGGGGCTTATGGCCTCATCAGAGCGGTCAACATGCTGCCTGAAGCTACGCATAGTTTACAACCACTACTGGTGTTTCTTGCACTTTTTGGAATGATCTACGGTGCTTTACTGGCTTGGCGGCAAACGGATCTTAAAGCCATGATTGCCTATTCCTCATTGAGCCACATGGGTATCATTTTACTGGGCATTGCGACCTTAAATGAAATCGGTTTAACCGGCGCTGTATTACAAATGACGGCGCATGGTTTTATTTCTGGCACCTTGTTCTTACTCATAGGACTACTCTATGAACGTACCAAGACCCGTCATATTGGCGATTACAGCGCCCTAATACAACTCATGCCGCGATTCTCAGTATTCATCAGCTTAGCTTTATTCGCCGCCATGGGACTACCCGGAACTATTGGCTTCATTGCCGAACTCCATGCCCTGATGGGTGGCTTTCAACAATGGGGTGGACTCATGGTGTTTTTTAGCATCACCGTTCTTATTAGTGCGGCCTATTCGATACGTAGTATCTGAACGGAAAAGCTACAAGCCACGACAGGCATGGGATTCAGCTATTTATTGAGCGCGAAGTTTTTTTATTCTCCATTGTCATTTTACGAAAAAGTGATGTTTGGCGGCACTTACAGGGTTACCGTTACCGAAA